>JBHJIY010000110.1:0-8883 GCA_050042985.1 Phormidesmis sp. | reverse complement strand
GAGCGCTGCGAACCTGAGCGCTGCGATCCTGAGCGCTGCGGACCAGAGCGCTGCGGACCTGAGCGCTGCGGACCTGAGCGCTGCGGACCTGAGCGCTGCGGACCTGAGCGCTGCGGACCTGAGCGCTGCGAACTTGAGCGCTGCGGACCTCAGCTCTGCGGACCTCAGCTATGCGGACCTCAGCGCTGCGGATCTCAGCGCTGCGGACCTCAGCGCTGCGGACCTCAGCTCCGCGAACCTCAGCTATGTGGACCTCCGCGCAGCGAACCTCTGCGGAGCAAACCTCAGAGAAGAGAACCTCAGCGCTGCGAACCTCAGCTCTGCGTATCTCCGCTCTACTGACCTTATCTCTGCGAACCTCAGCTCTGCTGACCTCAGCTCTGCGAATCTCCGCTCGACAGACCTCAACTCTGCGAACCTCAGTTCTGCATATCTCCGCTCTGCATATCTCAGCTCTGCATATCTCAGCTCTGCGGACCTCAGCTCTGCGGACCTCAGCTCTGCTTACCTTCGCTCTGCAGACCTCCGTGATGCGGACCTCAGCTCTGCGGACCTCAATGGCATTCGCTTTAAAGAAAATACGAATTGGGAGAACGCGCGCGGATTAGAAACGGCTAAAAACTTACCCGACGTCCTGAAGCAACAGCTAGGGCTGACATAGCACTTTGGCTGATTATTGCTGCTCACCCCATGCTTTCGGCGTTTCTAGCCGCACTGTACTTGTTGTCATCTGCCAAGCAACTATGCTTGCCTGCATTGCCACCGTGCCCGCCTGCGCTGCACTCGATGCCGCCTTCCGAGCCATCATTCTCACCCGCGCAGCGACTACTCCCGACCATCCAGCAATCGTTCCCGACCACAGTTCACTTGATGCCGACCACAGAGCAATCATTCCTCCCCGCGACTGATAAAGTCCCGTTTGTGACTGAGACGTTGCCGCATGCGACTGATAAAGTCCCGTTGATGAATGAGGGTACCTGAGTGCGACTGATAAAGTCCCGTTTGTGGATGAGCTATCCCCGCGTGTGACCGACTCCTCTATGCCACAGGAAACATCAAATTCTCAAACGGCTCACGATTGTTCCATCGGTAGGTATTGAAGTCGCGCTGGTCAGCTGACAAAATTTTGCCGTGTCCTAAATGTTCAGCCAGCAGAACTAAAGATGCATCTGCTAGGTCCATCGGTAAATCAGCATACTGCTCCATCAACTCAACGATATGCGGAGCTTGGTTTTCTTTAATTTCAAATATCTGATACTTTTTCTCTGTGATTCCTTCTACAAACTTAGTTTGAGCGTTATTGTCTATCCGCTTCAGCAGTATGTGACAGGTCTCAGCAATGACTGGCCACGTCGTAATGAGTGGCTGATCGAGCTTCATCAGTGCTTCTCGTGCTTGCCTGTTATAGGTATCTTTCTCAATGATCAGCGCAATCCAAAAGCTAGTATCAGCTATGACCATACTTCTCCATCAAACTGTCCGTCAGCGCTTGTTTGTAGTTAACAGAAAGATCAGACGGGCCCTCTTTGACAAACCCAATGAGCCCAAATTCTTTGAGATCTTCGTAAGGCGAATAGCTGGAGTCGTCTAAAGATTCCTCAGTTGGTGGCGCTTGTTTTACTTCAGAGGCTTGCTGACGTAGGCGAGCAATAAACTCGGCAGCTTCTTTTATTACGTTTGCAGGTAATGACTGGATGTCATCTATGAGCTGCTGGCGCTGTAACTCTGTAGCGTTCATTTTGGCTTAGTCCCGCTGACGGCTTCTTTTTTAGTCTATCAATTCAGCTTACTTTCTGTGCTTTGCGACTCCGTAGCTCGCTACTATTAAAGGACATTGATAAAACAGGAATATAGCTCACCTATGAAAATTGCCGTTACGGGTGCTACAGGCTTTGTAGGCTCTCGCCTAGTCGAGCGTTTGTTGGCAGCAGGTCACGATGTGAAGGTCTTTACCCGCAGTGTGGAGAAGGCGAAGAAGGTTTTTGCCGCTGACAAATTTAAGCCCGTTGAGTATGTTGCCTATACACCAATGCAATCTGGTGATTGGCAAGCCGCAATATCTGGTTGCGAAGGTGTCGTGAATTTGGCCGGTGAGCCAATTTCTGAACGGTGGTCGGCAGATCGAAAAAAGCGGATTATGGATAGCCGCAAGATGGGTACCGAGAAATTGGTAGAGGCTATTACCAAGGCTGACCCCAAACCTGCTGTCCTTGTCAGCAGTTCCGCCATTGGCTATTACGGCACTAGCGAATCCGCAGAATTTTTCGAGACGAGTGAGCCCGCAGAAAGCGATTTTCTTTCCCAGGTTTGCCAGGCATGGGAAGCCGAAGCTAACAAAGCAAAGGATGCAGGCGTCCGCGTGGCTATCATCCGCACTGGTATTGTGCTTGGCGACGGCGGTGCCATTGGCAAAATGATTACCCCTTTCAAGCTCTATGCCGGTGGCCCCATCGGCAGCGGTCGCCAGTGGTTTTCCTGGATTCACATCGATGACCTTGTGAATCTTATGTTGAAGGCGCTGCTTGATCCTTCTATGAACGGTGTGTACAACGGCACTGCACCAGAGCCTGTGCGCATGAATGACTTGTGTAAGACGCTGGGTGATGTGATGGACCGGCCTTCTTGGTTACCTGTGCCGGACTTTGCGATTGAGGCGCTGCTGGGCGACGGTGCGGTTGTAGTGCTGAAGGGGCAAAAAGTTTTGCCCGAACGGACGCAGGCGGCAGGCTTTTCGTATGACTACCCTGAGCCAAAAGAAGCACTGAAAGACGTTGTTAAAAGGATTGGCTAGGCCTGTTGGGCAAATTGTCTGCTGGCTGACAGATCGATGAGGCTAGTTGGCTAGTATGGGGTGGTGCATGTGCTTGCCGAGTTTTCGTTTATGCGTTCCTCTTTCTCACTATGAACATCAATCTGCGCTTTTCTTCTGCAACCGCTAAGTTTGCTCTCTTAGGTGGTTTGGGACTAACGCTTGTAAATTCTGCTAGTCCTATAGCCTTGCTGAACTTACAAGCGTTTGGACGGACGCAAAGCGCAATAGCTAGCGCGATCGCAAAGCCACTTTCCCAGGCAGCAGCACTAACAGACAAATCGGTTCAAGTAGATGAGCCCGCTACCAAGCAAAACAGCCGTGAGACCGAAGAAGATATCAACGTTCGGGTTTACCAAGCGGCTAGCCCGGCGGTGGTTACTATCGATACTCAGTTCGGGTCTGGTAGTGGTGTCATCGTCGGTTCAGATGGATTGATTATTACAAATGCCCACGTTGTCGATGGTTCAAATACCGTCAAGGTGATTTTGTCTGACAGGCAGGAGTACGAGGGTAGGGTGGTTGGCTACGGTGCGAACGGTACTGACTTAGCGGCTGTGAAAATTCAAGGGCGCAATTTGCCCACGGTTGATGTAGCGACGGCTCCCGTTCAGGTGGGGCAAAGAGCGTTTGCCATTGGTAATCCCTTCGGGCGTTTTGAAGGCACTTTTACGATTGGCATTGTGAGCCGAATTGATAGTGCTAATGGCTTGATTCAAACGGACGCAGCGATTAACCCTGGTAACTCGGGTGGCCCATTGCTCAATAGTCGCGGTGAGTTGATTGGTATTAATACCGCTATTTTTACGCCGCAGCGTTCAGCGCCGGGTGTGCCGAGTGGTCCGGTGGGCAATATCGGCATCGGCTTTGCGATCACTATGGATGAGGTGAGTCAGTTTTTGACGGCTGTGCGCAATGGCTCAGCGCCAGTTGCCATGCAGCAGTCACCTTTTTTGCTGGGTAGCGATCGCACCCCCACCCAAATCACCCTAAACGGCCAATCCATCCAAGGCCAGCTCACCACCAATAGTGAAGTCCTCCCCACCGACAGCAGCTATTACAACGCCTATTCCTTTGAAGGGCGACGCGGGCAAAACATCTCCATCGAGATGAGTAGTACCAGTGTCGACGCCTATCTGATTTTGCTATCGCCTCAAGGCCGCGATCTGATTCAAGACGACAACAGCGGTGGTAATGGCAACGCCAAACTGGTATTCACCGTGCCAGAAAATGGAACGTACACAATTCTGGCGAACTCCTACGGCTCAAGAGAGACTGGGGCATATGCGCTGCGCGCAACAGAAGGCGCTAACACGGCTGGAAGATCAACTGGGCGCTCGGTCTCCCGGCAGCCTGGCTCAACTTCTAATTTCCCCATTCAAACCAGTGGTGTTTTGAGTGCAAGGTCGCCTGTCCTACAGCAAGACGGCAGCCGCTATGAAGAATTTGTTTTCGATGGTGAGGCCGGACAGCGCGTACGGATTGTCTTAGCTAGTCGAGAATTTGATCCGTACTTAGTTTTATTTGGGCCCAATGGTGAGTTTCTAGAGCAAAACGATGATCTCTCGCCCGATTCATTAGATGCTGCTATTTCAATCACTCTCCCTACTACAGGGCAGTATCGAGTGCTAGCCAACTCATACGACAGCTCAGGGTTGGGCCGGTTTTCGTTGGATATCAGTTCTTTTTAGAGTTTTCTCAATTGCGAATCTTCTTACACAGAGACTTTGCTGTCTCTGAATTTCATGCACTGCCGTAGGAATCGTTGAACTATCTCCGGCTTATTGCCCCAATGTAAGTGAACATAAGACGCATGAAGGCTAGTGCGATGGAATCCTTCGGATTGAGTTTCACCGGTTTCGCCCCAGTACCTCTGGGTCTCAAACAGTGGAGCAGCTAAAGTTTCGACCACGCTAGATCTGTGGAACTCATGCCCGACCACGCTTTGCTCTGCTTCAAGCAGAGGCCCGGTCGCTAAAGCCTTTGCTCGGCGGTACCCTAGCGCTAATCTTCCGCCCATTTTCACAGTTTGTGGAATCGCATTCACCATAGGCCATGCTTGCCCGTCAAAATCTATCAATGTTTGGCTGAGGTACATCAGGCCGCCACATTCTGCGTAGGTTGGCATTCCTGCTTCTATGGCTTGCTTTAGCTGCATACGGACAGGCTTATTGTTAGCGAGTTCATTCGCGAAGACTTCTGGAAAGCCCCCTCCAAAATAAAAGCCATCAGTCTCTGGGAGTGCCTTATCTTTTAAGGGGCTCCAGTAAATTAGGTCTGCGCCTTGTGTTTCTAGCGCTTCAAAGTTGTCAGGGTAGTAGAAGTTGAAAGCTGCATCACGTGCGATCGCAACCCTAACTCTCTTTCCTTCCTCCACTAGCGCAACATCTCCAAACTCAACAGCACTCCTATCAGCAGTCCCCAAATAATCCAACATCGGCGCTAGCTGTTCCCAATCAAAACACCGCTCCCCAATTGCCGCTAGTCGATCTGCGATTTGCTCAAACTCGTTGACTTCCTCAGTTGGCACCAGTCCAAGGTGACGGCTCGGCAGCTGAATATCTTTCTCTCGGCGAAATACGCCAAAAATCGGCATCTTAATTGCCGCTAACGCATCGCTTAACAGCTGAAGATGGCGATCGCTCCCCACCCGATTCAAAATTACCCCTGCAACAGTCACTCGCCTATCAAAGTTGCGATACCCCTGCACTAATGCGGCTAGCGATCGAGACATTCGTCCGCAGTCTACCACCAGCACTATCGGTAATCCCAACAGTCTCGCAATATGCGCCGTACTCGCCGTATAGTCCGTGCCCGTCGCACCGTCAAATAGCCCCATCACACCTTCTATAATTGCCTGTTCTGCGCCTAGACTATGTGTGTGAAAGCTCTGCTGCACATAGGCTTCACTGGTGAGAACAGGATCGAGATTGTAGCAAGGCCGACCCGTGATCGCACTGTGAAACATCGGGTCAATGTAGTCTGGCCCGACCTTGAAAGATTGAACTATATGGCCTCGCTTTTTCAAGGCAGCTAGTAAGGCCAGTGTGAGCGTTGTTTTGCCAGTTCCACTGCGATCGCCCGCTAAAATAATGCTCAAAATGCTCCCATAGAAATAAAATTAAACAGCGCTCTACTGTAAAGAACGTCTACAAAAAATTGTGCTTTCTCGTGTGTTGTTCCTATGCCACCTATAAGATCTCCACATCATGCGTGAGTTTAAAAAAGTAGCTGGATATACTTTATCCGGAGAAGGTTTGCCTAAGCTGCTTTTTAGCTCATCTGTTAGCACGCCAAGGCTAGACGCTCTTCCCCCCTTTTTTCACACCGTTTAGCAATAACTGCGATGGCCTTTCAAAACACTTCCATGATGTCGTTATCTTCACCTTCACAGTACTCAAGCCGCTCCTTCCGCAAGCTGGCTACTCGTGTAGGCAGTGGACTGCTTGCACTGGGATTGAGCGTTACTGTCGCGCTGCCAAGTTTTGCCGCCGACCCTTTTAGAACCAGCAACCCTCGCGAAATTGGTGAGCTTACCGAAGATGCCTTTGAAGCCATCTTCAAAGAAGGCGACTACGCCAGTGCTCGCCAAATCCTCGCTCGAGCCGAAACGGAAGAAGCTGGTGAGCCGCTGGTTCACGCCATGCTCGCATCTATGGCCTATCTCGAAGGTGATAGTGGCCTAGATGAAGTACTCCGCCGCGCTGAGCTAACCAAACAGACGGCGCAAGCTATGCTCGATAGCGGTCGTGACCCATTACGAGGCCACTTATATTCTGCTGTGGGCGTATTTCTTGAAGGCGCTCATCTTTTGAAAACGCAGGGCGTTGCTCAAGGGACCCCTGCTGCGCTTGGCATGCTGCAGCAAGTGTTTAGCTCAATGGACGCCGCAGAATCTATCGATCCAAACGATTCCGAGCTGAATTTGCTGAAAGGCTATATGGACCTGATGCTGGCTGTGAATCTGCCTTTTTCCAATCCAGATGAAGCAATTACTCGTATGAGCAATCATGGTAGCCCCATCTATCTCGCGCAGCGCGGTATTGCGATTGGCTACCGTGACTTAGAAGAGTACGACAAAGCCCTAGTTGCGGTTGATAATGCGATCGCAGATGCCGGTGATAATCCAGAGCTGTTCTACCTAAAGGGTCAAGTCCTTGTTCGTTCGGGCAATCCCGAAGCCAGTGTGCCCTGGTTTCAAAAAGCTTTAGAGAATGCAGAAGGTCGGCTTCCAGAGCGTTTGACGCGTCAGATTCGGTTTGAAGAGTGCAGAGCCTCAGACAGTAATAATTGTGGAAGATTTCGTTAGTAAAGCGATTAAGCCGATTTAATCCATGCGATGACGTAAATCATAAATATTGAGACGGCTCCAGACTATTTTTAGTTTGGAGCCGTCTTGTCTATAGCCTTTGTCGATTTGCCTACTTGAATCTACGGTTTCACAAGGCTAAATCCTTCGGTGGTGTCGACGATCGCTTCAGGTGGCACCTCTAATTCCTGAACGGCCTCTGGTTCTAGCAGTAAGTAAAAGCCTGCTGCTCGCTTTTGTTGAAGTTCATTATTTTTAGCTACGTGCATCGGACGCTCGGCATAATACTCAAGACTAGGTCTGTTGTAGCGATAAGAGCTGTAAAAAGGTTCTCCACTGGGCACATGTGCCTGCACCATAGTACCAACGTCAACAACGGGAAACGACTCATTGAGCTCCCAAACCCACGAGCGCGAAATCATTAATAAAAAGAGACAGCTATACAATCCAATCAGTAGCGTGTGGCGGTACTGATTGCTCTGCCGACCGAGCTGCCACGTGGCTAGTCCCATTGTGATTACTAGGCATACCCCCAGTAAAATTAGGGGAAGCTGAGGGTCTGAAATTGCAAAATAACCAATTCCTCCTATTCCTGCCAATATGCCTACTGCAAACAGCCATCGCAGGTGGTAAGCGTAGGATTTTACTGGCTGAGCTACTTGCCATCCCACTGCCATTGCCATAAACGGAAAAACCGGCATTACATACCAAGAGATCTTGGTTTGCATAAGAGAGATCATTCCCATATACAGAAAGGTGCCTACTAATATCAGGCATCCCTTTGATGTACGGCGCGATTTCCAGGCCAGAAAGAAGCCACCGGGCCAGAACAAAAACCACGGAAATGTATATTGAGCAATGTCCACGAGATAAGCCCAGGGGGGACCGCTATGTCCATCTAATGTGGTGGTGATACGGGCTACGTTTTGAGAGCCTATATGCTTTTGCAAAAACACATCTCCATACCTTTGCCACTGAGCGACATTCCACCCAACCGTCAGGCTAATACCTATAGCTAACCCCATCCAAAGGTAAGGATTCTTAAAAACTGCCTGACGGCGATCTAGCACTGCAAAGGCAAAAACAATGCTGCCCAGTGCGATCGCTAAAATACCCTTTGTAAGCGCAATCCCCATTAGGCCTAGTCCAACGCCTAATGCCCACATCCTCGACTTTTTCGACCGCAGCAGACAGAACAACGCAAAGACCAGCAGCGTATTGATAAAACCATCAAACATATGCAGCCGCCCATGCCGAACTACGGGCAGCAGCGTCATATACACACCCGCTGTAAGAACTGCCTCGCTCCGACGAGAATTTAGCTCTCGCACAACGCCATATAGTAGCGGAACGCACAGCGCAGAGAACAGCGCCATCGGAAAACGCAAAGTAAACTCGTTGACCTTGCCAAATAGCAGCGGCCCTATCGCCCCTACCCAATAGCCGAAAGGTGGCTTTGTAAGGTATGGATTGCCAAAGCGCATGGGATAGAACCAGTCTCTGGTCTGTATCATCTCTTTAACGACTACGGAACGGTAGCCTTCGTCCCAATCTCTCAGGGGCACGTTACCAAGGCAGATGGTCCAGAGTGCGATCGCTGCCACTGTGAGTATCAGAACCCATCTCAAGTCGGGTGTCAGATAGCGCTGGGCTATTCCTTCTCGTTGCATCTAAAAGCTCACAGATAGTTGAAATCGACAGCTAAAATCGAGTCTTCTATTTTACGCTTCTGTTCTGCGTAGCTGCCGATTGGCCCTAAAAAAAG
>JBHJIY010000109.1:0-5229 GCA_050042985.1 Phormidesmis sp. | reverse complement strand
TACATCGTAGTGGGCGAGAACCCTGGCAACAAGCTGAAAAAAGCAGTAAAGTGCAACGTGCCTCAGCTAACAGAATCGCAGTTGCTAGAACTGTTTGCATCCTTGAAATAGGCCTGCTGGAACTGTTCACGTTTTTTGTTCCCTTAGCAGTTTTCTGATAAGATCGCATGTACTGCTAAGTGGATGCTGTGAAGCGAGACTCAATCTTCTACAAACTATTCAGACAGTCTCCGACAGCGTTATTTGAGCTGGTACCGGAACTGCCCGAAAATGCTAATCGCTACCGGTTTGACTCTGTAGCTGTTAAAGAACCCAGGTTCGAGATAGACGGTGTTTTGCTGCCGCCAGAAGATACCGTAGGGCCAGTATTTTTCATTGAAGTTCAGTTTCAGCCAGATGAAAAACTATACGAGCGCATCTTTGCTGAAACGGCTTTATATTTTTATCGCAATGCTGAGAAGTTCAGTGATTGGCAAGTCATTGTTATTTATCCAACGAAAAGTACGGAGCAGAAGTGGCTTTATCCGCATCGAAGTTTGTTGAATGGACGGCAACTACATCGAGTGTATCTTGATCAGCTTGGCGACATTCAATCCCTGCCTATTTGGATAGGGCTTATGGTTCTGACGACTATCAGTGAATCTGAAGCGCCTGCAGAGGCGCGGCTATTAATCGAGCGAGCGGAGCAAATCGCAAATGAAGACGAAACTCGTGCCATCATAGAGATAGTTACAACCATAATAGATAGTTACAACCATAATCTCGTACAAATTTGAAAAGCTTACAACTCAGGAGGTAGAAGCAATGCTAGATATCACGCTTGAGGAAACACGGGTTTATCGGGAGGTGAAAGAAGAAGCTGAACAGAAAGGATGCAAGCAAGGAGCAGTTAACACGGAGACAAAGTTGCTGACAAAGCGATTTGGAGCGCTTGAGAGCAATATTCAAGAGTCCATCTTCGATTTATCTCCGGCAGACTTAGACTCGCTAATCGAATCTATCCTTGACTTTGAGAATAAGGATGAGCTTAAGGATTGGTTGAGACAACAACGTCGTCCTTCGCTGTCAGGCATGGGCAAGGATGCAACGTCCAAAGATAACATGTGATACTACAGGCTAGATAGCTACCAGATGGCAGCTTACCAAGACTGCTTCATGCTCTTGATATCGATGCCGCTGAACTCTTTATTGAAGCGATCGCTCAATCTCCTCAACTTCAACTGCCGAGCAATCAAATCTGCTGACATCAGCGGAATGCCATACTTTCGCGCGCGCCGACTCAAAATGCCCCACTTATTTTGAATCTTGAGTAGCATTCGATCCACTTTCGATACGCGAATGGCAGGCAGGCCACTCAGCCGATAGTCCCGGTCTACCAGCAGCGGTGCAATGCGCGCTTCGATGAGCTGAATTTCTCGCTTGGATAGCTTGGTATGCCACTGGTTGACCAGAGACGCATCTGGTAATCCATAGTCTGTACCTACGGCGTAATTCATCATGTCTGGATGATAGCGGTCGCCCATAAATTCACAGATAGCGCCTAGCGTCTCAGTCGTATTCTCAACCAAACGCTCAAAGCGCACCTCTAGTCGCCGCTCAGCAGGCACCTTTAGCTTCATCTCATCCCATAGCTTTTCGGCAGTGAGCCAACGCTTCGCGCCGTGCCAGCCATCACCCGCCCAGCCCATATTCACGCAAGAGCGGCTCACATCACGACCGTCTCGCACGATGTGGATGAACTTTGCATCTGGCCAGATATGGAGCAGGCGATCGAAATTGTGGTGAACGGTTGCGCCGATGAGGGGCTTTGGTCTGCTGTTTTCGGTTTTGTCGTCACTGAATTGCTGAAACTGCTTTAGAAAGCTATTGACGAGAGCCGGGTAGCTAAGCCGACGGTCGATGAGTGGCCCGTCCATCAGGAAGTTACGGTTGCTCTGTAGCCACTGATAGTAGTCCGGCAGGTTTGGAAAGTTGCCAGCGTCGCTAACAAGATCGGTAGCGTATTCAAACTCAGCCCAGAACAGCATGTTGGGATGGCTGTCTAGCATGAGGCGCAATAGCGTCGTCCCAGAGCGTTCAGACCCAATCAAAAAAGTGGGTCGCTCAATCATCTCAAAAGGCTGTGTACTGTCCTCTGAGAAAAGATTGGGGTTGTAAACCCGCTCGACCATCGCACTTTTTGATAAGTAGTTAACCATATTTCTCTTGAGGGGTCTCGCTACAGCTGCGACAGTGATTTTACCTTGATGCGTCATTGTCCATGCCCTACCTTGGCACAGACCGCTTTTAATATGTGTCAATGCTGTTACAGACCTACGGAAAAACTAGGATGTTCCGTCTAGATTCTCTTTACAAAGTGATAGGTCAGCTTTCGTCAGAAAGCTGACCTATTTGATGAATCTTTTGCCGTGACGCTTGACGCACAGCTTAGCTGCTTTAATCCCTAAGCAGCCTTGACGAGGACCAGGTCTCCATCGACTTTCGCTTCGTAGCTGCCGAGGTCTGCTGTGGCAGGGCCATCGGTTACTGTGCCGTCGGCACTGAACTTAGAGCCATGACAAGGGCAAGCAAATTCAGTATCTGTCCAGTCTACGTGGCAGCCCTGGTGAGGACACAGAGAATCGAGGGCAACGACGCCGTCGGCATTGCCGGGGTCACGGATGACGATGACGGAGCCAGCAACGAAGTCTTTGTCTGCGAGGAATCCAGCGCTATCGAGATCGCCGACGGTGCCGAGTGCGGCAAATCCGTCATCACGCACGCTGCTGTCTACTTCGGTGGCGGCAGCGACCTCGGCAGCACAGGGGTCAGCAGCGCACGGGTCGGCGGCACAAGGGTCGGCGGCAGTAGTGTCTTCGGCAGGTGAGCAGGCGGCGATCGCTACAGGCAGCGAAGTCGCCATCAAGCCCACACCCACCCAGTTCATAAACGCACGACGTTTCATAATGTAGTCCTTCTCAAGAGTAAATGGAAAAATCCAATCATCAATATATCAACAGATGTTAATGGATTATGAGTTTGCACTTAATTCTGTTGTTGCTGTTTCTGTCGAGAGCTTCGCGAACCAGCCTTTGTAGCGAGCGGTTGCTGCCAGTACAAACAACATATCTGCCCCTACAACACTCGCTAGCATCCATTCGGAGCCACCCGTGCCAAAGCCATAGCTGTGCAGCCCTGTACCCAGCACAAAGTTGACGCCATACCAGGCCATTAGCACCGCGTTGAACGCAGCAACACTTGCCACGCTAATGCCAAAGTTGCCAATCCAGCCGACTAGGCGACCGTGCAGCGGCACAAGATAGCAAAGCAGTGCGATCAGCGCCCAAGTTTCCTTTGGATCCCAGCCCCAGAAGCGTCCCCAGGAGAAGTGCGCCCAAATGCCGCCGAGAATAATGCCAGCAGTAAGCAGCAGTACGCCTACCTGTAGAACTCGGTAGTTTAGCTGGGAGAGAAGCTGTAGCCGAGACTTTGCCTGTGGGGTAAACAGATAGCTACCCAGCGACACGTGACCGATGCCCAGTGCGAGAGCGAAGCTTGCATAGCTGAGGGCAATGGTTGGTACGTGAATGCTGAGCCAAAAATTGTCTCGTAGAACGGGTACGAGTGGAGAGATGCTGGGATCTAGAACAGCAGGTAGGCTGTCTGCCAAGATCAGACACATGACAGCTAAGGGAGCAGCGGCCAGCAGATAGTATTTTGCTTTGTAGATAAGTTCAAAGGTGAGTGCGATCGCCGCAATCCCGAACCCAACCCAAATCACCGACTCATACATATTCGTCACAGGCGGACGGCCCGCGATTTGCATCCGTAGCCAAAAGCCATAGCTCTGTACAGCCACACCACCTACAAACAGACCAATCGCACTCCAATAAAGCTCTAGTGGCTTTATCCAAAGCGTAAACAGCATGACAACAAATGCCAACCCGTACAGCATCCACGCCTTTGCAAACGGATGAAAGTGATTGAAGAACACTTCTTGATCCATTGCGCCATCAACAGGGTAAACCTCGGGACTCAGTTCGCTCAGCCCTGCTTTGAGTTCTGCGGCAACAGGCATCAGCATCGGTAAATGATTGGGCCCGGTGAGAAACATTTGCTTCATCACCGCGAAGCTCGCCAGCAGCGGCGCAGTAGCAGACTCAGAATACAGTGCCTGTTCTTCAGAAATGCCCATCCACTTACCTTTCACATCGCTTGGGTGAGGCACGATGGCGATGGTGTTGTCATTAACCGACCCCAGCATCAGCGTCAGTCGATCTTCAAGCGTCAACGCTTCTCTTTCATCGCGGGTCAGGTCTTGTTCTTCCAGCTCTTTGCGATGGGCGTCTCTTACTACCTCACCCAGCGCTGAGTTGGTCATCAGCGTTTCAAAAGAGAAATATTTTTGGTCTGGGTTCAGTCCAATGCGTTCTTTGAGCGGACGATAGCTAAAGAGCACAAACGGTTCTTCGTTCCAGTTGCGATTGTTGAGCCATAGCGACATAAAGGTCGTCATGGCGTCTTCTTTAATGTCGTCGTGCTTGTAGATTGTGGAACCGTGAATCTTGGCAACGGTTTCTTTGGCAACGGTGTCCAACGGTTTTTTGCGGCCGCCCTGCTGCACTACCATCGTTTCTAACGGGCTAAGCGGTGAGGCTTGAAATTGGCTAAAGGGCAAAGCAATCAGCAAAATGCCTAAGCAAAGGCCGACGGCGAATTTAATGAGTTTCATGTTTTCTCTATCGTCCTAAGAGTGCATTGAATAGTGGAATGGAACCAGCTGTTTCGGTATCGTCGTCTTCTGTTGGAGAGGTTTCTGTCTGAGTTGTTTCTGTCTGGGCGTCTTCTGATTCAGCTGTTGCCAGTAGCGTTCCAACTTTCTTGAACTTTTTGGCCACTGCTCGGCCATAGAACATTGTGGCAACACCAATAGTGACCATCATCGACCCGAGCCAAGTAAGGCCGGTTACCCACCAAGGCTCTCGTTTTACCTGAAGCGTAGATTGATTTAGGTCTCCAGGATTCCAAGACGCCTGCGCAATCTTCCAACCTTTAAACCACGTGGGGTGGTTCATCCACACTCGGCGCTGGCTGATGTCTTGTGCATGCGGATCGATGAGTGAAACGTCGCTGGTCCACATCGCACCCGATTCGCTTCCTTCGTTGCGATCGACAATAAAGTCATTCAGCTGCAGGCTAAAGGGGAGTTGCAACAGCTTGGGACTAAAGGCAACGTACCAGTCTCCGGCT
>JBHJIY010000108.1:0-15934 GCA_050042985.1 Phormidesmis sp. | reverse complement strand
GCAGATAAACTGTATGGCGAGCAGGAAGGTTCTCATGCGACGCCAAGCGAAGTAGCCCTGACCCAGTTTGTCTATTCAGAGCATATTAAGCAGGTAGCCTTGACACCTCAAGTCGCACCCAAAGGCCGCTCTATCTACAATTCCACTGATTTTCGATCGTTCTATGCCGATGGCCGCATGGGTTCCAATCCAGATTTGGCGACGCCAGAGCACGGCAAACAATTCTACGAAATATCTGTTGAAGAATTGAGCGTAGGCTATAAAGCCTTTTTAGATGAATCGTAAAACACCTTATTTCTTATGTCTGCCCCACCTTTAGTTCCTGCCGATTTTTCTGTTCCTTCTAGCCTGGTAACAGAAGAATTTCGCCTACGAATGCTGACCATCAACGACGTGGTAAAAGACTACGACGCAGTAATGTCGAGCGTAGATCACTTACAGGGTGTTTTCGGCCCTAAAAGCACATGGCCCGCTGTCGATCTTAGTCTAGAGCAAGACTTAATCGATTTAGGCTGGCATCAAAAAGAGTTTCAGAACCGGTCTTCTTTTGCTTACACCGTGATGAGTTTAGGCGAATCTCGCTGTTTGGGCTGTGTGTATATTTATCCGGCTGAGCCTGCGGACTACGATGTTCAGGTGATTTTGTGGGCGCGGCAAAGTGAGATAGCCAGCGGTCTAGAAGATAGATTACTCTCGGCTGTGAAGGAATGGATGAGAGACTCCTGGCCATTTGAGCGAGTGGGGTTTCCAGGAAAAGAGATTCCTTGGGCAGAGTGGATGACAATGACTGTCCAATCATTCTGATTTCACGTCAAAAATCGTAGGGGCGCTAGCACTGCTACGCCCTTCCATAATGCAGAGACAAGCCATCACAGTTTTGTATTATCCGTTCGTTGTCAGCGAATCATTTGAGAGCTGATTCAGCCGGAAGGCAGTGGGCTCATCGAGATAAAACCAAATGGAGGATTGGCCGTTGTCTTTGGCATGAAAGCGCTTACCATCGCACTCAATGTCATCCATCACATAGGCCAGCACCATAGGATCTGCCCAATCGCTGACTAGCTCCACATCCCAGTGGCGCGGCTGACCTTTTACGGTGTACTCTAGCCAGGCTTTGCCAGCATCAAAGTCGACATAGTCTTTTATATCTGTGAGTCGCCCAGGCATTTTTGCCACCTGACAAAGCTGTTGAACGATGTGCGCGTAGTCACCTGTTTTTCCAATGCATTCCATATCAAGATTCCAGGCATAGGGACAAATGCGTCTGCCGTAAGGTTCACGCTCAGCCTCCATGCCAAACATCAATAAGAGAAACTCAAAGGGCTCTTTTTCATAGGTTTCTCTTTCAGCAGAGTGCAGCAGATCTTCAATGCTGACATCTTCGCCGAGAGGTAGCCCCAGCTCAGCTAAAGCTTCGATCTGTTGTTCTAGTTTCATTGACATCGCCCTTCTACATCACAGGCCGCAAGCTTCGCCTCGCGCTCCGCAACGACCTCGGCTAGGCTCGCTCGCCCGGTTACTGCCAATCGCTTATCGGCCCATAGGTCGTACACTTTATTCACAATGGGGCCAACGACGGGCCACTTGGTTGCGGCATATATCCAGCCAATGCCAAGGGCATCGTAGGTTTGCTGGAAAACCTCAACATTTTTGACAACGGTGCCATCGGCGAGCACCGCGTGAATGCGGCCCATTGCCGTTTCAAAATCAACGCCACCATTGTCTTCAGCGCGGTAGTTTAGGTCAGCGATATCGGTGAATTTCACGATGCCGCGTCCAGCGTCTTTTTTACGCAAAAAGTTAACTTCGCGTAGGCAAAGAGGACAGTCGCCGTCGTAGAGAAGGTTCACTTTCCAGTTTGTTTGGTTCGTTGGAGATTGCTTGCTAGGAGCGGCTTCTGAGATCGTCATAGGAAAAGTGGCCGTAGAAAGTGAAAAGGCTAGTGTCTTCTCTATTTTAAGCTGTTTCTTTAAGTTATGTTGCGATAAAGGCCTTCATCGCAACACGTCGTTTGCAGCTTTTCAAGGCTGCTGCTCGTATCGGTTGACAGGAATCATATCAACGCCACCTGCTGAGTAAATGTCGGACGTGTCAGAGCCCTTCTCAAGGCTGCCGTTTGTTTGCCCAAAATCTTTGGGTGGCGTGCGTCTGCCATCGCTTAGCTGTTTGATGACGATGTACAGAATCGGGACTACGAATAGGCTCAAAAATGTCGCGACTAGCATGCCACCAAAGACAGCCGTACCCAATGACTGCCGACTCCCTGCACCTGCACCTGAGGCAATCACCAGTGGGAAAATACTGCTAAGTGTAGAAATCGCCGTCATGAGGATGGGTCGCATTCTCTGCTGGGCAGATTCGAGTGCGGCTTGCACAATAGAGCGGCCTTGCTCGCGTAGCTGGTTGGCAAACTCCACGATCAAAATGGAGTTTTTACTGGCTAGGCCAATCAGCATGACTAAGCCAATTTGGCAGTACACATCGTTTGGCAGGCCGCGCAGGGTCTGCGCGAGCAACGCGCCCAGTACAGCTAGTGGAACCGCAAAGAGGATAATGACCGGATCGACATAGCTTTCATACTGTGCGGCCAACACCAAAAAGACCAGGATGATACCCAGGCTGAAGATAATTGGTGCTTGGTTACCACCTTCGATTTCTTCGAGCGCGGTGCCAGACCATTCGTAGCCGAAGCCAGCGGGTAGCACCTGCTCGGCGACCCCTTCCATCGCTTCAATTGCCGCGCCAGAGCTAACGCCTTCTGCCGGCTGGCCGTTGATGGCGATGGAGCGGAAGAGGTTGTAGTGGTTGATGGTTTGCGCGCCAGTGGTGTCTGCGGTTTCGATCAGGTTGCCCATGGGGACAAGGTCACCGGTTTGCGATCGCACGTACAGCTTATCGATATCACTCGGCGTCGAGCGAAACTGCTCATCGGCCTGCACAAACACGCGGTACGTCCGGCCCTGAAGGTTGAAATCGTTGACATAGCGCGAGCCGAGATTCGTCTGCAAGGTGCTGAAAATGTCGTTGATATTGACGTTCAGCGCTTTGGCTTGGTCTCGATTGACGTCGATAGCAATCTGAGGCGTACTCGCTGCGTAGGTACTAAAGACCGCATTGAGGTCAGGGTTTTGGCTCGCTGCACCCATCACGGCAAACATCCCATTTACCAGCTGGCCGAGCTCAGCTGTTCCTCGCCGGTCCTGCAGCTGGAACTCGAAGCCACCAAAGTTACTCAGGCCCTGAATGGCCGGCGGGTTGAGCGCAAACATGCGCGCTTCGGTGATGGATTGGAAAGTGGGGTTTACTCGGTCGGCGATGTCTTGAGCAGTGGCATCGCGATCGCCCCAAGGATTTAGTGTGGTGAAAATAACGCCACTGTTCGCGGTATTACCGCTAAAGCCAAAGCCGCCCACTGCAAAAGTGGCTCTCACCTCAGGTTGTTGTAACAGCAACTGTTCTGCTTCTGCCATCACGTCGCTGGTGTAGTTGAGCGAGGTGCCTTCTGGTCCTTGAAGGATGGTGATGAAGTAGCCTTGGTCTTCGTCTGGGAGGAAAGCCGAGGGCACAGTGGAGTATAGCCATGCGGTGATGACTAGGGAGGTGACGAAGCCGCCGAGGACGATGAGCCTAATGCCAACGAGCTTTTCGAGCAGGTTGCCATAGCGATCGCGCAGCCAGTCGAGGGCGTTGTTAAACGGGACAAAGATTTTGGCACGCCAGCCCGTAGGTTCTTGCTTTGGTCGGAGGAGGAGGCCTGAGAGGGTGGGGGTGAGGGTGAGGGCATTGAAGGTGGAAAGTGCGATCGCAAAAGCAATCGTCAGCGCAAACTGCCGGTACAGCGCACCCGTTGTACCAGGGAAAAAGGCCACCGGCACAAATACCGCCATGAGCACCAGCGAGGTCGCAATCACCGCGCCCGTCAGCTCGCTCATAGAGGTCACTGCCGCTTCTTCCGGTTCGAGGCCCCTTTGATTAATCTTGGCGCTAATGTCTTCTACCACCACAATCGCATCGTCGACTACCATCCCGGTTGCCAGCGTCAGGCCGAACAGGGTGAGGCTGTTAATCGAGAAGCCAAAAAGCTTAACAATCGCAAACGTGGCAATCAGTGACACGGGAATCGTCACCGCAGGAATGATGGTCGTCCGCCAGTCCTGCAAAAAGATATAGATAACAATAACCACCAGACCAATGGCCTGAACGAGCGTCCACAGGACGCTCATCAGTGACTGCTGAACAAATTCAGTAGTATCGAAGCCAATACCGTATTCCATCCCCGGTGGAAAATCTGGGGCCAATTCGGCCATCGCCTCTTTTACGCCTGCAGCCACTTCTAGCGCGTTACTGCCCGGTAGCTGAAAGATACCAAGCCCGACTGCGTTGTTGCCTCTAAAGCGTAGAAAAGAGCTGTAGCGTTCAGCGCCTAGCTCCGCGTAGCCCACGTCTTTTAGCCGAATCAGCTGATTGTTGTCGCCTGTTTTCAGCACGAGGTCTTCAAACTCTTCCGGTGTTTGTAGTCGACTATTTGCGCGTAAGTCAACCTGGAAGTTTTGATCTTCTGGTGAGGGGGGCTGGCCGATTTGGCCTGCGCCTACTTGAATATTTTGCTCTTGGAGTGCACTGATCACATCGTCAGCGCTGAGGTCTCGACTCGCCAGCTGCTGAGGATTTAGCCAAATGCGCATGGCGTAGGTCCGCTCACCAAAGATGGTGACATTGCCCACCCCGTTTACCCGGCGCAGGGCGTCGGCGATGTACAGGTCGGCGTAGTTACTCAGGAAAACATCGTCGTATTCTCCTCCTTCGGTAAATAAGCTCATCGCCAGCAAAATGTTGCTGGTTTGCTTCGTGACGGTGACGCCCGTTTGTCGCACAACTTCTGGCAGCTGCGGTTCTGCGAGCGACACTCTGTTCTGAACATCTACCGCAGCGATATCTTTATCGCGAGAAGAGTCGAAGGTGACAACAATGTTGCTGACGCCGTCGTTACTGCTGTTGGAGGTCATGTATCGCATGCCCTCCACACCGTTGATCTGCCTTTCAATAACAGTTGTTACACCGCGCTCAACGGTTTCAGCGTCTGCGCCAATGTAGCGAGCTGTGACGTTGATTTGAGTTGGGCTGATGTCTGGATACTGCGCAATTGGCAGCGTAGGAATGCTAACCGCGCCAATCAGCAGCATAATCAGCGCGCAGACGGTGGCGAAGACAGGGCGCTTAATAAAGTAATTAACAAACATTGGGTTTATTCCTCGCCTCCGGTTGCATCCTCTGGGCCACTACCGGCCGGGCCACCTTGGCTTTCGCCTTCTTCCTGCTGCATAATTGGCACGCCATCACGCAGGTTTAGCAGACCAGAGGTGACGATTGTGTCGCCAGCTTGTAACCCTTCTAATACCTGATACTCATTGCCTTGTAGCTCGCCTAGCTTTACCGATCGGAGCTTGGCGACTATCGGTGGTGGCCCGCCAGAGTCTACAGCATTGCCAGGTGGTGGCCCCTCTCCTTCGGCTGGGGGATCGGGTTCGCCGGGAACGAATACAAAGGTTTCTCCGCCGAGGCGAGAGACGGCTGTGGTAGGAATCAAAATGCCAGGGCGCTCGTCCCAGACGATGCGCACTTCTAACCGCTGCTCGTCCTGTAGCGGGCGATCGGGCGACGAAAAGCGAGCTTTGGCCAATATGGTCTGAGTGCTAGCGTCGGTCGTGGGGGAGACGAACCGGATGTTGCCGGATGCAATGACGTCGTCTGAGCCGAAGAGGCTGAGTTCTACAGGTAGACCAACGCGTAGTCTTTCGGCTTCGTTGATAGGCACTGCGATTTCCAGATCGAGGTCTTGATTTTGGGTGATGGTCGCTAGGGGAGAGCCTGCGGTTACGTAGTCGCCGAGCTTGACCGGGATGTCGCCGACGATGCCAGCGATAGGTGCGGTTACGGTTTTATCGAGCAGGTCTTGCTGGGTGGCGCTGGCGTTGGCGTTGGCCTGAGCTAGGGTAGCTTCTGCGCCAACCAGGCTAGATTCTAGGGCGGCAATTTCTTCGATGCCGGAGTTTAGGGCCGAGTCGGCGACCGCGCGATCGCGTACCACCTGATCCAGCTGAGATTGAGGCAGTGCCCCCCGTTCTACCAGTGAGGCTGTTCGGTCAAATTCATTGTCTTGCAGCTGAAGGTCGGCGATGAGCTCGCTTTGTTGCTCCCGCGCGGCTCTGAGCTGGGCGCGGGCGGTATCGCGAGAGGACCGGGCTGCGCTGACGCCAGCCAAAGCTGCGTTGTAGTCGGACTGCGATCGCTGAGGGCTGAGCTGCATAATCGGCTCGCCTGCTGCGACGCTATCTCCCGACGCGACAAAAATCTGTATCACTCGGCCATCGGCTTCTGGCTGCAAGCTCACGCCTGCCTGGGAATCCAGCGTGCCAACCAGCTCAGAACTGTCTTCTAAAGACTCCTCTTGCAGGCGCTCCATTTCTACTGGAAATGCGGGTGGCCCCTGCATCTCTGCTCCGCCGCGTCCGGCGAACGCACGGAATAATACAAAGCCCAAACCTGCAAGGATAAGGGCTGCACCTAGTAGCCATTTCCATTGATTGGGCGAGTGGTCGCGAGTGCCCCTATTTTTGATAGCTGGCTCTGCTGGCGCAATGCGAGCGGGCGAGCCAACGGGTGAAACAGGCGGAACGCTCGTTGAGTCCGAAGAAGCCGTCATGAGAAAAACCTTTGCGTTGCTGATGCGGTTTGGAGCAGTATCACGGGGCCAATGCTGAGCCGATGCGGCGAGCCAATAGCGCTAAGCCAAAATCGTGCTGAGCTAAAGGCACCTTCTGAGTATATCTAAACTGGTCCGTTTGGTTTAGTTTGTTTATAAGGAATGATAGCTTCGCTCTATGCGGGTTAAAAGTTCTGGTCAGAGGTGTTTTTAATTCTGTTGTCTAGAGGTCTGGAAGAAAGAGACGCCGCGCTGATTTAGTTCACAATTAGTCTGAAATTGTTCTATTTATCATCTATCTATGGGTGAAGGTATAAGGATGCAGAATGGATTGATTTTTTCTCTCATCTTCTTCTAATCTTGGCTGATATTTAATCTAGGAACAAATAAAAAAGGCCTAGCGCTACAAGAGAGCTAGGCCAGAGTGCGTGGAGTGAAAGGTATGTGCTGAAAAAGCTACGAGTTGAGGCTGTCTCGACTCAAGAGCTGAAGGAACTTGTCGACCCCTTTTGTATAGTCGGCTTCGTCGTCAGCATCTGTTCCTAGTCGCTTGGTCATAGCGCCTGCTGCCACAATATCTTCGGCCGATAGCTCACCAGATTTGTAGGCTGAGAGCAGCTGATTACCACCCGGAATACCCGCTTCCTTCAGGCCACCTCCAATAGCGAGGTAGGAGAGCTGGAATGGGGAAAAACCTTCTCCGATGAGGCGATCACTAGTGCTCCCTAGCGGGGCCGCTTCATCGAAGCCACTGTCGTCAATCGGTGGAAGGGCTTCAGAGGGTGCATCAGGCTCAGCAGGCAGGGGCTCAGCAGGCAGGGGCTCAGCTGGTAAAGGACTATCAACCGGTGGCTCATCAGAGGGTGTTACGCTGTCAGGTTCGATGGGTGTGAGGCCATTGCTGGGCACACCGCTAGGTGCACTAGGCGTAATTCCGTTGGGCTCACTAGGTGTGAAGTTACTATCTGGTGCGCTGGGCGTGAAGTTGCTGCCAGGCGGTGCCGGAATAGGTGTCTCTTCTTCCATGACGGCACCATCTTGAAGCGGTTCATCTTCTGTTAGCGGTGCTGCTGCTGGCTCCTCAAGTGGCGCTTCGGTAGGCGTTGCCTCAAAGGAATTGCCTTCGAAAGCATCGTTCTCCATACCGTCTGTTTCAATGCCTTCGGTAGGCGCTTCCAACTCCTCCGCCAGCTCCTCCGTAGGATCTCCCGTCGACTCTGCTTCTGAATCTAGCGGTGTCGTACCCGGTGCTGCTGGCAGTGTCGGTGAGCCCAATGGAGTCTCTACAGGCGTAGCAGGGACGATGCCATTTACAGGGCCGCTGTCAGGTATAGGACTCAAGGGTGTTGCACCGGGAACAGGCGTCAACGTTTCGACGCCAGTGCCACCTGTCGCGTCAGAATCGGTGGCCTCAGTGTCGACCTCTAGTTCGGTTTCGGTAGGTGTAGCTGCACTTGGTTTTGCGGCAGGTGTGATGTCTGACTCTACAGTTCCAGGCACTTGCCCGATGATATCGGCCCCAATGATATCGGCAGTGTCAAACGTTGCAGAAGTATCAAAAATTGTAGAGCTGCTGGCGAGCTGGGAAGTCGCTGTCGTTGAGGTTTCTTCTCCTTCAAAAATTTCTGCATTTGCAGCGGTGAAGACTGTTCCGATAGCCGTCAGAACAGACAATGAGCTGTATACAAGGATGCGTTTCATAAAAACCCTGGGATTACAAACATTAGCTGCACAAGCTGGTTTGCTGGAGTCAAAAAGTGCGAATTCTTTGTTAGCGCGCTTTTTAGCTCGTTTGCCCTTTGGTAATGCCTCTGGTTTGGCCTTTTTTTACTCTTTTTGTGGCCTGTCTCGTCTCTGGTTTTTTGTTCTCCGGCTTTTTGGTTATGCCCGATTTGGTTTTAGCCGGTTTGATGACGTATCTCAGAGGTAGTTGTGGCCATAGTGTCGAAATTAAGATGCGGTCGTATCTTCCTCAGGAAGTAGACTCTTCTTTGACTGCTACTCCAAAAGACATAGGAGAAATGTCTAATTTTTCTACCCTTGGAGATAGATGAAACTACGGATTATTGCTGTGATGCTTTGGCTACAGTTGGTTAAGTGTTCCTACGGACCTTTTGATAAATTAATGGCGACAATAGTTTTTATCAATGTCTGATGTCTGTATTCGAGAACTTTAAAGCAGGGCTGAAGACTACTTAAAGGAAATACAAAGAAAAAAGATGTGTCGAGCTAAAAAGCATTTGAGCGCGATTTTGGCGGTTAGCTGCCGACCTGTAGGGTATTTTTGTTCGGTAGCGTGTAGATAAATCGCTATGAGTAGCGTCAGGGCTCTATCAATATTAAAAACATTGCTATATATAGTGGTTAAATAGTGATTCACTACCTAAGCTTAAAAAGTTCAAACAAGCTTGTTGGTTGTGCTGAAAGCGTTGAATATATCAGGCTGAGGTAGTAAATTTGTACTTAACTCTTTCGTCTGATCTCGACGGTTCTCCTCTTTAATTTTCTCCATTTCCCCTTCCATTTTCTAAAGCGGATCATTTCTATGTCATTTGTTGGCTTGCACATCCACAGCGATTACAGCTTGCTCGATGGTGCTAGCCATATCGACCCGTTGACCGACCGGGTGCTGGAATTGGGGATGAATGCGATCGCACTTACCGATCACGGCGTCATGTACGGTGCCATTGAGCTGCTGAAGGTGTGCAGCAAAAAAGGCATCAAGCCGATCATCGGCAACGAGATGTACATCATCAACGGTGACATCACCAAGCACGAACAGCGGCCCAAATACCATCAGCTCGTCCTCGCCAAAAATGACATTGGCTACAAAAACCTGGTAAAGCTGACAACGGTATCCCACCTCGAAGGCGTACAGGGTAAAGGCATCTTTTCGCGCCCCTGCATCAATAAAGACCTGCTAGAGCAGTATCACGAAGGGCTGATCATCACCAGCGCCTGCCTCGGTGGCGAAATTCCGCAGGCGATTATGAAACAGCGCCTAGACGTCGCCCGCCGCGTTGCCCAGTGGTACAAAGACCTGCTTGGCGATGACTTTTATCTCGAAATTCAGGATCACGGCTCCTACGAAGACCGGATTGTAAATACCGAAGTCGTTCGCATTGCCAAAGAGTTAGATATTAAAGTCGTCGCGACGAACGACTCGCACTTTATTTCCTGTGTAGATGTAGAAGCCCACGACGCGCTGCTATGTATTCAAACCGGTAAGCTCATCACCGAAGACAAGCGTCTACGCTACAGCGGCACAGAATATCTGAAGTCGGAAGAAGAGATGGGCCGCCTCTTTCGCGATCACCTCTCGGCTGAGGTGATTGAAGATGCGATTAACCGCACTCAAGAAGTTGCCGACAAAATTGAGGAGTACAACATCCTCGGCAATCCCCAGATTCCTAACTTTCCTATCCCGGAGGGTCACACCAAAGAAAGCTACATGGAAAAGGTAGCTTGGGATGGCCTGTTTGAGCGGATGAGTGTCTCCAGCGCTGACGAGCTGTCCGAAGAGTATCAGGAGCGGATGAAGTACGAAGTCGCCATGATGCACCAGATGGGCTTTGCGACTTACTTTCTGGTGGTGTGGGACTACATCAAGTTCGCCCGGGACAAGGGCATTCCGGTGGGGCCAGGGCGGGGCAGCGCGGCGGGGTCGCTGGTAGCCTACGCCATGGGCATTACGAATATCGACCCAGTACACCACGGTCTGCTGTTTGAGCGCTTCCTCAATCCTGAACGGAAGTCGATGCCGGACGTGGATACGGACTTCTGCATTGAAAAGCGCGAAAAGGTGATTGAGTATGTCACCGAGAAGTACGGTACCGATCACGTGGCGCAAATTATCACGTTCAACCGCATGACCTCCAAGGCGGTGCTAAAAGACGTCGCCCGCGTGCTCGATATTCCTTACAACGAGTCCGATAAGCTTGCTAAGCTCATCCCCGTTGCCAGAGGTAAGCCCGCCAAGCTCAAAAAGATGATCGCGGAGGACACACCCGCCGAAGACTTTAAGTCTAAATACGATAGCGGCGAGCTGATTCCAGGAACAGGCGTAACTTTTCAGCGGTGGATCGATACGGCAATCACGATTGAAGGGACGAACAAAACCTTTGGAATGCACGCAGCGGGCGTGGTGATTTCTGAACACCCGCTAGATACCATCGTGCCGTTGCAGCGTAATAACGATGGCGCGGTGATTACGCAGTACTACATGGAAGATGTGGAAGCGATTGGCCTCCTCAAGATGGACTTCTTGGGCCTGCGCAACCTGACCATGATTCAGAAGGCGGTGAATCACATTGAGCGGCGACACGAGGGCGTGACCATTGACCTAGATGGGTTGCCTTTGGACGATCCTGCGACGTATGACCTATTAGCAGGTGGCGAGCTAGCGGGCGTCTTTCAGCTAGAGTCTTCGGGGATGCGGCAAATCGTAAAAGATCTGAAGCCGTCAGGGTTAGAAGATATCTCTTCTGTACTGGCGCTTTATCGTCCGGGGCCGCTAGATGCTGGGCTGATTCCTAAGTTTATTGATCGCAAGCACGGGCGAGAGAAAATTGACTATGCGCACAAAATTTTAGAGCCGATTCTCAAAGAGACTTACGGCATCATGGTCTACCAAGAGCAGATCATGAAAATTGCGCAGGATCTAGCCGGGTACTCGCTTGGTGAGGCTGACCTGTTGCGCCGGGCGATGGGTAAAAAGAAAATTAAGGAGATGGAGAAGCACCGCGAAATCTTCATCGAAGGGGCGAGTAAAAACGACTTTCCGCGTAAGCCTGCGAACGATCTGTTCGACCAGATGGTGCTGTTTGCAGAGTACTGCTTCAACAAGTCTCACTCTACGGCCTACGGATTTGTTACCTTCCAGACTGCGTACCTCAAGGCAAACTACCCAGTTGAGTACATGGCGGCGCTGCTGACCGCCATCAGCGGCGACCAAGACAAGGTGCAAATGTATATTGCCAGCTGCCTGGGGATGAATATTCAGGTGTTGCCGCCCGATGTGAACCAGTCAGGGGTTGACTTCACGCCGCTGGATAATGAGATTCTGTTTGGACTTTCGGCGGTGCGCCATATTGGACTGGGTGCGATTGAAGCGCTGATTGTGTCGCGGGAGGAGGAGGGTGAGTTCAAGTCTTTGGCTGATTTGTGCGATCGCGTAGACCTCCGAGCCGTCAACAAGCGTGCACTAGAAGCCCTCATCCTCTCTGGCGCATTCGAGAGCATAGAGCCCAACCGCCAGCAGCTGATGCACGACCTAGAACTCGTCGTCGACTGGGCCCAGTCCCGCGCCAAAGACCGTGAAGTCGGCCAAGGCAATCTCTTCGACATGCTCGGTGCCGCCCCTGCTGCTGACAGCAACGGACCTGCGCTCACCTTTGAATCTGCCCCGAAAGCGCCACCCACTGCAGACTACGAACCCCAAGAACGCCTAAAGCTAGAAAAAGACCTCCTCGGCTTCTACATCTCCGACCATCCGCTGAAAAACATCCAGCATTCATCCAAAATTCTCGCACCCATTGAACTCGCCACCCTCGCCGAAAAGCCTGAGAAAGTAACCCTCACAGCCATCGTCATGCTCAGCATGGTCAAGCCCGTCACCACCAAAAAAGGCGACTCCATGGCCGTGGTGCAAATAGAAGACCTCACCGGCCACGCCGAAGCCGTCATCTTCCCCAAAGCCTACGCCCGCATCGGCCAATACATCAAACCCGACGCCCGCCTCATGATTTGGGGCAAAGTCGACCGCCGCGACGACCGCATACAAATGATCATCGACGATGCTCAGCCGATCGAAACAGTCAGCATGGTAATGCTTGACATCGAGCCTTCGGTCGCAGGCGACATCAAGAAGCAAAATCGCCTGCGAGACGTGCTGCGAGTGCTGCAAGGCGAAGATAAATTTGCGGCTAAAACGCCCGTAATTGCGGTAATTCGAACACGCGATCATAGCCACGCAGTGCGCTTGGGCAATCAGTACCGGGTAAGGAATGCGGAGGCGGCTGTGGCTGCCCTGCAGGCTGCGAACTTCAGTGCTCGGGCAACGCCACTGCTAAGGGTGTAAGTCGTGAGCGAATCAACGAGCACGGATATAGAAAAAAGCTTTGCTAAAATAGCAGAAATGATTCGGTCTGCCAAGAAGCGGGTAGTACAAACAGCGAATACGCAGCTGGTAGAGCTGTACTGGCAGGTGGGTGCTTATATCAGCCAGAAGCTATCACAGGCAGAATGGGGAGATGGTGTAGTACAGCAGTTAGCAGAGTATTTAGCGCGTACGCAGCCAGGGTTGAGAGGATTCACGCGCCGCAACCTATTTCGGATGAGGAAGTTTTATGAGACCTATCGAGATAATGAAGAAGTGACAGCGCTGCTGTCACAATTACCCTGGACACACAACTTAATCATCATCAACCAAAGTAAGCGACTGGAAGAAAGGGAGTTTTATCTGCGATTAGCGATCAAAGAAAAGTGGTCTAGTCGTGAGCTAGAGCGTCAGTTTAAGACGGCGCTGTTTGAACGAACAGCTTTGAATTCGGTAAAAGTGTCACCAGTAGTGTCACAATCTCATCCATCGGCGATGGACATATTTCGTGATGCCTATGTCTTGGAGTTTTTGGACTTGCCGGAGCGACATACCGAGGCAGATCTGCACAAGGAAGGGGTTGCTGCAACAGCTGAAGTCCTTCTTGTCCGAGTTAGGGCGAGACTTTTGCTTTGTGGGTTCCGAGTATCCAGTTCAGGTTGGAGGGCGCGATTTTGCACTAGACTTACTATTTTTTCATCGAGGCTTGAACTGCTTGGTAGCGGTAGAACTGAAGGTAGGCCGATTTGAGCCGGAGTATTTGGGCAAGCTGAACTTTTATTTGGAAGCGTTGGATCAAGATGAGCGCAAGGCTCACGAAAATCCAGCGATTGGGGTTTTGCTGTGTGCTAGTAAAGATGATGAGGTTGTGGAATATGCGTTGAATCGCTCTCTGTCGCCTGCGTTGATCGCGGAGTATCAGACGCAATTGCCGGATAAGGATTTTTTGCAAGCGAAGCTACATGAGTTTTATGCGCTGAACGCAGGTGAGTAGCAGTGCAATGAGCTTTTCGCAAGCTTATGTGAGCTGTATTAGGTGCTTAGTACCGGTTAGTCAAGTCACAGATTCGGCTTCTCGTACGTCTGTGATCCTTTCTAACTCCTGCGGAGACGCTACGCGAAGGAGGGGCTCCGCCATCGCAGCTACTTTCTCACGCTTACGCTTCTTCTCACGCGGCTGTGTGAGCAAAATAGCCGCAGCGAAGCTAGTCGCGATAGGGAATGCCAAAATTACGCCTAGGCCAATTCCGCAAGCTACGCAGATAGCGAGTGCGATAAATCCCAGCCAAGGGCGTCTGCGCTTAATGGCGAGAAAGAAGGGGAAGAAGCCACAAATTATGCCGGAAATTGCTCCACCGATGATGAAAGGCAGGAAGTAAAAGAAGAGATCTGACATCTGTCTGAACGGATTGTTTTCACGAATCCTTAGGAGGGGAATGGTAGCGAATAACCCTGGCTCTAAAGACTAATTTTTGAACAGAACTTAGAAAAAGAGAGGCTAACCAGGGTATCGAAAAATGCACTAGATATATAGGGTTACCATGATAGCAGGCGTTCTAGATACGATCTCTTCCCTCTTCTCAGCGAATCTTTATTTAATCGGGTAGTTTCTCTTTCTCTTTGTCAAAAATATAACAGCGGCAACACAAAACTACGAGCATACGCTAGTCATATGCAACAAACTTGATACAACCATACTGAGACAGGCGTTATCTTGCCTATTTATGTTCTTGAAAAATGACCTACAGGTGTAATACGACCTTGCCGATGGGTTTGGCAATACAAGTCAGCACATGACCTTCAGTGCGATTCTCCTGCGGAGAGGCTTCCTTCAACCCCTTTGGCTCCACCTCATACTCCACATTCCCAGATGCCAATTTCTGCTTACACACTCCACAGCTCCCCATTCGGCATCCGCTCGGGATATCCACACCTGCCTGCTCTGCTGCCTCTAGCAAAGTCTCTTCCTCACCACACACAATCTGTTTCCCAGAAGCCACAAACTCCACAATGCGTTCTCCCTCTACCGCAGCAGCTGCGACAGCCCTAGTATCCGATGACTTATCTTGAACTGCCTGGGGTTTGCTGGCTTTCGCAGCAGGCCCACCAAAGCTCTCTTCAAAATAATTCTCCATCGGAAAGCCCATACCTTCCAGCAGCGACTGTGTTCCAGCCATAAAGCCATTGGGCCCGCAGACAAAAGCAGTCCGCTCCATATAGTCAGGACAAATCGACGTGACCATCGCTGGATTCAGCCGTCCGCGATAGCCTGCCCAGGGGCTGTTCGGTGCGTCCTTAGTTAGGCTGAAAGCCAGCTTGAAATGGTTGTGCTGCGCTGCGAGGAGGGCTAGCCGCTGACGAAAGATAATGTCTTGCGCTGTGCGAGCGACATGCACAAACGTGATCTCTGTATCGGCGGCATGGTCGCTTAGCCACTGTGCCATCGACATCATCGGCGTAATGCCACTGCCCGCAGAAATCAGCAGCAGCTTTTGCGCCGGATGATCAACACAGTTAAAGTCTCCATACGGCCCCTGCATTGGGAGGATCATGCCAACTGCTAAGTGATCGTGCAGCCAGTTGGAAACCAGCCCAGGTGGCAGGTCATCGTTTGCTGGGCCCACGCGCTTAACGGTGATATCTAGAGTGTGTGGTCGAGATGGGCTCGATGAAATGGAGTAAGAGCGTGTGACGGCTTTCCCTGTTTGAGGGTGGGTAATGGGTAGCGATAGGGTGACGAACTGGCCTGGCTTGAAGTCGAAGAGGATGTTGGGTTCTGCGACGAAGCGGAAGGTTTTGACGTCGCGGGTTTCTGTATTTATTTGCACACAGCGCGCGGTGATACTGTCGCCATCCCATACGTGGTTTGCGGATGGGATAGGCTGAGGCTTCACAGATTCTATGATGACGGCAAAGTCGCCAATGCGGAGGATATCGTCGGGTGCGATCGCATATGCCTGATTCACCCCAATCTCCTCATTGTTTAGCCGAGAGCCATCCGTACTCCCCAAGTCCACAAAGAAGCACGAGTCCGCTTCAAACAATACCCTACCGTGAATTCTGCTGACCGCCGGGCCATCTAGCACGAGGTCACAGTTAGGATGACGCCCAATCAAGCATTCTGCCTGATGGCT
>JBHJIY010000107.1:0-41462 GCA_050042985.1 Phormidesmis sp. | reverse complement strand
GACTTTGTATTTTCTATGGCTTCCTACAAACGTCGCAAACTCAATCAGTACTTGCTTGAGCGCTTTATTCGCATGTTAGATTTGGACGAGACTTGGATTAAATCTCATCCTCGTTACCAAGACCTATGTGAACACGGTGTTCTTGTCTCTTAATTTTGTCCGGAGTATTGATATAAGAGCTACCAAAAAAGGGACAACAGACTGGATGACTTCTGAGTAGCGATTAGCTATGGGGCTGGGAGATATAGCGCTGGTGTCAGAAGCATTATTTATTTCGCCATGCGGGAGAATTTCACTAACATCGATTGTGCCTCCTTCAACCCTAGTTTGGAATCCTCTGGATGAATCTTTGTTTTCTTGATTCATCCTTTTTACATATGCCATGACTTCATCAGGTGGATTATCACACCATTCAATTTCTTCTTCATGAACAGTAACATTATTGAGAGATTGATATTCTTTGAGGATCATGCTCATCTCATTTCTGAGTTCTTCTAGTTCTTCCTCTTTGACTGCCAGCACTTTCTGAGTCTCAACCTCAGCTTCAGCTAGAGCTGTCTTCTTAGCTTTAGCTACTAACTCTCTTTCAGCTTCAGCATTATCCCTGAAAATAACGCTGAAAAATACAGGTGCAGTTAAGCCAGCACAGAACGCCGACAGCAATGGGCTTACACCTTGCAAAGCAGCTAAAAGACCGCTCCCTGATATAAAAAGAAGAAACCAAACTATATTCAAGACTAACTGAAGCTTCGATCCTTTTAGCTCACCTCCATTCTTATCGAGCAAACGCTTGAGCCTATAGATCTCTACAAAGGTGGCACCAAAAGCACCTAGGGCAAAATCAGTACCGCTGAGAGATGAAAAATCGAAAGTCATAGAGGGCAAGGTTATGAGCCATTGGAAGCGATCCTAGTTACTAAGTAGTACGACTGGCAAGGTTTTACCACAGGTACTTGCTGAAAAATAAGCTGAATTACCTGATTTATCAAGTAATTCAGCTAGATTAATTATTTCTCAAAACCTCTTGACGTCTTTACATCGCCTTTGTTTAGACATGGAGAAATTTTGGCTTCTAAGGATGCTGGATGCTCCATATTAAACAAGTTTTCAATACTTTCAGGGATATCTTCTGCATACAATATGTCAAACATGTGTATAAATACTCGGCGCTGAAAGTACTACTCTAGAAGGGTTTTAGACTTAAAAGCTTAATTTTCTCGAACTCTACACACAGGACAAACACTATGCTCTGGTCAGTCTGAAGCAACAAGGCGATAGTAACTAGCACGACTAATGCCTACTTTTACGCAGATGTTCGTGATACTCAGCTTGCCCTCGTCAGCCAAACGTTTAGCTTCTAACTTCTGTCCTTCAGTAATACTCTTCTTTCTACCGCCTTTTCGTCCTCTGGCTCTAGCTGCTGCTAGTCCCGCTAGGGTTCGTTCGCGAATGATGTCGCGCTCTAGCTCAGCAATCGATGCCGTCATCCGAAAGAAGAACTTACCCATCGCAGAGGCAGTGTTGATTTGCTCTTTTAGACTTTTCAGCTTGACGCCTCGTTGCTTCAAGTCTTCAGCTAGCTCTATTAGGTGCTTCGTCGAACGGCTAGCCCGATCCAGCTTCCAGATAACAAGCGTGTCTCCTTTTCGCAGATGATCCAGGCAGTCATCCCATTCGGGACGACTGCCCTTTGCTCCGCTCTCGCCCTGGTCACAAAAGATGCGATCGCATCCCTCCTTCTCCAGTGCATTCATCTGCAAATCTAGGTTTTGCTCAAAAGTAGAGACCCGTGCATAGCCAACCTTCATATCTTCGTGTCACAACTCGTTCAACTAGCCTAATAATGACACATAGAAAATAAAACAAGTTATAAGACAGCTTAAACGCAATAAACTCGTTGACTGTCTTAGCTTTTGCAAGGTGCCTCGCAAACGGTCGTTTGCGGACAGTAGTACACTATGCGATCAGGTCATTGAGTTTAACTCCGTTGCTACTGACACTCCTAATACATCTATACAAGTATCGACATATTGGCATTTCACCCCCCTGCATTAGAAGGCTTCGCGTATTTCTGATTGGAGGCTAAGAGTGGTAAGACAATCACAAATTCTGTCCCCTGTGGCACAACTCTTTCCACAGAGAGCGTTCCGTGATGCTTTTGAACAATCGTGTAACAGATGCTCAGACCTAAGCCCGTCCCCTTACCCACGGGCTTAGTCGTAAAGAACGGATCAAAAATTCTGGTCTTGACCTCATCAGGAATACCAGGGCCATTGTCTCTGAATTTAACAATAGCCTGATCTTCCTGTTTTTCTATATGAATGACAATCTTAGGTACGTCAGTTTGGTGACTCTCCAAAGCGTCTAAAGCATTGCTTAGAATGTTCATAAACACCTGATTTATCTGAGCGGGATAACAGTCTACTAGCCCAGAATAAGTATAGTCTTTGATAATCTCGACCCCTTGTTTAATACGATGATTCAAAATTAGTAAGGTTCCGTCAATGCCCGCACTCAGATCGACAGACTTATATTCAGATTCATCTAATCGGGAAAAATTTCTTAGGGATATAACAATCTCTTTAGTCCGTTCTGTGCCGACTTTCATAGAACCAAGTATGTTAGAAAAATCCGACCGTAAAAAGTCTAGCTCTATATCTTCTATGACTGCTTGAATATCGTCAGCAGGGTTAGGATAGTGCTTTTGATAGAGATTAATTAGATTTAGTAGGTTTTCGGCATATTGGTTGGCATATATCAAATTGCCATGAATGAAATTGATTGGATTATTAATTTCATGGGCGATGCCTGCAACCATTTCACCAAGACTAGACATCTTTTCTGCTTGGATCAGTTGTGACTGAGTCTCTTTAAGCGTACTCAAAGCCTGAGAGCGCTCTTTAACCTCGTTGCTGAGTGCTGCTTGCGATGCTTTCAGTTCATCTGAGTACTTTCCCATCCAGGTAATGAGCTGGTTGAGCGCCATCGCTAAAGTGCCGACTTCATCTTGGGATGTCACCAGGGCCTGTCTTCTAAAATTACTGGTTTGTACAACTTGCTGAGCAGTTTGTGTAACCGCTTTAATCGGACGAACCACTTTTTGGGCTGTCCATTGCCCTACGACAGCAACGACGCCTGCACCCAAAGCGGCAATGAGCAGGGCTGTTAGCCATAGGGTTCGCTGAAGTGCTCTAAGCGGTTCTAAAGACTGTAGAACTGCCACGGTTAGCGTCGTATCATCTAGCCCATTCAGCTCGATACTTTGGGCTACATAATGACTGTCCGTAACCATGAGCTGAGTCATCTGCGGAGAAAACTGATCGAGAGAAAATCGTTCACCTCTTCGGGTGAAGGTAGAGGAAACTTGCCGATTGTCGTCAAAAACAACAAGTTCTCCACCTATTCGATCAGCAATTTTTTGAATTTCTTGAGGAGTTATCGCGTAGCCAATCAGAACAGCTCCTGTGTTATTTCCGCCGTCATCGATGACTGTCGCGGCAATAAGGGTAGAAAAGAGGGCGTCGCTGGCACTAACCAGCCGAGAAGTTGACAAACCTGATAGCAGACGATTTTTTGTTGCATCCAATTCTAGGGAGACATCTTGTAAAATAGGTTGCCGCACACTGAGTAGCGTAGTACCGTCAGCATTGAAGGCCTGAATAATATCGGCATCCAAGACAGGTTTCAGTGGAACCAAGTCTCTTTGCCAGCGTTGAGTGTCAGCAGTGGTCAGTGCCGTTTTCAAAGAAGCTTGCTCACTGAGAAGTTGAGCCGTTTTTTGCAGCTTATCCAGCTTACTGTCAAATTCTTGAAGCACGATAGCAGACGTTGACTTCAGACTTTCTTGCTGTCTGCGCTCTAAATACTGAGAAAAAATGTAGGCAAACGAAAAGGTGCCCAACACCCAAATGCCCAAGCACGTAGAAATAAACGGAACACCGATCTTCCAATTAAGAGGAAGCTGTCGATAAACTGCGGAAAGTCTCTTCAGTCTAATCATGGTGATCGTTTCAGCAGTCGCAGATATCAATCTGGCGATAAGGGTGTACGTAGTTTCAACATACCCACCAGGAAGTGTCAGAACGCCAGAAAACTCGTTAGGCAGCCGTTTAATTTGCTTGAGCAGTCAGTTCCAGAACCCTCGTTAAAATGGCTCATAACACCTTATACCTTATGAAAACGCCTTTCTGAGACATCTTTTGAGACACAGTTTTCACCACGTGCCAAAAGGTATAAATAATGAGAAAATCTGTTGAGTATATCGAGGCTTCTCTTGTTATGAGCAGTGGTACATCTTGCCAGAATAAATAGGGTTAATTCAGTCAGATAGATCCGAGATTAGTCCTATTTCCTCATAAAGGTCTAGAATTGACTGTCCGATTTCACTAGACCTTATCGGAAATTAGAGCGCTAGAATCAAAAATGAGGTTATACAGCCAGGCAGCCATCAATGAAAATGCACTACGCGGAACTTCAGAATAGATCGCGGCTGCTCCAAAGCCTGACTGGGTTTAATACGACAGAATTTGAGGCGCTACTTCCGAGCTTTGAGGCAGCTTGGGAGACATTTGCAAAAGACACGTTTGAAGCCAAACCCAGAAAGCGAGCGCGGGGCGCAGGTCGAAAAGCCGAGCTAACAGTACTAGAGGATAAGCTTTTATTCATCTTGGTATACTTCCGCCAGTATCCGACCCAGGAAGTCCAAGGCTATCTGTTTGGGATTGGGCAACCGCAGGCAAATCAGTGGATCCATCGGCTCACAGGTGTGCTCAATCAAGCGTTAGGTGATGAGCTGCAGCTACCCGAACGGCGACCGGCTAAATTGGCCGAGGTGTTAAGTGCCTGTCCTGATTTGGTGTTCATGATTGATGGGACAGAACGCCCCATCAATCGCCCCCAAGACAAAACTGACCAGAAAACTTACTACAGCGGGAAAAAGAAGGCCCATACGGTGAAGAACAACGTTATTACAGCTCGCAGTGGCAAGGTGTTGTATCTCAGTGACACCTATGAAGGGAAGAAGCACGATAAAAAGATAGCCGATGAGGAAGACTATCATTTTCCACCGGGAAGCAAGCTGTTACAGGATACCGGATTTCAAGGCTACAAGCCTGAGGGGGTAACCGTTTTACAACCGAAGAAGAAGCCACGCGGCGGTGAATTGACGCCAGACGAGAAAATCATCAATCGAGCCGTATCGAGCGTCCGAGTCGAAGTAGAGCACCACATCGGAGGCGTCAAGCGCTGTCAAATTGTGGCGCAGAAATTCCGCAATCGCAAGGATCACTATGCTGACGATGTGATGGAAACAGCCTGTGGGTTACATAATTTCAGAGTTTGCTATCGGCAACAGTCTGCTAGACCAGTGGAGATAGCGGCTTAATTCCTAGAAATCACAAAAGGAGGCTCACTTGCGTGAGCACCCATGTTATTTCCGATGAAGTCTTATGTCGATGCTTATACTGCTCTGAAAGATCCACAAGACAATAGATGGAATGTAAAAGAAAGAGAAGCGCTCAAACAGCTGAAAATGTTTGGCGTTCGGCAGCCAGTATCCATGCTGCTAGCAACCTATCAACACTTCTTTGAAAGTGATCGTTCATCGTTTACTAGAATTTTACTGTCTGTTTTAGTTGTATCTTTTCGATATAACGTCATTTGCTCTTTGCTAACATCCGACCAAGAGAAAATATATAACGATATTGCTCGCAATATCTCTAAGGGAGACTACACTCACTATTCACAAGTGGAAGAAGCACTGCGTCGAATTTATCCAGATGATGCGCAATTCAAAGGATCCTTTGCAGAAAAAGAGCTTAAAACAACCACTAGCCGTAACAAAAAAGTCGTACGCTACCTGTTGTTCGAAATTGAAAAGCAGCGCTCTGGGAAAAAGTTTGATGCGGAGAGTGCTACTTACAATTTAGAGCATGTTTTGCCAGAAAATCCTTCTGAATCGTGGAACTACATTGATGAAGCGAAACAGAACCGATTGATCTACCGGCTAGGTAATATGACGCCGCTAGAAACGAAGCCAAATAGAGATATTGGTAATGCTGGATATGAGGTAGAGAGATCTGTTTTTGAAGAGAGTGACTTTGCTATTACACAAGCGATCGCACAGCACTACGACACCTGGGATGAGCAAAAAATAGAAAGCCGTCAAAAGCAGCTAGCTAAAATCGCTGCCAGCATTTGGCGAATTGAGTTTGGCAATTAGTACGAGCTTAAACCCAGCAATCCGGAGCGGCCTAGCGCAATCATCCAAATCGCCACGTCACTTTGTTCATGTCTAAAGCGGGTGGGGGGAATCGAACCCCCATCATCAGATTGGAAATCTGAGGTTTTACCACTAAACTACTCCCGCGAAGGTTGCTTTATATTAGCTTAGAAAGAATATCATGGTTTCGCGCTGTGGATGTTAGTAAAAACTCTTAAAGGGCAACGACTAATTTAGCCCTGATTCGATGATGTCGATAGTGAGCAGTAAATTGCTGTTGGCAACGGGGCCACCGTCTTTTATTGCCGGATTGAACTGAAACCCGGCTGAGACGATTAAGCAGCTGATCGCCTCTTCCTCTTCGCTCATGCTGTACGGTTCTATGCTCCCAGTCCACGGTACTGCATCGCGCAAAACGCCCTGCGGACTCACTTCGACACGGTAGGTGACCTGGGACTGCGAAAAACTTACCTCTCCGCAGCTGACATCCTGCGGGCTCAGCTCTATTCCATTGATCGCTTCGTATATTGGTGTCGCTGGGCTATCAGCGATGTCTGTGAGTAGGTCACTATCTGGTATGTGGCTGTGGCTGACCAAGCTTAGGTAAGCGACTTGTTTGCCATCGATCTCCTCTCTGTCTTCATCGGGGGAAGGCAATGTAGGACCATCCGATGGCAGAGTAGCTGGTCCTGTCTCAGAGGATTCACCCTCGGAGGTCGATTCAGCAGAATTAGCCTCTGATCCACCGTTCTCAGAGATCTTGTTCTCAGAGGTGCTGTTCTCAGAGGTATTTAAGTTCGGTGTACCTGTGCTTGGGGTTTCCTCGGGAGTGACGGGTTGCGCGGTGGAGTCTTCGCTATCTTGAGTGGTGCTTTCTGGTTTTGGCTGTTGTATTTGGGCAACAGGGGTTGGGTCATTGGGTGATGTGAGAATGTTGTCTGGAGCGGCTGAGGTCGCGGGTTCGGATGGCTGAATTCGAGGAGGACGCGTGGCTAAGCTCTCAGTAGATTGAGAGGACGGTGCTGGGGAAGTATTTGTCGATTCCGTCAAGGGAGATCGAGAGTCAGTAGAAGCTGCGGTTGAATTGACTTCAATAAGCTCTATGGGAATGGAAACTGCGGTGCTCTCCTTTGAAGGCTGCATGATCGTCAGCACATAAGGAAGTGATAGTCCAAGGACGCCAATATGCGTCAGTAGGGCAAGTCCGCCCAATGCTGGCCATAGGGCTTTGGGTTCTTGATGATGCCAGGTTTTTAGCGGAGAGACCATTTGGCAAGCAGAAGATGGCAAGCGCGACACTTTTAGCAGTGTATTTTTCTGAAGGGCTTGCAGATCGCTAACAACCTAACCCTTCATCGGCTCACACGACAATCCCCTATATTTACAGCCTAGTTTTTACGCCGAAGGTCAGAACAGTTTCATCAATTCCTTTTAGCTGGAGCGGATCGAACTTGACAATCTCCTGCTCATCCAAATAATCGGCAACAGCGGCAGAGACTAGAATCGTCTCAGCGGTAGCGGCTTCTTGAATGCGTGCAGCGATGTTTACGCTAGGGCCAATTGCTGTGTAGTCCGATCTTTCGGCACTGCCAAACATACCGACGACGGCGGTGCCTTGGTGTATGCCACAGCGAAACTGTACAGGACCAATGCCTTGTTCGGCCCAGCGCTGATTAAGGCCATCGAGGTCTTTGTACATTTGGCGGGCAGCTGCGATCGCCCGCTTCACCTGCTCATTCGGGCTCATCTCCTCCGGCGCACCAAACAGCGCCAGCACCGCATCTCCCATAAACTTATCTACCGTCCCGCCATTGTTAAAGATGGCGTGAGTCATCGTTTCCAGATATTCATTCAACAGCTCAGCCACTCGGCGACTGCGCAGCGTATTACTCAGCTGCGTAAAGCCCACAATATCGCTGAACAAAATAGTCACCAGGCGAGGCTCAGGCCGCAAGTCCAGCTGCAAGTCGCCCTCATTGGCTTTTCGTACCAGCGAAGGTGGCAAGAATCGCTGAAGTACCGATTCTGTCAAGTACTGGTTGAGCTGTGCAACCTTGCGCTCGTTCGACTTTAGCGCCAACAGATTGCGCACTTCGGCCAGCAGCTCACGATCGTTAAATGGCTTTGACAAATAGGCATCTGCCCCTTGCTCTACACCTTCTAGGCGTGTTTCGTCATCGACTTTAGCCGTTAGCAAAATAATCGGCGTTCCCTGCAAATCAGTGTTCTTCCGAATACGCTCGATCATCTCGAGCCCGTTCACACCTGGCATCATCAGGTCGGAAATGATTAGGTCTGGGCCGTAGGTAGTCGCCATTTCCAGTCCGGCTGCGCCCTGCTCAGCAGTACGAACCTGGTAGCCTTGGCGCTGCAATACGCTCGATACGTATGCCCGCAAATCGGGGTTGTCATCAACAACCAAGATATGTGAGCCCTCAAACGACTCGCGTTCTGTTTGGCTGCCTTCTGCTTCCGGCGGCAAACTGATGGCGGTATCCGCTGTGGCCGAAGCCATCTCAATATCGGACAGTTCTACCGCTGCTCGGCCTTTCGCGGTAGAAAGTGCCTGCTCTACAACTTGATCCGCCGGGAGATGATCTCTACCTAGCGGCAGCTCAATGGTGAAGGTCGTTCCCTTTCCGTATTCAGACTGCACTGAAACGTCGCCACCATGCATCTGCGAAAGCTCTTGTACCAGCGATAGGCCAAGGCCTGTACCCTCATAATGCCGGTTGGCAGAGCCGTCGGCCTGGCGGAATCGCTCAAATAGGTGAGGCATTTGATCCGCGCGAATGCCGATGCCTTCGTCCTGGACCTCTAGCCTAGCTTTGCCGTTAATTTCTCGCAGGCGCACCGTAATCGACTTACCCGCTGGGGTAAATTTCATCGCATTGGAGAGCAGATTGTACAAAACCTTGTCAAACTTCTCCATATCTAAATAGACAGCAGAACAAGCCCCAATTTCAGTTGTTAGTGAAATTTGCTTGCGCTCGCAGTAGCTTTGGAAGGCTTCTACAACATCAGCTGTAAACTCGGCCAGATCGCAAGGGCGGAATGTGGGCTTCATTTTGCCCTCGTCCAGCTTTTGCAAATCTAGGAGCTGGTTGACCAGCCTTAGCAATCGCCGCGAGTTGCGCAGGGCAATTGTTGACTGCTCTGCGTCTAAGCCTTCGCCGCGTTCTACAGCTGACTCCAACGGGCCGATGGTCAGCGTTAGCGGCGTGCGAAATTCGTGAGAGATGTTTTGGAAAAAGGCGTTCTTTTGCTGGTCTAGCTCTAGGAGCTGTTCGGCCTGGTGGCGGCTTTTTTGGTAGAGGTTGGCTTGCTGGACTGCGATCGCAGCTTGATTTGCCACAGCCACCGTCAGGCTCACTTCATCTGGCTGCCACTGGCGCGCACTCGACACCTGCCGCAGCACGATGCAGCCCGTAATTTTACAATCCGCTAGCAGGGGAACCGCCATCAGGGCCTGTGTCCCAAACTGCTCATCGGCCGCTAGCTGCGTTTCACCCGCGTCAGCGGCATTGATTACTACCGGCTGCTTCGTTGCCCGCAGCTTAGCAAGAACGACATCGTTATCAATAGAAATACTCGGCTGCGGTAGCGTTGGCGAAGTCTCTACATTCATGTCGTAGCGGCCAACGCACTGCGATTGGTTATCGCTCCACAGCGACAGCGTGCAGGTATCGGCATATAGCGCCTGTCCTAGCTTTTCGGTAATCGCCGCAAAAATTTCGCTCGGCTCCAAGCTAGAGTGCAACGCCTGGGTAATGGTATTGATCAATACCTCACGCTGTGCTAGAGACTGCACTCGCTCATAGGTCCAGGTCTGCGACAGCGCCAACGCGGCTTGGTCGGCCAACGTCGTCAGCAGCTTAATTTCGCTTTCTTCCCAGGGCTTCTGCTGAGAAGACTTATGCAGTGCCAAAATCGCCAGCACATCCTGCTTAAAGGTCAGCGGAATTAGCAAGCTAGTGTGAATATCTAGCACCCGATAGGCAGCGGCATTCGCTTCCTCAGGGGCCGCCGCCGTAATGTCTTCCTCTGTTTCTAAATGCTGCGTCAGAATGGTCTCCCAAACCGTTTTCTCCAAATGCGCTAACGGCTGAGGCGCGAGTACGCGGCCAGGCCCATCCAAGAGCTGCTCCGCTGGAACGGCCGTTCCCACATAGTGAAACATGGGTGAATTGAGTTCAATATTAGCCAGTGGCTTTACCACACCGTAGTCCAGCTCAAATGCCTCGCCAAGGGTCTCGACGATGACTTTCAGCATCTCCTGAGACGACTGCGCGCTGCGAATTGTGTTAGTAATGGCGTTCAGCAAAGTCTCTTGCCGCACTACCCGGTTCAGCTCTTGGGTACGCGCTTGCAGCACGCTATGGGTATCGACCGCTTGGCTAACGACCGTACGCAGGTCATCCTCTTCCCAAGGCTTGGTCACGTACTTGAATACTTTGCCTTCGTTGATGGCCTCGACCAAGTCTTCTACATCGGTATAGCCCGTCAGCATAATCCGAATAGAGTTGGGGTAGCGGTCGGCAGTGAGGCGAAGCAGCTCTGTGCCACTCATTCCCGGCATCCGCTGGTCAGAGATAATTACGGCAATATCGCCTTGATTGGCGAGCATCTCCAAAGCGTCTTGGCCGCTATTGGCCTTAATTACTTTGAAATCTCGATAGAATGTCCGATAGAGCAAGTCCAAATTATCGGGCTCATCATCCACCACCAAGATCTTGTGCTTAGATGCCTTTTTTCGTCGATTACGCTCTCTAACTGCCATGCATCAATTTCTCATCTAGGCCAGATTTTTGTTGCTGTATCTTGGACGCCTCGTCGATGCGGCCTCTCCTCAAATATGCTGAGAGCAAATATGCCCAAGGCCCCTTGGAGATGATGAAGGCTCTGAGGCCACAGCAACGTCTTACATAAAGTTCCCACCCTCTTTCGAGTTTTTACTATGTCATCGGCTAATGCTGAGCGCGCCGTGCCCCCGTCCTATCAATGGCAACCTTTCCGCATTCGCTCGGCTCAGCGCAAAGATCTCCCGCAAATTGTGGCTGTGCTGCTGGCGAGCTTTTATCCACAGGCGCAGGCAACCCAATGGCTCTATTGGCTCATGCGCATCGGCATTCAAGAAGATATCAAAACCCGGCTGAAGACACCCGCAAATCAGTACGCTTGCTTGGTTGCGATCTTCCAAGGGAAGGGCCCTGCCATCGCACTCGAAACAGACTCAGCTCAATCCACTGGTGAAGTCGTTGGCACTGCAGAAATTTCTCAAAGGCCCTGCGAAACTTGGCGGTTTCTGCCGCCAAAGCGCGCCTACCTATCCAATTTGGCTATTGAAGCCAGTCATCGTCGCCAGGGCGCAGCCAATCAGCTCATCGCTACCTGCGAAACCATTGCAATGAGCTGGGGCTATCGCCGCATTTATCTACATGTCATGGCAAATAATTCAGCGGCTCAGGCGCTCTACGCTCAGGCTGGCTATCGCCCATGTGAAGTCAGCAACCCTATTTTGGCTGGGCTAGGACTGCGGCCAGAGCGACTGCTGCTCTCCAAATCATTAAATTAGGCCTGCGCTCAATCCACACCACACCATGCCAGATATCTCTGTAAATTTGCTGACAGCGACAGAATGTAAAGGCGTAATGCTTTGTGTAATATGCGTAAAGCACTGCCGGGCCAGGCATAAAGAATGAATAAAAAGGACTTGTTCTTTCGCATTTGAATAGGGATTCGTATCACATTAATAGGGTCACTCATCGATATTGCCTAGCCCTTGGCGAGGCGAATGCCTGAGACTATGGATTTGCCCCCACCCATTCAGTCCAATTTGATCCCGACAAACGAGTCAGCCACCGTTGAAAGTGCTAACTTTAAGGCGACTAGTTTAAATGCTGCTGGGATGGCAGGGCAGCCTACGCCCCAAAACATTCATCAGGGCATTCACCAGAGCGTTCGTCCGGAGGGCAGCTGTAATCAACGTAAAATTATTTTGACTTGTGACGTATCAGAGGGCTCTGATACTATCGTGTCTCAACAGGTTGTTTCTTCCCAGCCAACTATTTTGAATGAAGGCGCAGTCAAGACGGTAACACCGTTTAATTTGGCCACCCCCAAGCAGGCACCTTCAGTCTCAGGTAACTGGCAGTACTTTGGCGCATCTGTGAATCAAGACTTACAACAAGCTGAAAATCAAGCTGATGACGTGGTCGAAAAGATAGACAGCGGTCAGCTGTGGGTAGTCAATAGCCGCCGCCGCAACGGATTGATTGTGGTGCGTGAGTTCCACGCGGAGTTTGCCGGGCCCGGCGCAGCTGTGGGCGGCAGCCTGGACGAAAATGTGGTCAAGGTCATCCCGATTGGCAATCTTTCACTGCTTGAGCCCGACTCCCACGAAGCGCATCAAAATGCGATTAAGATTCGCCTTCAGTGGATTCGCCTCACCCAAAACTTTACCGACCAGCCCGAGCCGAATGACCGGGCACGGATGATTCTAGAGCAGTTCAAGACGTATTTCGACCAGGCTACGGTAGATTTGGTGCCGGACGAGGCCTTTGCAATGCTGGTAGGCGTGCTGCCTCAGACAATTCGCCGTGTGCGCTCCGGATTTGTGTGGTGAAGATCGTGTATCGATAGCCGGGCTTCGACTCCGCTCAGCCCTCGGGTCAGGGTCAAAGTGTGCTGAGTACAGACAACCATCACATGGACTCCAGTCCTCTGTGATTCTAGCCCGGTGGCTGAGCGTAGCCGAACGTCACGTTTCTCCAAACACATCTTTCAGATTCTCCAACGTCCGCTGATTTTCTTCAGCAGTGCCAATACTAATTCTTAACCCACCACCTGTGTGACGAATGAGGGTGCCTTTCGCCTTGAGCTGCTGAAAGGTTTTGGCTAAGCCGTCTTCCTGATCTGAAGTATTTAGCACTGTGAGGCCGCGATCGCTCAACCGAGCATAGATAAAGTTACTATCGCTTGGCCACACCTGTAGGCACGGATGCGCCATCAGTGCCTGAAGCAGCTGATGACGTTCAGCGAGAATCGTCGGGATCTGAGCGAGCAGATCATGGCTGTGTGCTAGCGCTGTGTGCGCAGCGGCTTGAGAAAAGCTTGGGAGATTGTAGGGCAGTCTGAGCTTTTCCAATGCAGAAATGATGTCGGGGTGGCCGAGGCCATAGCCCACGCGATGTGCCGCTAAGCGAAAAGCTTTAGAAAACGTGCGTAAAATCAACCAGTTAGGACGACTGAGCGCTTCTGCAAGCGTCGTGTGCTCACTAAATTCAAAATAGGCTTCGTCAACAACAATCAAAATGTCTTCTGGCAGCTGCTTCAGCCAGTCCAACTCTAGCTGGGTGAGGGCGTTCCCCGTGGGCGAATTAGGATGCACCATAAAGACGACTCGAATCGGAGGTGTCTTGTCATCGTTCGCTGTAGTTTGAATGGCTTCGGTCGCAGCAGCGATGTCAACTTCAAAGTTGTCTTTACGGCTGACGGTGTGAACTGGGATGCCGAGGGTTTTGGCAAGGATGCCATACATCGAGAAGGTAGGTGTAGCAACGAGGATGGAACCGTGGTTGCCAAGGCAAGTGGCCATGAGGACGGAACGGATGAGTTCGTCGGAGCCGTTGCCGAGGGTGACGTTTTCTAGGCTGAGGGCGTCGGGCGCGATGTTGCCAGAGGTAATGGCGTAGGTGATGACGGCTTGCTTGAGGGCCAGGTGGCTGCCGTCGGGGTAGCGGTTGGCGGCGATCGCACTCCTATACTCCTCTGCCAATTTCTCTTTCAGAATTTCAGGCAAATCAAGCGGGCTCTCATTCGTATCGAGCGGGTCCAATACAGGCTGATTCGCAGCCTCATCATCAGCTGGGTGAGGGGACTTGTACGCCGCAAACTGAGCCAAATCGGCACGCAAAAAAGCCATAGATAAAATTGGATAAAAAGTGCTAGAGGATAAAAACACAAGGATGAAATGCTGAAGCTTGATCGCCAAGTCTGCTTGCCGTAACCCATAGAAATTTTACAGCAACGAGATGTGAGTGGGGTGCAGCCCAAGGGTCAGGTATGATGCAATCGCTCATATCGACGTACCCCTCTTATTTATTCAAAGGCCATGACAGAGTCCATTCGCATTACGTTACTCCCCGGCGACGGGATCGGCCCAGAAATTATGACTGTGGCTGTGGCTGTTTTGAATCAGGTGGCTGAGCAGCAAAGCCTAAAGTTTGACTTCACCGAGGCGCTGATTGGCGGCGCGGCTATCGACGCGACCGGCTCGCCTCTGCCAGAAGAAACGCTGAAAACCTGCCGAGGGAGCGATGCGGTTCTTCTCGCGTCAATTGGTGGCTACAAGTGGGATAGCTTACCGCGTGCGCAGCGGCCAGAAACGGGGTTGCTCGGGTTGCGCGCAGGCCTAGGACTCTTTGCAAACCTTCGACCGGCAACTATTTTGCCGCAGCTGCTCAGCGCGTCTTCCCTCAAGCCAGAAATCGTAGAGGGTGTCGATATTATGGTGGTGCGTGAGCTGACCGGAGGCATTTACTTCGGTGAACCCAAAGGCATTTTTGAAACAGAAGATGGGCAGCAGCGCGGGGTACGCACGATGGCCTACAACAGCAGTGAAATCGATCGGATTGGGCGAGTGGCTTTTGAGGCGGCGCGTAAAAGGCAAGGGCGGCTGTGCTCTGTTGATAAAGCGAATGTGCTTGAAGTTTCTCAGCTGTGGCGCGATCGCATCATGGCCCTTAGCGCCGACTACAGCGACGTAGAACTCTCTCACCTCTATGTAGACAATGCCGCCATGCAGCTCGTCCGTGCACCCAAGCAATTTGACACCATCGTCACCGGCAATCTCTTTGGCGACATCCTCTCAGACGCGGCTGCGATGCTCACCGGCAGCATCGGCATGCTACCTTCCGCCAGCTTGGGAGAAAGCGGCCCAGGCGTTTTTGAGCCCGTTCATGGATCTGCGCCAGACATCGCCAAACAGGACAAAGCCAACCCACTAGCGCAGGTGCTCAGTGCAGCGATGATGCTGCGCTATGGACTCAACCAACCCGCCGCCGCCGATCAGATAGAGCAAGCCGTTCTCACCGTGCTCGACCAAGGCTATCGCACTGGAGACATAATGTCTGAAGGGATGAAAGCGGTGGGCTGCAAAGGAATGGGAGAAGCTCTGCAAAATGCGCTATAGTACACATGAACCAATTCAGTAGTCGCTCAGTGTATATCGTGTTAACTTAATGTCGCTTAGCTGATACAGTGACCGCTAACGCAGCTACTGCTGATACATTTGTCAAGATATTCTCCGAAAGATTCAGTCACCCAATCACACACTTCACCCATAAGGGCTTAGAGGAATGAGCACACTAACTATGTCACCTGAAGCGTCGCCAGCTGCGGCCGACCGTCTTGCTTTTGGAGACGATTCGGTTCTCCTAAATCCAGAGCTAATCAAAGCGGCCCGCCATATTTACCGCACTTTTTACGAAGTACATCCTGAAGTTATTCAGCGCCCTATCGGCGTCGCAATTGGGCGGCTAAACCATCGCGGCAAGTTGGTCTTTGGTGACAAGCCGGTGTTGCTACCTCAAGAATGCTTCGTGCCCTTCAGCCAGATTGAGCCAGCCTTGAATTAGCGCCTTGAGCTAACAGGGGATAGAGAATAAGCGACAGTGTCCATCAATGACGAGTCCAGCAATCGTCGTTGATGGATTTTTGACGTTTGGGCACACTAACGCTGGCTGTTTACCCACGCTTTGCACCTGTGTATATCTTCGTTCCCATCGCCCTTGTCTTTATATTCGGTGCGGCGGTAGGGAGCTTTTTGAACGTAGTGGTTTACCGGCTGCCTGCTGGGCTGTCATTGCTGTACCCACCGTCTCGCTGTCCAAAGTGCGAAACACGGCTAAAGCCTTACGACAATGTGCCAGTGTTTGGCTGGATATGGCTGCGAGGACGCTGCCGGAACTGTAAGCTCCCAATTTCTATTCGCTACCCGATGGTGGAGTTTGTCACAGGCGCTTTGTTTGTGGCAGTGTTTTTGATGTTTGGGGCGACCTGGCGGACGCCGGGGTACTGGATTTTTGTCTGTTGGCTGCTGCCTTTAGCGCTGATTGACCTCGATACGATGACGCTGCCCAATAGTTTGACATCGTCTGGTCTTTTATTGGGATGGGCATTTCAAGGCTGGATGCGTTATTTGGAAGAACCCACGCTGAGCCACGTGTCGGGTGGGGTGGTTTTGTCGATTGTGGCGAGTGTGCTGGGTTTGTGGCTGTTTGATTTTGTCGGGGTTGCGGGGAGCCGGGCCTTTGGGAAGGCGGCGATGGGCGGTGGCGATGCCAAGCTAGCAGCGATGATGGCGGCCTGGCTGGGTTGGCCAGCGCTGCTGTTGACGACATTCTTGGCGGCAGCGATGGGCGCGGTGATTGGGAGTACGGCGCTGGCAGTGGGTGTACTGGGCCCGAAGCAGCATATTCCTTTTGGGCCGTACCTAGCACTGGGGGCGCTGTTTACGCTGTTTTATGGAGCGTGGATCATTGAGACGTATAAAGAGATATTTTTGCCGACAATGTAGTAGCTAGGATTGCGGTGTTCGGTTTTCTTGTGCTCAAAATTTCCAGCTGGGCAGTTAACCCAGTAGGATAAATAAGGAATTTGCCTGGCGAAGATTTTGTCTTTGGGCAAACCTTTGGCAATATCAATGAGCGGGAAAATGTCACTGTTTGACTGGTTCGCTAACCGTAAGAAGACTGGACTTATTAGCCAAGATCGGCACGAGCGCGAGATTGCTGATGGGCTTTGGACCAAGTGTGAGCGCTGCGATGTGCTGACCTACACAAAAGATTTGAAGGCCAATCAGCAGGTGTGCCCCGAATGCGGACATCACCATCGGGTGTTTAGCGTGGAGCGCATTGAGCAGCTGATTGATGCAGGCTCTTGGGCCCCGCTCGATACGCAAATATCGCCCCAAGATCCGCTGCGTTTTCGCGATCGCAAAGCATACGCCGACCGCATTCGCGATACCCAGTCCAAAACGAAGCTAGTTGACGGGGTACAAACCGGCCTGGGAAAAATGCATGGTGTTCCTGTCGCACTAGGCGTGATGGACTTCCGCTTTATGGGTGGGAGCATGGGCTCGGTAGTCGGTGAAAAGCTCGCGCGCCTGATTGAGCGAGGTACCGCGCAGCAGCTACCGGTTGTGATTGTGTGCGCCTCAGGTGGTGCGCGTATGCAAGAAGGCATGCTCAGCCTCATGCAAATGGCCAAAATCTCCGCTGCGCTAGAGCGCCATCGCTCGGCCCGACTGCTGTACATGCCGATTTTGACCCATCCAACGACCGGCGGCGTAACGGCGAGCTTCGCTATGCTAGGCGACATTATTTTGGCAGAACCTGAGGCCACTATTGGCTTTGCAGGGCGGCGCGTTGTAGAACAAACTGTGCGAGAGAAGTTGCCAGACGGTTTTCAAACCGCTGAGTATCTGTTACATCACGGATTTGTAGACAAGATTGTTCCTAGAACAGAGCTAAAGCAGACCCTAGCTCAGCTGATTCGACTGCATCAGCCAGTGACTGCAAAAGTGCCAGTGGCCGTGAAGACGATGGAAGTGGTACTGGAGACGGCAGATTAGAATAGCTATTACAAACCGTTACATTTTTGGCCGATCAGCCCTGTGTGTTTCCGCCTAATCACCCCATTCGTGGCATGATAAAGGCATATTTTGATTCAGTACCCTTGAATCATTCTGTGTGTTGAATGGCTGGAAAGTGAGCATAAAAATGAGAAATATCCTTAAAAGATGCACTTGGCTGGTGGCAGCTGTCATCTTCGTAGCAACTGGGCTATTGGGCGGTCCTTTTATTGAAGAGGCGATCGCTGCTGATCTAGATGCTGCGGTTCGTACTATTCCGCTCAATGAAGCGGGTGATACCGTGACCCTCTCGGTCGAAGAGTTTACTCGTGGTCAGCGTAAATTCAACAATGCCTGTGCGATTTGCCACTTGGGCGGCATCACCAAGACAAATCCTAACGTTGGCTTGGATACCGAATCTCTCTCTGGTGCCTTCCCCGATCGCAACAACCTAGAAGGCCTTGTAGACTATCTCCACAATCCCACCACCTACGATGGTCTGGTAGAAATTTCGGAGCTGCACCCTAGCACCCAAAGCACAGACATCTATCCCAAAATGCGCAACCTGACAGAAGACGATCTCAGAGCAATTTCGGGTCATATTCTCCTCATGCCTAAGATTCGTGGCGACCAGTGGGGCGCAGGTAAAACCAAGTCTCTGTAAACGCTGAATAAGAGCAAAAAGATCTACACTTTAAGCGCAGGAAGAAGCTCTTCCTGCGCTTTATTGATATTTACCCTTTTATGATTAATCGAAGAACGCTGCTGGTAGGAACAGCTGGCTTGGCAGCTAGCAGTGTTCTTGCTAGTTGTAATCGCTCACCCAACGCGAACCCGCTCGATGTAACTTTGCTAGAAGGAACCATTCCGCCTGAGGTACTCAAGAAATTTCGGCAGGAAACGGAAGAGCCCGTTCAGTTTTGTCCAGTGATTCAGTCACAGCAGGTTTTTCAAGATCTTCAAAGGTGGAAGAAAAAACCGGAAAAAAGGGTGCGTGGCAGCCGCTTGATGCCCTGGAGAGAACAGCAGGTCGTACCGTCGGCGCATGATTTGGTGGGCATAGGGGACTATTGGCTGAAAAGCGCAATCGAAAACCAGCTCATCATGCCAATGACGCTATCCGACGAACTGCTCGCCCCACTACCCTTTGGCTGGCAGCAGTTTGTCACTCGTGACGATAAGGGGCAAATTGCCTCCGCTGGCTCAGGAACCGAAAAGCAGCTATGGGCAGCCCCTTATAAAGTTCAAAGCCTGGTGATTGTGTATCGTTATAGCCAAGCACAAAAGCTAATGCCCGAGACTGTAGAGCAGCCTTTTAAGACATGGCAAGATTTGCTCAATCCTGCGCTAGAGGGTCAAATTGCCCTGCCGGATCATCCTAATTTGGTGATTGGCCTGCTGCAAAAAATGCAGACGGGCAGCTTCAACACAAGTTTCGATAGCCTAGCAAACAACCGTTCGTCCACAGCGCAGCTAGTAACACAGCTCGACGCACAGCTGGCGACTCCTTTTGCTGAGCTGAACGCACAGGTCAAAACATACGACGCTAGCACCGCGCTGAAGGCACTGGTAAATGAAGACTTGCAGGCCGTGGTTGCTTGGTCGGGAGATGTGGTGACAGCGCTACAGCGCTACCGTGACCTGAGGGCAGTGATCCCGGAAGATGGCAGCCTGTTATCGGCAGATATGTGGGTGCAGCCTCGCAGCGCAACAATAGATAAAGCAAAAAACGAAGCAAAAATGAGTGAACTAGCCAAGCAATGGATTGCGTTTTGCTGGCAGGAAGATGTCGCCACTCAGCTATCGGCAGTGGGCAGAGGAGTATCGCCTACCTTCTTGGGTGAAGATAGGCTGAGTGATCTGTCTACGCTGCCCACTGCCCTAGTAGGTACGTTTGAAAAACCCTGGCTCTCGCCAGCAGCGCTGCAAAAGAGTGAACCGCTGCTGCCTTTACCAGATGCAGTGCAAGCAGCTTACTTTACGCTCTGGCAGCAGCTCAGAAGCACCGCTATATAGGAGACATCTGATGCGGCACTGGCGACTTGCGGATGACTGGCCAATGACTAGCCAATGACTGGCCAATTACCTACGGTGCAACAAAGGCACCGCACGTCGGCAGTGCTTCCAGGCTGGGCACACAGAAGTAAGCACCTCTAAGCCGAATAGAGCTACCAACGGTGCTATTGTTGCCATTATTAATCGATAGGCTCAAGGCATCTTTGCGGTTGGCCGCATCGCCTGTATGGAAGATGCGCAAATGGTAACCGTAGTCGCGCGCTACAGCGCCAAACTGAACCACGAAGCCGTAGCGTCTAAGGTAGTTTAGCCGCTCCCAGCTGGGCTCGTTAACCACCACATCAACATACCGGAACCCTTCGCTGGTGGTGTAGGCCTGCCACTGACTGACAATTTCGGCTGGGACTTCTTCAGTGGGTCCATACCGGCTGGCAACCTGGTCGCGAATCCAGGCAAAGCTAGGTCGACTGAGCTGAGTTGACGATAGTTGGCTATCGGCAGAGTCTAATATGCCCTGGCTAGCAGACAAAAAGAGAGGGAGTGTTTCTAGGTTGAATAGGCGCGATCGCACATCAACCAAAGAAAACTGAGGGGCATTCTCTGTCTCTACCTGGGCGATATCTGCTGACATCCCCTTCGCCAAAACAGGCTTTGTCATTGCTAAACAGAAACTAGTGCTAAGCACACAGCTAGCAATAACAACACTTTTGAGTTCTCGCTGATGCATGATTCTACGCACTATGCCTCTGCCAGTATCAAGCGTTCTCTGTGAATATGACCTAGCGTCAAGGTCTGTCCACTTACACTTTCTAGCATGGCCAATACGCCTCTGGGGCGAAGCAAAGTACCGTCATTACGGCAGCTGCCGACATAGCGAAGCACACATTGACCGCTAGCAGCTAGCTGCGATTTCACAGGGTCGGGTAACTTTTCTAGGGTGAGTGCGTCTACGACCTCTAGTGCGAAGAGGCGCGATCGTAAATTTACGTCCTTCTTCTTACCTGACTTTGTCGTCTTCGTATGCATAATCTCAGACGCTTCGAGCACCTTGGCCACCCAGCTCGCCCACTCACCATTATCAGGACTTGTCTCAGCATCTGTATTAAGCGCTAAAACGTAAGCGGCCTTATCCAAACTCTTCGTAGAAGACGGCAGCTGCAAGGAAATTTCTTCAGCGTTGTAAACAGGTACATCGTCGGGCAGCTGCGCCTGTAGTTTTGACCTAAAGTCATCTACATCCACAACCTTCGTCAGCTCGAAATCGACTAGCTCGCCAGTACTGGTCACGCCCAATGGCAGGGCATTGGCAGGCGAAATACGAGGACCAGGATGAAAACCACCCGTAAAGGCAATTGGCAACGAGGCGCGGCGAACCGCCCGATCCATCAGCCGGGCAAAGTCTAAGTGGCCAATAAGTGCCATGTCGCCTAGCTTACCCACTTCAATGCGCAGGCGCTGGGCTCGCGTTTGGTTCGGCTCAAAGTGACCGACAAACTGTGGGATTTCAGGCGGCTTGACAACAATATTGTGGCCAAAGTCTGGGCCGCAAATGCCGCAGTGAGAGCACCCCTCAAAGGAACAGTCTGGAACAACAGCAGCTTCGAGCGCATTCTTCAGCTCGGTCTGTAGCCACTGCTTTTCGATGCCGGTATCAATGTGATCCCACGGTAAGGGCTTCTCGAGTACGGCGGTCATATCATCGGTGACCCCTTGCCCAGCCTGCCCGTCGGTCGCAATGTTTTCATCTAGGTTCCACTCGCCGCTTTCAACCTGGCGATATTGCCAGTCGAGACCCGCATCTGCGATCGCCTGAGTCCATGCGCCAAAAGCATTTTCCAAGCTCTCCCACCAAGCGTCCATACCGGCACCGAGTTCCCAAGCGCGACGAACGACTGCGGAGAGTCTGCGATCGCCTCTCCCCACAAAATTCTCCATCGCCGAAATGCGTACATCGGTGAAGTTAGCCTTTACCCCGCGAATCGCACTCAGCTCAGACTTTAGTAGCGCTTGCTTCCGCTCAAATTCTTCGGTCGAAACCGAGTGCCACTGGAAAGGCGTATGCGGCTTCGGCGTGAGATTAGAAATCGTGATATTAAACTTCAGCGCCCGCCGACCCTTAATAAAGCATTCGCGACGGAGCCAGCGCACCGTTTCAGCAATGCCTAAAACATCGATATCAGTCTCCCCTGGCAAACCGATCATAAAGTACAGCTTCACCCGCTCCCAGCCCTGCTCGTAGGCTGTCTTTACCCCACGCAGCAGCTCTTCATTCGTCAGCCCCTTGTAAATGATGTCGCGCAATCGCTGCGTGCCTGCCTCTGGCGCAAAGGTCAGCCCCGTTTGCCTCAGCCCACCGACGATATGAGCAATATTTTCATCAAATCTATCTACCCGCTGGCTGGGCAACGACAGGTTGATATTGTCATCTTTTAGTCTGTTCTTGATTTCCACCCCAACCGACGGCAAAGCTAAGTAGTCCGAACAGCTCAAAGACAGCAGCGAAAATTCGTTGTACCCCGTCTCGCGCATCCCTCGCTCAATGGTGTCAATCACCTGATCAGGCGGCACATCTCTTGCAGGGCGCGTCAGCATCCCTGGCTGACAAAACCGACAGCCGCGCGTGCAGCCCCGACGAATTTCCACCGTCAGCCGGTCATGCACCGTTTCAACATAGGGCACCAAACCGATGGAATACTCAGGCATCGGTGGGGCAACTCGCCGTAACACCCTGGCAGGAACGCCATCGCGATTGGGATGCACAGAGCCATCGGCGGCCATGTCATAAAACCTAGGCACATATACCCCTGGAACCTGAGCAAGGTCCAGCAGTAGTTCTTCACGACTGAGTCCAGCGGCTTTTCCCTCTTCAATGACCAGACCTATCTCTGGTAGCAGCTCTTCACCATCGCCCAAGGCCACGAAGTCAAAAAAGTCGGCGTAGGGTTCAGGATTAGAGGTAGCCGTACCACCCCCAGCAAAGATCAAAGGCCAGCTGCCGGTTTCAGTATTCCAGGGCCCTTGTGCATCTCGCTCTTTCCAGGTGAGCGGTACATGCGCCAGCGACAGCATCTCCAATATATTGGTCGCCCCTAGCTCGTAGCTCAAGCTGAACCCTAAAATGTCAAAATCGGTGAGGTTACGCCGAGACTCTACTGCAAATAGCGGGATGCCTTTACTCTTCAGCTTTTCGGTGAGATCAGCAGCAGGTAAATAAGCTCTGTCGCACAGCTGCCTAGGCTGCGCATTCAAAATGCTGTACAGAATGATATGGCCTAGGTTAGAAGCACCCACTTCGTAGATTTCTGGGTAGGTCAGCACCCAGCGCACTACGGCGGTGTTCCAAGGCTTGTGCACCGCGCCCCGTTCATTACCCAAGTAGCGAGCTGGGCGAGAAATATCCGCATTGAGCAACTCAGCATTGGCGAAGCCTTCCCTTGGGGAATTGGCGGAGCCTTTCCCTTGGGAATTCGCAGAAGAATCGGGACGGGTAGCAGCAAGGGGCACGGCAGTTATCGCAAGAAATAAATCAGGCCTTTACTATAGCGTCTGCCACTTTGCTTATAAAAACAAAACAAGCACCGCTGCTTCAAGTAAGTGAACGGTGCTCATGATTCGATATATCTGCTGTGGCCTAACGTAGACGTGGTCTAACGCAGAATGAAGTGAAAATCTATGCAGCCAGTGCAGGCGTCGGCGCACGGTCAATCACTCGGAACAGGCGATCTAGCTGGGTCATCTCCAACACAATTCGAATGGAGGGCGGTGCAGCACAAATGCTGAGCTGACTGAAGCGAGGGCCAACAGCATTTAACGCTGACATTAACGAAACCAACCCAGCGTTATCCAAAGACTCCACTCGACTCATATCAACCACTAGCTCGTTGGCGCATGGATTTCGGCTAGCCAACGTAATTTCTCTAGTCAGGCTAGAAGCACTTTCTGCATTGAGAATGCCGGAAGGGCAGATGATAGTCACAGGTGTGTTGATGCTTGTCATAGTACTCTTTCCTCAGTCGGCGTTTGTATACTTACTTGTTTGACAACTGCTAGTAGCCACACAAATCAGCGTGGTTAACAGTCAGTGGGTTATATGATGATTCTCTGCGTGTAACAGCCTTTTTTCGTATATTTCTATACACATGCCGCAAACAGCGAACAAGGCAATAACTCGCGGTTATAGAAGAGAACGATTAGATAGCTATAACGCTATCTTTCTCGACTTGATACGGTCTAGATCACACCAGTATATTTGTCTAATCTTGACCTGCATTATGACGGGTTTAAAGTTTTGGGTAAGTGTCATTACTTAACTCCAAACTGAATCAATTAGTCGGTGTCATCCGATACATCGTGATTGGATTTAGTGCCATTCGCAATGTGACCTTGGAAAAAAACTTCTAAAAAAACACCGTTTACATCGTTTACATATTCACCCATTCCCTTAGCGACTGCACTGACATATTTCATTCTTTTGACTGTGGCTCATATAAAACTACTGATAGGTCATTGAAAACAGATAGGCATCACTCTTAATAAAGATACGGTTCAATACTTTTTGTTCCCTACCACTAGACGCTAAATTGTGATGAATATTGCTCCGATTGATTAAATATCTTTAAAGCTTTAAACCTTGACGAGAAACAGGAATCCTGGGACAAGAGCAGCAAGCACTCTTTACCTTTTGTACTCTTTACCTTTTGTTCAGTAATTTGTGATACAAACTGGCTTCTTAAACAGCACAAAGGTTAGAAGAAATTGATAATAGCTTCAACGTTTGCTGGCGCTATTAGTTTCTTGTCTAACCCTTTTGGTGGATAGCCAAACCAACAGGTCCTACTGATTCCATTCCGTAAACCCTACACAAGTAATCAGAGATAAACACTGTTCACTGAGATAGATTCACTGAGATAGATCGCACAAGCACCTCAGGCTGAAAGCTACCTTTGGGTTCGATTCTGTGATGGATGACCAGTAACTTTGCCTGCTCCCTTAACTGACCCACGGATTTAACTTACCCAGGCGAGTTTGAATAGCAACCAGTATTTCGCACCGTTCTAAGGCGTGATTCAAGTGCCGCGCGTACCGGTTTTTCGTCTGTGAAAGTACCGAACTACCGAAACGGTATTAGGTTCCACCGGTCGGAAATGATGATGTCGGCCACCTCAAATAGAGGCACACTCGCCGATCTCTAGGAATAGCAATGACTAACTAGGTTCATCTTCATAGCGATCGCTATGAAGACAGCTCACTGGCTCGATTGCAGTCGAAAATATCTGTACGGGTGTGGCAGAAGCTGCGAATAAATTCGCTGAGCTGGCTACTTCCCTGAGGCTGTGTGTCTTCGTCAGGGGTGATTTTGATCTGCACGAGAAGCGAGAAAAAGTCGAGATCGTAGGCAATGTGGAAAGGGGCCAACGGCCAAATTAGATCTGGGCAGCCTTCCAAGTCATACATTTCTAGCTGTGACGTTTCAAAAGACTGGGCGGCATTTGCGATCGCAGCCTGCCGAGTAGGCCCAGAAACATTCTCTGGCAGCCTTTGAATGAGCAGCGTTGGCCTAGCCCAGCAAACCTGCCGATTGCTGACAACTTGTATAGCCTCTGCATACAGGCGAGACGAGCCATGCTCTAAATAGAGAATCTGAGAAGGAACAATGCTCATAAGCTCGCCGATGATTATTTTAAATGAGGCACTTACAGCCGCAAACTGTCATGACTGGCACGTCGCTACTAAAGTAAGTTGTGCGATGTTATTTACTTTGGCTAAGATATATTAAAGTTCGTGAACGTTTGTTTATTCTATCACTCTCTCTAGTTGTTACGTGACTGTTACGCAGTAACTGGGGCGTAGTTTTACGATGTATATAAAAAGGCTGTGACAATCAATCTGGCTTACTTGCGTCTTAGTAGAAACGCACAGCCTTGAGTAACACTGCTAAAATGTCATCATTTCAACTTGATTTTGACGATGTGTTGAAGTGGGTTCGATGGCCGAGGTGTAACGCTGTTGTAACTCAAGCCTCTGACACCTTCGTTGCGTGCAGTCTGCTCTGGTGGCCCAGCTTTCCGCCCCAATCTTTGCCGAATGTTCGAAAGTATAAGCTAGCAAAATCTAGATTAATGCCATGCCTACGTCTATTGGAACCATTGAAAAAACAACGACTTCGACGGTTCGGAAGATTGCGCCGCGATATCGCGTGCTGTTACACAACGACGACTTTAATGGTATGGAATACGTTGTGGAATGCCTGATCGAGACGGTGCCTGCACTCACGGCACCCCAAGCGATCGACATCATGATGCAGGCTCACAGCTCCGGGAAGGGACTTGTGATTATTTGCGAACTAGAACATGCCGAGTTTTACTGTGAAACCCTTTGCAGCAAGGGGCTTACTAGCACTATTGAACCAGACGAATAAATCGGCTAGAAAGTCCATGAGCCACACGAGTCCATGAGCCACATAAGTTCTGTCTGGCTAGATCTGTTTACACGGCTAGGTTTGTGAAGTCGCTTGCGGTAGAAAGCGCTACACATTGGGTTAGGCGGCAGGGGCCCTGGCGTAGGATCTTTACATTTTTATGGATTCTAGCGCTGTTTTGGCTACCGATCGCAGTCTCTGTTTACTGGCCGAGCGGTTGGTTTTACGGTTCTTCAGCAGCAGAAATTGTGGCGTTGGTGCTGGTTTATGTAGGGTTCTTGATAGGGCTCCCTATCTGGGGCCGGCGCATCCATAAGTGGGCAAAGCCTTTTCAGCGATGCGGGTTGCGTTTTCAGGCTCAGTTTTTTCGCGACTTAGGCCTCGCACTTTGCATCGGTGTTTTGGGCGTTTTTTCACTATTTGGCATAGAAACAGTTCTGGGTTGGGCTCAGCCTGCTGCGCCAAGTCCTCGGCTGGCCAGGTTTGTACTGGAGGGATTGTTAATGGCCCTGGCGGTTGGCTTTGCCGAGGAGATGCTGTTTCGTGGGTGGGTGTTGGCTGAGCTGGAGCAAGGCTACGCTACGCTGAGCGCGCTGATGATGAATGCGGCCTTTTTTGCGGCGACTCACTTCATTAAGCCGTGGGCAGAGATTGTAAGGACGCTGCCCCAGTTTTTTGGGTTGGTGGTGCTGGGAATGGCGCTGGTGTGGGCACGGCGCTCACCGCCAGGCTTGACAGGTAAGCGGCTGAGTCGATTGGGCTACCCAATTGGGCTGCACGCTGGACTGATATGGGGCTACTACATCGTGAATGTAGGCGGGCTAAGCGAATACACCGGCCAAGCCCCTGAATGGGTGACAGGGATTGACCGCAATCCATTAGCAGGGCTACTTGGCGTAATCTTGCTCGGGTTGATTGGGTGGCAGTTTGCAAAGACGGCGGGGGCAAAAACTTGATGTCTGTATTAGTCGAGATTCGTTACTAAACTGCACCAAGGACAGCCGCGAGCAATGCCTGCTGGGCGTGCATTCTGTTTTCGGCCTCATTCCAAATGCGAGACTGGGGGCCTTCCATAACGGCTTCGGTAATTTCTTCGCCGCGATGGGCAGGCAAGCAGTGGAGAACGATGGCTTTGGGATTTGCGATCGCCATTGCCGCTTCATTGATTTGATACGACTCGAAGATAGGAATGCGCTTTTCGGCTAGATCTTCTTGTCCCATACTGGCCCATACATCTGTATAGAGCGCATGAGCGCCTTCAATGGCTGCCTTGGCGTCGGTAGTGACAACGACTTCACTTTGCCCTTGCATAATTTCTTCAGCCTGTTTCAAAATAGCCGGGTCAGGCTCGTATCCTTTTGGCGTTGCAATGCGGACATTCATACCCACTAGGGCACAGCCCAAGATCAGCGAGTGCGCCACATTGTTGCCATCACCGAGGTAAGTCATGGTGAGTCCTTTGAGCTGAGCAAACTCTTCTTGAACGGTGAGCAAGTCGGCCAGGATTTGGCAGGGGTGCTCTAAGTCGGTGAGGGCGTTGAGAATGGGAATGGTGCTGTATTTTGCGAACTCTTCGACTTCGGCCTGCTCGAAGGTGCGAATGGCAAGCACGTCTAGATAGCGGGTGAGGACACGGGCTGTATCGGCGGTGGATTCGCCACGACCGATTTGGGTGAGGTTGGCATTGAGGTCGATGACTTGGCCGCCGAGCTTGTACATCGCAGCAGAAAAGCTAACGCGGGTACGGGTTGAGGCTTTTTTAAACACCAGACCTAGAATCTTTTGAGGGCACTGCGGGTTAATTTCTCCTGATTTGATTTGTGCTGCTGTAGTTAGCAGATGCTGCATTTCCGCAGGCGTGAGGTCTGCAAGGCTCAGAAGATTTCGACCTGTGAGTGCTGCCATAGGTATCCCGTGGGTGGTGTGCGTTATTTGCGGGTGATCAAAACGCTATCAGAAGTTTTGAGAATAGGGAAGCGGGTGTTTATTGAGGCAATGGGCAATGGGGAACAGGAGATAAGGTTAAGATCAGGGATGTCGTTGAAGCGAGATTGAGTCGGTGATGGGAATTTATTCGCGGGTGATTTTTCCTCGGTTGCTAGAGCTGACGATGCAGGGTGAGTCGATGAGCGAGTATCGACGTCAGCTGTTGAGTGAGGTGTCGGGCGATGTGCTGGAGATTGGGTTTGGGACAGGGTTGAATCTACCGTATTATTCGGCGGCGGTGACTTCGCTGACGACGATTGATCCAAATGAGGGAATGGGCGCGATCGCACAAAAACGCATCACCGAGTGCCCCATTCCAGTACAGGTCAAAACACTCAGCGGCGAAAACTTATCCATGCCAGACGCCAGCTTTGACAATGTGGTGTGCACATGGACTCTATGCAGCATTCCCAACGTTGAAAAAGCACTCAGGGAAGCGTACCGGGTGCTTAAGCCAGGCGGACGGTTTTTCTTCATAGAGCATGGATTAAGCAACGAGCCAGGAATTCAGTCTTGGCAAGATAGAATTACACCCATTCAACGAGTAATTGCAGATGGCTGCCATCTCAACCGCAAAATCGATGAGCTAGTGAGAGCCGCGTTTGACCAGATAGAAGTCAAAGAATTCTACAGTGCGGATTTACCGAAGGTGATGGGCTACTTCTATCAGGGCGTAGCCTCGAAAAGAAGATAAGCAGTTCTGAGTTGTCAGCGAGTTCTCCACTCAACGGCATTAAAAAGCGAAGGGCACGAGTTTGTGAGCCCTTCGCTTTTTCTGAATTACGTAGCTATCGAACCTAGCTGCCTTACTTTTTCTTGCTAGGTGGATTCAGCGCATTGTCGAGGACTTCGCGGGCAGCCTCGGCATCGTCTTTGGCATCGCGATACTTCAGGTTGGTTTGGGCGAAGGTTTTGAGCGTTTTGAAGCCGCTATTGAGCTCCTCGATTTGCTCTTCTTCGATGAAATCATCAGTGAATAGAAGATCGACGAGTTTGCGGACCTTGAGGGCTTCTTCGCGGGAGCCCTGTACTTTTATTTTTAGCTTGGATAAGTTGCTAAGGGTCTGTACAGCGTCGACGACTGCATTTTCTTCGTCCGACGGCTCGTTTTTGGGCTCTTTCACTTCGATAAATTCCTTAGGGTTAAAACCATCGTCTAGCTCAGTGGGCAGCTTGCCATCATCCATAAGAGACATCAGCTGATCCATTGCCTTTTCACGGGCTTTGTTTGAGTCCCGACCGGGCACATCAATCAAAACTTCAGGACTTTGAGCAAGGGTATATTGAACCATGATTCCAATTTAGTATATTTGTACCATCATTTTAGTACCATTTTGGCTGCAATGGCGCTGGAATGTTGGCAGTTGGCCTTGGTGTAACCGTAAAGCCGTCATGGTGATACTTAGTACGCCTTTTCGGGCATATATGCAAGCTGTTTGAAAGAAAATGGGTAAAACAACTTACTTGCTATGGCTGTCTGCCGGTGAGTTGAAGTGAACACAATCACTGAGTAATTAGTCGATGAGGCGATAAGGTTGCTAAGTGTATGCGCTTATACAGCCTGCTACGCGCTACATCACTCTCCTGTCATCGCTGTTTCTTGCTACTTTCCTTTCCGTGAGTATGACTGATTTTTCTCAGCTCAGCAGAAAAGCTTCTATCCCTGCGCTGCGATCGCCCCAACGCACCGAGCCATCTTCTCTCTACTACTTGGCTATGGTTGGATTCTTGTGTGCTTTTGGTACTGCTACGGCAGTATCTGGTGCACCAGCAATGGCTGAAGGAGCCAACTTAGAAGACTCAGATAAGCTAACAGATTTGCTGGCAGAAGCGGATAGGGAAAGAAGCAGACAACGACTGCTGGATTATTTGCAGCGGTTGAGGTCGCGACCAAATGAGCCAACGCCTGCGGCTGCATTTCCTTCTTTTGGCAGTACTGTGTTTGATGCTCAGTTGGCAGGCTACATGGCCTATGTCAACGCGGTAGGCACACCCGATATTTTGATTGTGGGAAGTTCTCGGGCGCTGCAAGGCATTGACCCCACAGAATTGCAGGCACAGCTAGCAGGGCAAGGCTACCCTGGGCTGAAGGTGTACAACTTCAGTGTGAATGGGGCAACCGCTCAGGTGGTGAACTTTATGCTGAGTGAGCTGTTGCCAGGTGAGCTACCACCCGTGGTGGTGTGGGGAGATGGATCGAGAGCCTTTAACGATGGGCGGCGCGATCGCACCTGGGAAAGCCTGATTGCATCGCCAGGCTATCAGGCCATTCTTCGCGGCGAAAAGCCCGTGGTAGAAGCAGCACTCGTATCAGAAGCGCCCGTAACTGAAGTGACTTTTTCGAGTGCTGGTGGAACGGTTGTCTCGTACGAGATCGACACTTCTACAGAAGAGGAGCCATCTTTGACACGGATAGAAGATGAGAATGAAGTGAATCAGAATCAGTTTGGGCTGTCTGATTTGGCTGCTCAGCCAGACAGCATAACGGTACGGTCTGACACCCAGTTTGACGCGAATTTAGTTGGCACACGCCTAAATGGATTGACCTTGGATGGGATGGGTTTTTCTGCGGTGAGCGACAGGTTCGATCCGGCCCTTTACTATCAACAGTTTCCGCAGGTAAGTGGGCAGTACGACGGCGCGTATTCTCCGTTTGCCTTGCAGGGTGCGCAAACGGTTGCACTGGGTGAGGCAGCCAACGCTGCAACACAGCGAAACGCACAGCTGATTTTTGTAAATTTGCCTTTGAGCGATAGCTATTTAGATGACTTTCGGCTGTATTACGAAGATCGCTTTCGGCAGTTTTTACAGACCGAGAGCGATCGCTATGGATTTGAGGTCGTCGATTTACTGCAAGCCTGGCAAGGGCAGCCCGATTTGTTTGCCGACCCTAGCCATATCAATCAGCATGGCGCGGCTGCGATCGCAGCCCAACTCGCTTTCGACCCCGCACTTCTCCTCGCGCTTCGTACCCGCGAATCAGTCTTGCCATAATTTCTGTAAAAATACGTGCCTTGCGCCAAAACTGTTGTCTAGAGCACAGCAGTGTATTTTCTGAGCTTCTATATTATCCTCAACACTTCAGTCAAAAGCGATTCTCCAACGCCGCGTGTTAACCTCACCAGCTGACTGAAGCACACCTTTCCAAAAGCTTTGTCTTTTGGACCTTATAAACAAGTTAATAAAGGCTCTTATAGATCCAACATTTAATCATTCATGGAACCCTGAAGCTCGGCATTTGCTGAGCTTTTTTTTGCTCAAAATGACCGAATCATACAGATTTTTGCCTATATGAAATATGTTGTTTCTATCATCCAAATAGCGAAACAAGTATTCCTAAAGATTGCGGGTGACTCTGCCATTAGAACAAGGTTATTACCTAAAAAAGAGACTCTAATAACGGCATGACATCTTAGCTATCAAAGGAACACAGCATGTCCGTTCGTTATTTTTCACTTATCGTTGGTCTCGTTTACTTGGCCCTGGGTATTTCCGGCGTCCTGCCCAACTTTGTAGAACCGATTGAAGTTGCGCCTAGGCTGATGGCCGAAGTGGGTGTGACAGATGGTCTGGGCTATCTGTATGGGTTGTTTCCTGTTAACACCTTCGAGTCGATGATCTATATGGTTATTGGCATGGGCGGCCTCGCTGGCTTTGTGGGTACAGAAGTTTTTGCTCGGCTCTACGCCGATACACTAGCGGTTTGGCTAGGGCTAGCCGGTATTTTAGGCCTCATTCCGATTGCGAACACTTTCTTTGGCCTGATTCCGCTATATGGCAACGATGTATATTTGCACCTGGGGACAGCAGCAATTGCAGCCTATTTCGGGTTCTTTCTCGATCAAGGCCGACCTAACCGCGACCCTTCCGTGCCCGATTCACTCAAGCCAGAACCTTTGACTCGCTCATCGTTGACCGACTAGATAAAAGCTACACGCTTCGACCAGGCCTCTGTATTTGTGTAAAAGCATACAGAGGTTTTGCATTGTAAATACCAGAAAAGAAAGGGTGAAAAGGCGCTAATTTAAGCTATACATATACACCCTCGCTTTCACTCTTCTCTGACTATGGAAAACATCTACTCAACCCTGCTCGATCAGGCCGGTCGAAAATCGTTTGAACTGCCCGGCGCTTACCCTCACTACAACCCTGATCGACCGGGCCAAGTAGAACACATCGCACTAGATCTTGCCTTTGACATCCCCAACAAAAGCTACAGCGGCACCTGCACAGTGCGCATCACGCCCGTCGTTGATAGGGTCACTAGCCTCACGCTAGACGCCGTCGATCTAAACATAAAATCTGTCAAAGTAGCCAATGCCAAACAAGCCTTCGACTACGACGGCGAGCAATTAAAAGTCACGCTCAAAAAGCCAACCCAGGCCCAAAAACCATTCACCCTAACTATCGACTACGCCGTCAAAGATCCACAGCGCGGCATTTACTTCGTCGGCCCCGATAAGCACTACCCGGATAAGCCAACCCAGGTGTGGACCCAAGGCGAAGACGAAGATTCGCGCTTCTGGTTTCCCTGCTTCGACTACCCTGGACAGCTCGCCACATCCGAGATTCGAGTGCGCGTTCCCAAAAAGTTTAAGGCCGTCTCCAACGGTGAGCTGGTGGCAACAGAAACAGAAGGTAGCGACAAAATTTATCACTGGAAGCTCAGCAAAGTGCACCCCAGCTACCTAATGACGCTGGCAATTGGTGAATTTGAAGCGATTCAAGACAAGTGGACGGACAAGCCTGTCACCTACTATTTCGAGCAAGGGCGTAAGGCCGAGGCCAAGCTCACCATGGGTAAAACGCCGCAGATGATTGCAGCGCTCAGCAAGTGGTTTGGCTACGACTACCCGTTCTCTAATTACGATCAGGTCTGTGTCAGCGATTTTATTTTTGGAGGGATGGAGAACACTACCACCACCCTGCTTACAGACCGCTGCATGATCGACAAACGAGCGGCTATCGACAATGAGCGCGCCGAAACCCTGGTGGCGCATGAGCTAGCACATCAGTGGTTTGGCGACCTCATTGTGATCAATCACTGGTCGCAGGCCTGGGTAAAAGAAGGCGCTGCCACCTACTCCGAAGTGCTTTGGGTAGAAGAAACGCTGGGTCAAGACGAAGCGTTTTACTATCACCTTAACCACGCTCGGGCTTACCTGAGTGAAGACAAAAGCCGCTATCGCCGTCCGCTGGTGACACACATCTATCGTGAAGCGATTGAGCTTTACGACCGCCACATCTATGAAAAAGGCTCGTGTGTATATCACATGATTCGGATAGCACTGGGCGACGAACTCTTCACCAAAACGCTGTCTACACTCCTAGCAGATAACGCACACAGCACCGTGGAAACCATTGACCTGCTGCGAGCAATTGACAAGGCAACCGGTCGCAACCTGCGCTATCTATTCGATCAATACGTATATCGGGGCGGTCACCCCGACTACAAGGTGAGCTACAGCTGGGATGCAGAGAGCAGTCTTGCAAAGCTGACCATCACTCAAACCCAGGTAGAAGACGGCAAGTCTCAAGTGCAAGAGGGACTATTTGATCTCAAAATTCCGATTGGCTTTGGCTATGCGCTTAAGGAAGGAAAATCGAAAAAAGGGCAAAAGGCAGAGGTCAAAACCTTTAAAGTCCGCATTCATGAGCGAGAGCAGGCGCTGTACTTCCCACTGGAGACCAAGCCTGACTTCATTAGCTTTGATGTCGGCAATCATTTCTTGAAAACAGTAGAGCTGGCTTACCCCATTGCTGAACTCAAGGCCCAGCTAGCTCACGACCCTGACCCTATTTCTAGACTGATGGCCGCTGAAGCATTAGCTAAAAAAGGTAGTTTGGAGGCAGTTGAAAGCTTAGAGCAGTCAATGAAGTCTGAGCCGTTTTGGGCGGTTCGCGCTGAAGTCGCCGGGCAGCTAGGGTCCGTGCAGCTCACTCAGGCAGAAGCTGCGCTGACAATCGGTCTACAAGATAAGCATCCGAAGGTGCGCCGAGCAGTCGTTACGGCACTAGGCGATGTAAAAACATCGGAGAGCTATAAAGCGCTTAAAGGGGTGGTGGAAAAAGGAGATGAGAGCTATTACGTGGAGGCCGCAGCAGTGCGATCGCTTGGCAACCTTGGCACCACCACACTAGACGGCAAAGACAAAGAGAAAAAGACCTTAAAGCTGCTCGATAGCGTACTCAAAGAGCGCTCTGGCTGGAACGAAGTGGTACGTAGCGGTGCGATCGCTGGCCTCAGCAAGTTCAAAACATCTACCGCTGCTCTCGATTTGCTGCTGCCTTACACGGAGCTAGGAATCCCTCAACCCCTCAGGCTAGCAGCCATCCGATCCCTCGGGACAATCTCTACCGGTCAAGAAAAAACAACTGTAGAGCGCATCCTAGATCGACTAGAAGCCCTCTCGCGGGAAGATTTCTTCCTGACGCAGGTGGCGACCGTTGCCGCACTTTCGCAGATGGAAGTACAAGGTGCGATCGCCATTTTGCGCGGGCGTGCCACTCACAGCCCTGATGGCCGGGTAAAGCGCCGTGCCGACGAAGCCGCACAAAAAGTACAAAAGAAGATCGGAGCAGACCTGGCCCTAGCGGACCTGCGTCAGGAACTCGCAGAAGTTAAAGAGACCAATAAAGAGTTAAAGAGCCGGTTGGAAACTCTAGAGGCCAAAGCTAAGTCGTAAAAACTAGGTCCCAGTGATTATGCGTACAGAATTTGTGCGCATAATTAAAGACAGTACTAAAAAAGCAAAGGAAACTACCCCTTCAGAGGTGTAGTGAATTATGTAGAGCGCTATTGCTTTTTAGTCTGACGGATTTAGCCTAACCCATGAGCACTCGGATTCTTGCAGACCGCTTCGAACTACAAAAGCAGCTGAGCCAAACAGACGTTAGCTCAGTACATTTAGGGTGCGATCGCCAGCAGTTGCAGCGTCCGAGCTGTGTGATTACCGCGATTCACTATTCACAGCCAGAGATGCGCCATCGGCTAGAGCGCGAGGCCCAGCTGATAGAGCAGTTGGGCCACTCACCCCAAGTGCCTAGCATACTGGCCTATTTTCATCGGGTGGCTGGCGAGAAAGGAGCGATCGCACAAGAGCAAGGGCGCTCCTGCCCTGGCGGGACGTCGAGATCGCACACGGCACCACCCCCTGACGCTGCTGAAAACCAACCCGCTGCGGCCAAAGCGCGAAACACCTTTTACATCGTGCGAGACCACATAGTAGGTCACCCGCTCAGTAAAGAGATTACCCCCGGCAAAAAGCTCAGCGAAAGCTACGTCGCCAAACTACTCCAAGATGTATTGGTCGCACTCTGCAGCGTCCACCGTCAGGGACAGATTCATCAAAATCTGCATCCTCAAAACCTCGTTCGCCAAGACTTCGATGGGCAAATATTTCTGACCGACTTTGGAGGTCTCTCTCGCCTTTCGCGCAGTGAGCTCAGCGCAGATGGCCAGCTTCAAGTCACCATGCCAGTGAGCCCTCACCCTTATCTGGCCCCAGAGCAACTCCAGCCAGACTACGGGGACAATCCCACGCCTGCGAGCGATCTATATTCGCTAGGACTCATTGCAATTGAAGCACTGACTGGCCAGCCTCACTACGATCTTTCTTACGACCCAAACAAAGGGCTGCTGTGGCGGGAGGGTGCGCAGGTGAGTATCTCTCTAGCTGAATTTATCGATCGGCTAGTGCGTCACAAGCATGCAGATCGCTTTGTCGATGCAGCGGCCGCGTTAGACACGCTGAGATTGGGACGAGATCGCTACAATATTGCCAACGACAGTCGGCTAAACACAGTGATTGCCGCACCCGGCGGTGCCGTGAAGCCATCGTCTGCATCTACGTCTGGCCGTAGCCAATTGGGTCGAAATGGCCAGTATGGGCAACCCTCATTTTCTAAGGCGGGCTCTAGATCGGGATCTGTTACAGGCAGAACCTATCCATTCTCAGCGGCAAATCCCTACCTCTTTAAACTGTTTACGGGCAGCATCGCCTTAGCGATCGCAGTAGGCGTAGGCGTCAAAACCTTTCAGTGGGGTCAGTATCGCCTCACTCAGCTGCCGCAAACCTGGGAAGATTGGCAAGCTAAGCGCATTGACTACCCAGAAGCGAAGCCCAGCGAACTCACACCGCTACTACAAGACGGCAGCATTTTGCTACAGCCCACTGCAGCTGGGGCTTTTTGGGAAATGGTGGCAGCCGCGCAAGCAGACAACGTCAATCTCTACGCTTTGGCAGGCTATCGCGCCAAGGACAAAGGAGCGACAGAAGCTGAGAATGAAACGGTGCAAGATGACTATCCGACTGGCTATGCGATCGCTATTGGTGGAGCAGAAGAATCACAGGACTGGCAGCCCGGATTTGCACAGTCTGAGGCCTTCAACTGGCTCAAAACAAACGCCGCAGACTACGGCTTTGAGCTATCGATTACAGAAAAGGGACTGCTAGGCAATACGTCCCCCGAGCCCTGGCACTGGCGATATGTAGGCGACTCACAGAGCAAAAAACTGTTCGAGCAGTCCACATCATGACACCCACTTATTTTCCAATCTCACCCACTTGTTTTCCAATCCCTATGGGCTTCGAGTCTATCCTTATGCTATGAAACACCCATATACGCATTGACTAAATTCAATACTTCAGTGATACTCTCCATGCATATCGCATCAAACTTGTTGTAGATATAGAAGATCCGTAATATCGATTTAATCACTTACGCTTTTTTGCTGTCCTCATCCATGTCATCCACCCGCCCACCAAGACAGTTAACCGCCTATTACAAAACAACGCTAGGAGCCCTTTTTCTAGCGAGCGGACTTTTGGCGGTGCTCTACAGCCTGTGGATGACGCTTCAAGTAGGCACAAACCTAATTATTCTGGCGGTAGTTGGGGCGCTGCTACTGGGCTTCGGCTGCTATTGTCTACACCGCCCTTGCTTCTTGCTAGAGCCTCGTCAACTCACCGTATACAACCTATTGGGCCTCACAACCAAGCGCTACACCTTCGAGTCTTGGGAATTCGTCAAAGCCGACAGCCGCCGCATATACATCGATGAAAACGGTATCACCATCAAGGTTTCTGTCCTTCCCTGGCTAGTCAACACCGAAGACTGGACGACTATGCGCAAGATGCTGTAGTCAGACATCAGCAGCCAGGTATAAGCAGTCAGACATCAGCTAAGTAATTCCACGGTCCGCAATATCTAAACGCCAGCATTCGCATATTTACTCAATAGCCCTCTCTAAGACCGACCTTCGGCACTTAGAGAGGGTGTTTTGCTATGGCGTTTTCTTGGACTCTCATCCCCTTATCTGAACTTGTTGTGAACTTGTTCTAAGCCTCAAAGACCTCTCCCTGATTGAGTTAAGCGGTTATGAAATCCTCTTAAACTTCAGATAAAAGGCCGGATCAGGTCGAAGGATGGCGAGAAGGTAAATGCACTTAAACAACTTTTCTTGTTACAGAAAAATCTATCAGCTCTTCAAAGGCTACTGATACTCGTGTAGCCCCTATACTTTTTCGCTGCTTCACATCGTATTGATTGGCAGTTTCTCTAGAAAACCCTTTAAACAAACAACACGACATGAAGCTTTCTCGACTGTGCCTCGGTATATTTTTTGTTGGCCTATCTCTACAAGACATAGCCACTGCAAGCGTCACTCGCACCGTTCCCAACAATTACAGCTGCTACAACACAAATGTTGTCGGCATTGACGATTGGAGTGCGGTCGATATTTCATCATTTGCACAGGCAGCCCAGTTTGCTGGCGGACAAAGCCTCCGCCTTCCAGGTGGAGATACCGGCAACTATTGGGATTGGGATCGAGGGGAGGTTGTAAATTGGTTTTCCAACGGTGAGGTTCGCCCACTCAACAAATTTCCTTATTTTTTACCGCAGGCTATTCCCAACAGTCTGAACTTTAAGAACGGCATCAATGCAACATTGGAGAATGTAGCCCCTTTCATCACCGAAGCAAACGCGGACCCGATTTGGGTGATGAATATGAACACCTCTTATCTCGAAAAGGAGCTGCGCCACCTAGAAGAAGCAGCCGCTCTCGGGATGTCTGTCAATCGCATTGAGCTGGGCAACGAGCTGTACTTTAGCCTCCCGAACTACACGCGCCCAGAGTCGAAAAGTGCCAATCCAAAACGAGTCGGTGGTTTTCCCACGCCCGAAGACTACGCAGCCACGGCAAAAGAATGGACGCTGGCGATTAAAGACGTTTTTCCCGATGCTGACATTGCGCTTACTGGTGTTGTTCCAGAAGAGAGTGCGGGTCCACGCATCAACGGCTGGCTCTCTGCGCTACAGGAGAAAACAGGCGAAGACAATCGCAGCGCCATAGAAGTCGCCGATGCAATTACGCTGCATCCCTACTACAGTACTTCGGACCTAGGCGTCACTCAGGCAGATATAGGTGACCGGGCCAGAGCCGGACAAATCGCGAGAGACGGGCTCAGTGAGCTACGCAGCATTGTAAACGACACCGCATTGCAAACACCTGAGCTGCAAAACAAGCAAATTTGGATCACCGAACACAACGTTTTAGAAAACGGCAATGATATCGCTTTGGGCAACAGCTGGGTCCATGCCCTGATGGTCGATGTGCAAACTCACGAGTTTCTCAAGGATGAGAGAACAGCGGTCTCCTGTGCCCATGTGCTCACGGGGAGCGCGCAGTGGCAGGGCATTACCAATGAAGACGGTGTCGGTATCGACGGCGAGCTACGTGGCATTGAAGACAGACCCGTGGGTCGGGACGGAGCTTTCTCCCAAACGGCCATTGGGTTTGTCCTAGGACAGACCGCTGATGTGTTTACCGAAGGAGAAGCTAGCCTGCTTTACAGCGGTGATGCGTCCAACGTTTGGCGCGTTCAAAACGAAGAGAGCGACACCATTTCTGGTGTGAATGCTGGTGACATCGACGAATTCGTTGAACTGCCCGAGGGTGAGATTTGGGAAGTACTCACCTATGTGGGCGATCCTTGGTCGACGCCTGAAGAATTTGACCTGGATATTTCGTTAGAGCTACTCACAGGTGGCTCTTTGCTAACCATACCGGCTTTCAGTAAGGTCGTCGCCTCTGCCAACGGTTCTGACCTAGCACTACAGGCCGCTGACAGCAGCAATAGCCTTTTTGCCGCAGCCAGGGGCGCAGATATTGCCGAACTATCGCAAAACCAACAGATTGCCAACAGTGAACAGATTCCAGAGCCAGCAACCGGAGCAGGGCTAGGATTATCGGCAGCGGCCTTAATCCTGTCGCGTCGTAAGGCAAAAGGAATGAAGCCGCGCTTTTCTCGATAGGCGCTGACCTATTCCGACTTCTCTTCTTCCTTTTCAATGCCAAAATATTGGTCGAGCACTTGCTTCACCATCGGCGCAGCAAACGAACCGCCGCCACCGCCAGAGTGCTCGCCAAAGGCCACTACGACAATTTCGGGATTTTCATAGGGTCCGTAGGCCCCAAACCAGGTGTGATTCTCACGGGGAGGGGCTTCAGCGGTTCCACTCTTGCCGGCAATCGGTGGCAGCTTCGGGTCGTTCACCGCGCCACCGGTACCTGCTGAAACAACCTGGCGCAGGCCTTCTCTCAACACTTTTACCGTGCTGGGATCCATACCCAGCGACGATCTCCATTCTTCAGCATTTCGACCATCCATCACAAAATGAGGCACGACGTGATCGCCGCCATTCGCCACTACCGCAAACATCACTGCAATCTGTAGCGGAGTCGCCAGCACATTCCCCTGGCCAATCGAAGCGTTGATCGTATCGCCTAGGTACCAGGGCTCGTCGAGCACTTCCCGCTTCCATTCTTCGTCGGGCACGAGGCCCCTATCTTCCTCAAAGCCTAATTCAATGCCCGTTTTCTCGCCTAGGCCGTATTTCAGCATCCAAGCCTGCAAATTCTTTTCACCGACACTGCGACCGACCTGATAGAAAAAGGTATCACTACTCCAAGCCAGCGCCCCACGAAAGCCGAGCGGGCCAAAGCCGGCATTATTCCAATCCCAAAACTGAATACCGCCAATATTCAAAAATGCATAGGTTGGCAGCACCACCTCAGGGTCAAACTTACCTGACTCCATCCCAGCGGTTGCGGTAATCACCTTAAACGTACTGGCCGGTGGATAGGCTCGCATGGCCCGATTGACCAACGGATAGCCATTCTTAGTAATTTGCTCCCACTGAGCCTGCGTAATCCGCGTCGAGAAAATATTGGGGTCAAACGTCGGACGGCTGACCATTGCCCGCACCGCACCGTCGCGCGGGTCGATCGCCACAATCGCGCCGATCTTATCTCCGAGAGCCTCTTCAGCCGCTTTTTGCAGCTCCAAGTCCAGCGTGATTTGTACATCTTGTCCAGACTCCGAGCGCTTTTCACCAATCACGCTCAGCACGCGGCCGCTGCTATCAACCTCTACCTGCTGCCCACCCCACTTGCCCCGCAAAGTCGACTCTAGGGCCATCTCCAGCCCCATTTTGCCAATCACATCGCCTAGGCGATATTCACCTTCATCATCTTTAAGCGCTTCTAGTTCTTCGTCGTTCAGCTCGCCGGTATAGCCCAGCACGTGCGCGGCCAAATCGCCCCTAGGATAGTTGCGAACCGCTTCAGCTTCTACCCGTACGCCCGGTAGCTCAGCCGCATATTCGGCCAGGGCCGTCGTCTGCGCCGAACTCACCCCTCGCGAAATGGGAACAGACTTATTCAAGTTGTAGCTACTTTGAGCCAGACGCTCATCAATTTCTTCAACAGGCACGTCCAAAATTTGGGCTAGGCGCTCAATCACCTGCTGCTTTTCTGACGGTTCCTTCGGCAGCGCCACCGGCCAAATAGAAACCGAGTGAGAGAGCCGAGAGCCGACTAACACTTCACCATTACGGTCCAAAATATTGCCCCGAGCCGGACGCCGAGGCAGCAATAAAATTCTGTTGTCTTCGGCTAGCTCGCGATTACGCTCACCTTGCACCAGCTGCAAATACCCCAGCCGACTCCCAATACCACCAATCATCAGCAAACTCAGCAGCAGCATAATCACCACCGACTGATACTGACGACCCACCGTGCGGCCACCTTTCTTTTCACTGAAGCCAGGCGCAGAGGGTCGCTGAGAAAAAGCCATGAGGGTCTGGTGTTGAACGTTGAGAAAGGGAAACAGACATGAGCC
>JBHJIY010000106.1:0-35589 GCA_050042985.1 Phormidesmis sp. | reverse complement strand
GCCTGACGGACCAATAAAGGAGACAAGCGTATTGGGCTGAATGTCGAAAGTAATGTCTTCAATCGCTGTGAAATCGCGACTGGTCTTTTTAGTTAGCTTGCTGAACAAGTCTTTTTTCCCCGAAAAGACTTTCGTCACGTTTCGAATTGACAGCTGAGCTAATGACGGCATTGACTCAATGCCAGGGTTTGCATTTACGGAATTCACAGCAACAACACTCACGCTTTACGACCAAATGCAACAAACTTTTCTAAGGCAGCAAAGATGTTGTCTAAAATTAATCCCATCAAACCAATGATAAAAATAGCGACCAGAATATTTTGAATATATAGGTTATTCCACTCATTCCAAATAAAATAACCCAATCCTGATCCCAACAGCATTTCAGCAGCCACAATTACCAGCCAAGCAATCCCCATACTGATGCGCAGCCCTGAAACAATATTGGGTAGCGCCGCCGGAATAATCACCTTAAAGATGGTTCTGAGCCTAGAGGCACCCAGCGTTTTAGAGACATCTAAAAACTGAGGATCAACATTTGCGACCCCAAAGGCCGTATTCGTCAGCGTCGGCCAAATGCTGGAGATCATGATGATGAACACGCCCGTTTGCTCAGAGTCTCTAAAGATATAGAGACCGAGCGGTAGCCAGGCTAAAGGAGAGACCGGCTTGAGGATTTGCACATACGGATTGAACGCTTTGTACGCAATGGGTGAAATGCCAATGAGAATGCCCAGCGGTATAGCGATTAACGAGGCTAGCGTGTAGCCAATGGCAACTCTACGCAAGCTAATCAACAGATTCCAGCCAATGCCCAAATCATTAGGACCGTTGTCAAAGAAGGGATGGGTAGACCACCACCAGAGTTCTTTGAGCGTGGTCGAAGCGGTTGGCATTCCCTTGGCAAATAGCTTGAGGTTGGCACCGATTTCCCAGAAGCCTAAGAATAGGATGAGGGATAGGAGAAAAAGTGCGATCGCCTTCGTGTTCTCATTCAGCAAAGGCGGCTTTTCCTCCTGCGTGCCGACGCTACTCATACTTGATTTACTGACTACCATCGACCTCAAACCTCAAGCGCTATACACCATACTTATCAATCTGTTCTTGGACATAGGCCCCTGGATTTTGTGGGTCGAACGTGTCGAACTCCAGCGTTTCTTCCCGATAAATATCTGAAGGTGGATTGAGGCCCACTTCTTCAGCAAGCTCTCTGGCTAGGTCAGTCAAGAAAATGTCCTTACCTACCGTGTCGTAGCTCTCATCGGTAATCTCTTCAGCGGCTTTGCCATCGCCCTGCAAGTCCCAACGCACCAGCTGCGAAGAAATCCAGTTAGCAAAGCTCTGCCAAGGATAGGGGTCAAAGTCGATTCGGTCGGGCACGTTCAAGGTGTTGCCTTGACCGTCATCAAAGTTACCCGTGAGAACGGCTTCAACAACCTCAACTGGCTGATTGAGGAATGCTCTTTCAGAGATCGCCTCGGCGATTTCTGCGCGATTAGCTGGGTCACTGGCATAGCCCGCCGCTTCAACAATGGATTTGTTTAGGGCTCTAAAGGTATTTGGATTGGCGTCAATCCACTGGTCGCTGGCGGCAAATGCGCAGCAGGGATGACCTGGCCATAGGTCCTTAGTCAGCTTGAAGATAAATCCAGCTTCTTCGTACACGGCCCGCTGGTTGAACGGGTCGGGCATGAGGTAGGCGTCAATATCTCCAGCGACGAGTTGAGCGATACTGTCTGGGGGTGGAACAGGGCGGATTTTAACGTCTACATCTGGATCGATGCCGCCGGTTGCCAAGTAGTAACGCAGCAACAGATTGTGCATGGAGTAGGGGAATGGCACGCCGATGGTGAAGCCCTTGAAGTCGGCGGGGCCGTTGATCTGTCCGAGGTACTTGTTGGCGACGGTGATGGCCTGACCGTTGATATTCTCTACGCTGGCGAGCTTGACACCAAAGGAAGCTGAGCCTAGACCTAGGGTCATGGCAATCGGCATGGGGGCCAACATGTGGTAAGCGTCGAGTTCTCCGGCGATCGCACTATCTCTCACCGCGCCCCAGCTTGGCATTTTCACCACTTCCGCGTTGAAGCCATACTTCTTATAGAAGCCTAATGGCTCCGACATAATGATGGGCGACGCGCAGGTGATAGGAATAAACCCAATCTTTAAATCTGTTTTTTCTAAGCCAGAAACATCGACTGGCGCACCCGCATCTTCTGTGGCGGCAGGGTCGTCTTTTGGTCCGCAGTTGGTGAGTGTTACCATAGCGGCCCCAATGGCTAGGTTCCGCAAAAACTCTCGGCGGCTAAAGGCGCTGTGGCGTCTGGTGTCTGCAAAAAACGCACCGGCCTGAGGACCAAAGGCAGCGGCAAACGCGTTTTCCAATCCGCCTGCTTCTCTGGCTAGGGCTAGAACCAATTTCTCTCGCTTAGGGTCGCCTTTGCCTGCGGCCTTTAGCATCAACGCCTTTCTGAGTTCGTAGGCATTAACCTTGTCACCCGCAAGCATCTGCTGGTCTTTATAAAGGCCCATGCGTACCAGATCACCGACCATGTCTTCTGGTTCCTGGGGCATCGTCTGAAGAAATTCCCAGTGGTCGCGGCTGAGGTGAGCGCCGCCACAAATGATGCAGGCCATCTCGAAATCGGAGAGGTTACCTCGATCACTCGTTAGGTTGTTCCAATTTGAACTACCCGGAGAACCACCCGGTTGAGCTGTTGACGATGTTGAAGCCATGTGTTGCTTACCTAAAGCTTATGGAAAAATGCGTATCGGAAGGCAATTTTTATTAATGTACCAGGCGAGAGAAGGATTAAATTGGACTATCTTTCGAGAAACTAGGACTTTTTATCAGAACTCTCCTACTCATGGCTTTGTTTTGTTGTCGTTGTTACCGTTTTTGTTGTTTTTGCCCAGGCTAGATTTGCCACGCCACTTTTTGGGCGTCATGCCATGCAGCTGCCTGAACTGTCGGGTAAAGTATCCAGCGTCTGCATAGCCTGAGGTTTCAGCGATTTTCTTGATAGACTGAGCCGTTTCTTTTAGGAGATGCCTAGCCTGCATCATGCGCCGCTCGATAATCCAACTTTTAATGGTTCGCCCTGTGTAGCTCTGAGAAAGATTGGTTAAGTAGGCAGGAGAATAGCCTGCTGCTTTGGCAACATCGCTGAGATGAATGGGCTGCTGGTAGTAATCTTCGATGAATTTGAAGACTGTTTCTAGCTTGGGGCAGTCGGGGAAAATTGTGGAGACTTTTGGATCGGCTGGTGGTTGTGCAGACTTGGCCAAAACTGATTGGGCAAGGTCTGATCGAGCAAGACCTGATTGAGCGTAGTCATGCTTGAGCGCATCCTGACGGGTGAAACGAGCAGTGATCGCATCTAAAAACTGTTCTACCGTACAGGGTTTGGTCAAATAGTCGTCGGCACCGAGTACCATACCTGCTCGTAATTCCTGCATGGTTGCTTTGGCGGTTAAAAAGATGAAGGGAATGGCACGGGTTGCGGGCTGCGATCGCAGGGCTGCAAGGACACCATAGCCATCTATATCTGGCATCATAATGTCGCAGACGACCAAATCAGGACGGTGCTGCCTAGCCATTGAGATACCGGCTGTCCCATTTTGAGCGCCAATTGCATCAAAACTTTCAAATGCTAAACAGCTTAAAAAGATGTTTCTCGTTTCGGTTTCATCTTCGATGACGAGAATCTTTTTCGGCATAAGTTCCAAAGAGTTTCCACTTTCCTATCTTTTGGGCCTTTCGTTTATGATTGATATGACTTCCCTAACTTCATACTTAAGCGTTCGAGAATAGTCTGTGGTGTAATTCACTACAGTCTCTGCCTATTATTTGATCGCATTCACAAAACGACACGTATGGAATCTCACGAAATAGCGAACGAGACCAGTCGCTTAGTTCCTGATCATCTATCGCTGGAAACGCTACGTCGCCAGCATCAGCTTATTCTCAACGCGATGGGCGAAGGCGTGTATGGGTTGGACTTGCAGGGCAACGTTACTTTTGTGAACCCAGCAGCGGCTAGCATGATCAATTGGGAAATGGCAGATCTTATTGGCCAGTCAATGCATCAGGTGCTGCACCATTCTCACCCAGATGGCAGCCATTACCCCAGAGAATGCTGTCCCATTTATGCCGCTTTTCGAGATGGCAGCACTCGCCGTATTACCGATGAGGTGTTTTGGCGAAAAGACGGCACTAGCTTCCCGGTTGAATACATTAGTACGCCGATGCAAGACGAGCAGGGCCGGATAATTGGAGCAGTGATTACTTTTCGGGACATTACTCAGCAAAAGTGGGCAGAGGCTGTCTTGCAGCAGGCAAATGAAGATTTGGAAACAAAAGTAAGAGAGCGTGCGGCAGCGCTATATGAGGCTAACGAGCGCCTCCGAGAACTCAGTGCGCTCAAGTCTCGCTTTGTGGCGATGGTTTGTCACGAATTCCGCAATCCGCTGAATAACATTGCGCTTTCGGTGTCTGCGTTGGGCCGCTACGACGAAAAGCTTTCAGTGGCGCAAAAAAACCAGTATTTGCAGAGCGTTGCGGCCAATGTGGAGCGCATGACGCAAATGATTGATGATATTTTGGTGCTTGGCAAGCTAGAAGCAAAGCGGCTTTATTTAGAACCAGAGCCAGTTGATTTGGTCGAGTTTTGTCAGAACCTTTTAACCGAGTTGCAACCACAGCCCCAGCCTCAACACCAGCCTCAACATAGGGCTTTGAGGTTTGTGGGGCGTCACAAGTCGCTAACCGCAGAACTTGATCAAACCTTGCTGCGCTCTATTTTGATCAACATTTTATCGAATGCCATTCGCTACTCTCCGGCTGATAGTGATATTCAGCTTTCTCTCTCTCGGCGCAAGCAGCGGGTTATTTTTCAAGTGACCGATCAAGGCGTTGGTATCTTGCCAGAGGATCGGCCTCATTTGTTTGAGCCCTTTCACCGGGGAAAAAATGTGAGCAACATTCCAGGGACAGGGCTGGGGCTGAGTATTGTCAAACAGTTTGTAGAATTGCAGCGAGGGGAGATTCAAGTTGAGAGCGAGCTAGGCGTTGGTACCTTCTTTAGAGTGATACTGCCGCGATCGCCTTTGGCCTGATTCTATTCTTGGAAAAGTCCTATTTAGTTCAAAAGATCGTCCTACATGGGATGAAGCTGTAGCCGGTATAAGTGAATAAAGGCTAAATCAAACCTAGGTTAGCTAAAGTATTGTCTTCGAGATCTTTTTTTATGGCTCCTCCAAAACTGGTTCCTCCTTTTACTGCCGAAACGGCTGCGCAAAAAGTACGCATGGCTGAAAATGCTTGGAATAGTCGAGATGCGGAGCGCGTTTCCATGGCTTATTCTGTGGATAGCCACTGGCGCAACCGAGCTGAGGTGTTTCAAGGGCGCGACAATATTCGTGAGTTTTTAACTCGAAAATGGAACAAGGAGCTGGACTATCGGCTGACCAAAGAGATGTGGGCTTTTGGTGAGAATCGGATTGCTGTGCGCTTTCAGTATGAGTGGCGTGATGACGCTGGCCAGTGGTATCGGGCCTATGGTAATGAGAACTGGGAGTTTGATGAAGAAGGACTGATGCGGCGGCGCGAGGCCAGTATTAACGATATGCCGATTAAAGAGGAAGATCGTCGGTTTCATTGGCCTGTGCCGGGTCCTCGCCCGGACGATCATCCGGGACTCATTAATTCACCAGTTTGAGGGTCGGATCAGTTTGAGACTTGGATTAGCTATTCCAGGTTACAGGTAGAAGACTTTGTGAAAGTAGTCGAGTGTCTGTGTGCACTATGACTATGCACAGCAACTCGATTTTAACTTTGAAACCCAGTTCCTCTATTTGAAGGTGACCATATAATTAGCTCACCCTGACTGCCGCCAGCGGCTAGGTAGCGGCCCTGGGGATGCCAGGCGATCGCACTAAACCCGTCTTTTACCCCCCGCAGCGTCTGTTGCAAAGCTACTGCCTTTTTCCACAGGCAAAGCCGCCCATCTTGCGCGGCTGAGGCCAGTAATGGCTGAGTGGGGTGAAAGGCGATCGCCTCTACTGTTCCCTTGTGCTTGCTCAGCACTTTGCTCTGCCAGTTCTTTCCTTGCCGCCGCCAAACTGTTACGCCTTCCATGCAAGCGGCGGCAACTGCTGGAATCTTATTGCCTGTGCCGGGTTTTCCTGTGCCGGGTTTTCCTGTGCCAGGAGCCCAGTCTACCTGCCGCACTTTGCCGGGAAAGCCCTGCATTAGCCACGGTGGCGGATTGCCCCAGCTCGTGACGGTTAACGTTCTATCTAAGTTTCCAGAGGCCAAGTACTGTCCGTCTGCTGACCAGGCTACGCTCAAACTAGCCCCCGGCACTTCGATAAGTTCTGGTGGTGCAGACCAGTTGTCAGCGCTCCAAACCTTGATGCCTGTATGACCACCAGCGGCAAGCTGCTGTCCGTTTGGGTGCCAAGCTAGGTCTAGGACTGAAGAGGATGAAAAGTTGTGATCGCTTAACACTTTCTCCTGCGAAATCTCCCATACTTTGACCTGAGCGCCTGCACCAAACGCTAGCCAGGACTGGCTCGGATGCCAGGCTAATCGGTCGATCCAGCAATGAGGATTTTCTAGAGTTATGGTGGGCTGAGGCACTGTAGGCTGACTGGGTGCAGTCAGATCTAGCGTGGTGAGATCCCAGATGAAGACTAAACCCTGCTGCCCTGCCGCCGCTAAATACTGTCCGTTGGCGGAGAACCCAAGCGCACCTATTGCTTGCTCGCTGGCTGCTGAGCGTAAAAGGCGTGATTGTCCCTCAACCCACAACAACACCTCTCCGCTCGCGGCACCCGCTGCTAAAATATCGCCATCAACAGACCAGGCTAAAGCCGTCACATAGTCTTCGAGCGAGCCTTTCCAACGCGTATCAAAGTCTTGCGCAGTTTGTTGTTGATGACGTTGCTTTTTGCCACGCGATCGCCCTGACGTCTTTCCCTGCATGCTTGCTGTCATACCAAGCAAGCCCTAAACCCTGATCTCAGCTCGGCTTCATCCAGATCGCGACCAATAAACACCAGCTCATTTTTTCTCGCTTCTGCCGACTTCCAAGGCCGCTCAGCCCTACCATCAAAAATCATATGCACGCCCTGAAAAACATAGCGTTCATCTTGTCCTTCAATGTTCAAAATCCCCTTCATTCGGAAAATATCTGGTCCCTTAGTTTGCAACAGATTCGACATCCAGGTATTTAGCTTGTTTTTATCGAGTGAGCCGCCTTCCACAAACGCCAAAGAATATACCGACTCGTCATGCTCGTGAGCATCTTCATTCAAAATGTCAGGATCTATGGCCAGCGCCTTGTCCAAATCAAACGCCCTAACGCCCAAAATGGCGTCCATCTCCAGCTCAGCATTTTGAGTCCGGTAAAGCTTCACTAAGGCATTCATCTCTTTGATTTTGGCCTCTAGCGCATCTAGCTCGTCTGCGGTAACCAAATCCACCTTGTTGAGTAAAATTACATCGGCAAAGGCAATTTGCTCCTGCGCCTCGTCACTGTCCCAGTGCTGATGAATATGCTTGGCATCAACGACTGTCACGACGGCATCTAACAACAGCTGCGACTGAATATCTTCATCGACAAAGAAGGTCTGAATGACCGGGGCCGGATCGGCTAGCCCGGTTGTTTCAATCACCAAATGGTCAAACTTATCGCGCCGCCGCATCAGGTTACCAATGATGCGAATCAGATCGCCTCTCACGGTGCAGCAGATACACCCGTTGTTCATCTCAAAAATTTCTTCATCAGCATCAATGACTAACTGATTGTCTATGCCCACTTCTCCAAATTCATTGACGATAACAGCGACTTTCTTGCCATGCTCGTGGGTTAGAATTTTGTTGAGTAGGGTTGTTTTTCCCGCGCCTAAGTATCCAGTGAGAACCGTTACAGGGACGGCTGCTGGCAGAGTTTCTGTAGTCATAGGGTCAAAGTCTTCTTATGATTGTTGCCTAGCTTATCTCCTGCTTGTCTGTCACTGAGAGGATGGAGGCTTTGAACAATATTATGAAAAACTGACATACCCATAAAAAGTTCGCTGCGAACAAAATGGCCTATCGGTTTGTAAAGATTCGAGCCTGTTGTTTGAGCCTATTGGCTGAGAGTGTGGCTAGAGTCCCAGCTCATTAGGCCATAGCATCTGTCAAGTTGCTTAGGATGTTTGCCATACATCGCTCAATCAGCATCTATCGCCTGAATCACATCGCCTCGGTCTATCTCTGTAGTGGGCCGATGAATTTTGTAAGTTTGCGGCGGCTGACTCATCACCGCAATAACGGTCTCTATCGGTGGGCAGCCCGGCTCAGTTCATTTTAGCTGACTGATTGAAATAGGCACATCTCGGTCTAAGGTCAGTATCTCGTATACCCAATTTTTCAGCTGACGCAGTTCGGCTGAAGATATTTTGTTTGGAGACGGATCAAATAAGCTCATATCACTGTATTGCTAACGATATAAAGTATCGCCGATCTCCTTTATGGTAACCGTTGGTAAGCGTAAAGACAGACACGCTTATCCGCACTGATGAGTATGATGTCTATGCCCGCCCAGAAGCGCTTTGAATTTGTTCACAATGTTAGGAAATGAATGTTATGAAATGAATGTTAGGAAACGAAGGAAAGCCTTGCTTGAGGGTCTATTGAACACCTTGCTCCGGTAGCTTATTGAAACACAGATTGTTGAAACACAGATTGAGCCAAACCAGTTTTTTTCGCAGCTCGCTGGGCCGCTCCAGCGGGTTGATGATATTGCTGTCTGTGGTTTTGCATAGTGCGATCGCCCTTTTTCCTGTAAGAGAAGCGCCAGAACTTCCCGAACAGGCTGTTTTAGAATTGCCTCCGCCAATCACCGTTACCCGACTGCCCGCACTGTCAGATGTTGCTGTACCAGACAGTGCGGATGCTCAGCCAATTGCGCCTCCTCAGGCTATCGAGCCTCAACCGGCTCCTCAAATTGTTATCCCTCAGCCTGTTCTCCCTGTCGAGCCTACGTCTGAGCCGCTACCTGTGGAGCCGCCCACTGATATGAGCAGTGATATGGGCAGTGATATGAGCGTTGAAAATGCGCCGAATGGGGGGATGTCGGATGAGAATGGGGCAATTGGGAATGAGGGCGACGAGCCACTTCAGTCTCAGTTCAGTGAGGCTGAAGTGGCTGCTATGGCCGCCGTTTGGGAAGGTTTTTTGGGGAGCGTGCAAGGCGGATTAAGAGAATCGAATCTTCTGCAAATTTTGAGTGTGTTTGGTCAGCCATGGCAAAAAGATTTGTTTTTTGATGCCCAGGATGAGGCGATCGTTTCTGTGGTTACCCATTACTTACTAGAAGATAAAACGCCAGAGCAAGTGTTTGAAGACATAGTGAACCCCGAGCTAATGAATCAGGAGGGCTTCGAAGTTCGAGAGTATGGCGAGTTTGCCGATGGCCCGGTGTATGAGGTGGTGCAAGGTGAGATTGTTCATTACTTAAATATTGTGCCCCTCGATGTGGACAGCGTTATGATTGTGAGCGATCGCCCGCCCAATGCTGAGGGAGACGCATTTTAATCAGTCCCTCAGAAGTATATAAGAGTATGAGAAGTACGCTCTATTGTTTGCATATCTTCGGGTGTTTGCACATCTTCGGGAACGTTGGGGTAGCCAGAGTCGTACAGGGTCGCTGTGAGAGTGTAGGTTGTTGCGGCAGCAATGGTTTCACAAACGGCCAACAGAATTAGATTGATTTTGAACGGCCACAAACTTCGCTGTAACGAGATGGGGGGTGACTTTTTCTGTTCCGATACACAGCTAAAATTCCAATGAGAGTCATTAGGAGAATTGGCAGGATCAAAAAGAGAAAAATAATGTTCATAGGATTTGTGTGCTTGCCGTGTTCTGTTCCTGTTGACCGCAGGCAATGTCAGAAGATCGATACAGGGTCCGACAAAGTGGAAACAGTTGGGTAGAGACTGTCGAGGAAATTCGAGTCATCGATGCCCTTCAATGTACGCGGGGATGATGGGGCGGCTCTACCTACAGCTGGGTAGCCGACTGGGGAAAAGTCGTGACCCAGTTGGGTGACCTGAATGGCCGGGCTTTCCTCATGTGAGTCGGTGGACAAACGGGAGGCGCATTTGCGGCTGTTAGCGGTACTATCCCCCGTCTGGAGTGATAGCACTGTGTGAGCGAGTGAGACTACCCGGAGTCGCGATCGCTGCTGGCTGCAAGCCGTTGGCGATCGCGGAGGTTTAAGAGATCCCAAAAATCACTTTCATCCTGTGCTTTATCCGGCTCTTGGGGCAGATAGTAAAACATCGCCCGGCGGATCAACACAGCGGCCATCCCGGCGGCCACAAACTCCAAGAGGGTGAACGTAATTTGAGTCATCGCATTCACCTGGGCTACCTGTTGATTGAACGCCACCGTCCCAAAATCGGCCACCACAATCTGCAGATTCAGGAGAAAGTTAGCAATGCTGATTCCAAGGTTTACTATCTGTAAAATTTTTGTGCTCTTGACAAGTGCCCCATACACTTTGGACTCAGCCAGTAATGCTTTTAATGCCTTTTCCTGAGCGGGTGACTCAGGGTTCATTCCCTGCATCAGGAAATAGAACATGATGGGCTTTCCCACCCTGATTGAAATTCCAAACACCACCACCGTAAAAATAGAGCCGATGCTGTCTTTGAGCGCAAACTGGATACCATCGACAAACCAAAACGCGAGGAGGCCGCGCACGAGTGCAAACGCGCCCACATAGCTGGTGATGAAATTAAATCTTCGGGTGATGAAGCAAGTGTCGAGGACAACCCAAGCGACGGGCACCAGTGCCGCCACGATGTAGGCGGGGACTGTGCCCAGCTGTTCATTTAAGTTGTTTAAGATCAGAATGGGAATCACCGCTCCTACGATGATGTCTAGGGCCAATTTTATTTTTCGATTCATGGCTGAGTCCCTCTCCAAATTGTGTTAAAAAATAGAATTTTCAAACCAGACGTCGGTAGCGCGCGAGAATTGACAGCGTTTTTGGAGTGTTGCTCGAAAAATCAGCAGATCAGCGGCCCAATCCTGCTGCGAATGGGTTGACCAGACAGAATAACTAAATGGCCCGCGAGGCGTGTGTAGATAGAATTTCTTGAGTAGCCTCTGCAAAAAATAGAGCGCGATCAACGGGCTGTGCTAACTGTGATCGCCACCCCACACCATTGACCGGCACATAGGAGTAAGCCATTCGCACATAGGGATCGCGGGCTTCTAGCACCGAACGCCGAGTAAGCAGTTGCATAAGCCAAGGACCTGCCAAGAGGCGGTAAAATCTGAACACTGTTCACATTTTCAAAAATACGAACAGTGTTCAGATTTTGTCAACCCATCCTCGAAATCGATGCCCGAACCGAAGCCTTCTAGCTCACCCAACCTCAAGCAGATGCGGCGACAGCCTCAGCAGGCCCGCAGCCAAGAGCGGGTCCAGCAAATTCTGGATGTAGCTGAGCAGCTCTTTGTAAAAACGGGATATGACTCTACGACAACCCGAGCGATCGCGGCCCAGGCTGGCGTTTCAGTTGGGTCGCTTTATCAGTTTTTTCCGGATAAAGAAGCGATTCTCAAAGCTTTGGCTATTCAGTATATGCAAGCGCAGTATCAGCGATTTCTCGATCTGCATACCCCCGCTGCGGTCAAGCTGCCGTTACGCAGCTATGTTGACAACATGATTGATGTGTTCGACCAGTTCTATACCGACTATCCGGGTTCCCAGGCAATTTTTGAACAGTTACTCAATACTATTACCTGGTCCAAAATTGAAAAAATCGATGACTTTGAATACCAAGTCATTGATGAACTAGCCGGCTTTTTTCAGGCGCGTCAGTCAAGTTTGCCGATGGAAAAATGCGAGCAGATGGCCATGATTATCACCAAAACAACGGGCGAACTGCTCTGGCTTTCCCTCAGCGGCGATCAAGCCTTACGACAAGATCTGGTGGCAGAGACTAAGCTGCTGACGTGGAGTTATCTCCAACAATATTTGGATTAAAAAATCTTGTCTGAGCGCGTCTGCCACCAGCAGTTCTAAGCTTTGAAGCCGTCACCCAACTCGGTAAGCCCACTTGTAGGATGTCAAGGTGCTAAATCGGCCTTATGCTTAAAGCAGTGTTTTGACTCTTTTGACTCTCTGACCTTTGAAGATAAATATGAGGAGGACAAATATGAAACGTCAATCTCTCAAAAGCAATTTTAAAAATCGAGCAACTGCTTCGATTTGGGGGGCGACTGTGGGCCTTTTTGCCCTATGTATCCCTCTGAGCGCAGCGACAAACAGTGGCCCAATACTTCCGATTCTCGTGATGCTGGGCGCAACTGGTGGCACTGTCGCAGTTTGGCTAGCGCCCGAACAGCACCGAAGAGAGAATCTCCTGGCGGCCAAAGCGTTGGAAGAGAGAATCGCGAATTTAGAGACAATTTGTACTAGCCTGCCAGAGGCAAAAATATCAGAGTACAAGCTCGTCAATCAACTAAGCCGCGACGGACGGCAGCAACAGCGGCCTGGACGCGATCGCTGACCACCAGCTTGTTCATAATTCCCTAGACGTAGGTCTTGATGGTGTTGGGGCTGAGGTAGAGCCTTTGACCAATGTCAGTATTGTTCAAGCCTTCTACAATCAGCTGTAGCACCTTGCGATCGCTCAGCAGGCCCATGATTCCTTGCTTACCTGTCGAGAACTCGTCACTTATTCTACTTGTCTGTTGAGGGCATTGAGCCGGTAACCCATGCCATGAACCGTTTCAATTAGATCGGTTGCAGCGCCAGCCGCTTTCAATTTTTGGCGCAGTCCTCGGATATGAACTTTGACGGTGTGCTCCTCTGGGGGAGAGTCTAAAGACCAGGCGTGTTCAATCATGGCACTGCGGCTGAGTACCCGCCGACCGTTGCGCAACAGCAGCTCCAGCAGCGCGTATTCTTTGGGTGTCAAGCGAATAGGATTTAGCCCATAGCTGGCTTCGTACGTGCTCGGATCGAGTTGCAGATCGCCCCATTCGAGAATAGGGGATGACGTGCCGCTGCCTCGGCGGAGTAAGGCCCGCACCCGCGCAAAGAGTTTTTGTAAATCAACCGGCTTGATCACGTAGTCATCGGCACCCGCATCTAGTCCATTGACTTCATCGTTCACGGTGTCACAGGCTGTGAGCATCAGAATAGGCAGTGTGTAGCCATGCGATCGCAGTCGGGCACATAGACTAATACCATCTAATTCTGGCAGCATCACATCTAATAGGAGCAGGTCGTACTCTAGCGTCTTCGCTTGATGCCAGCCGGTCTCTCCATCAGCCGCAATATCCACAATGTATCGTTGGTCATTGAGTGCTTCAGCCAGCGTTTCAGCAAGGCGGACATCATCTTCAACTAACAGGATTCTCATAAGTCCAAAGCGGCTAGGCAAAAAAGCTCAAGAACCTTACTGCATGGCATGCCCGCCTAAAGCATCGAGGATTCATCCTTTCATCCTGCCATCCTATAACTCTCATAGCAGATTGAATTCCAGCCTTTTTAACATAAAGAAATAATTAAAGGATGTTGAGAAAGTCTATTTTGTCAACGAATATCACGACAATGTAACGCTATTGAAAGTTTTGTTTCGCTCGTGCATTCTTTCCGTTTTCTTTCCGATTCCCTTACCGGTTTCTTTCCGGTCGCTGTGCCATGCTCTAGCGTAACAAGCTTAAGTGAAATACCTAGTTGAGATACCTGGTGTATCAGTCTTCTAGAAAAAAGCTTGTAATTCTTTGTTGTCTAGAGTTTAATAACAACCCATGCCTTTTGGACCTGCTTCACAATTAGGTGTCAGCTTATTCGATGAAACGCCTCCGGTTGAATGGGTCTTGGGGCTCTCCTCTGATGACGTTGAAGCCATCATTTTGGCTGTTTATCGTCAGGTGCTTGGCAACGCGTATGTAATGGAGAGCGAGCGACTGACGGTGCCCGAGTCGCAGTTTAGGCGGGGTGAGCTCAGTGTTCGTGAGTTTGTTCGGGCGGTGGCAAAATCAGCACTCTATCGCGATCGCTTCTTTACGAGCTGTGCACGCTACCGGGCTATTGAGCTAAATTTTCGGCATCTGCTGGGTCGCCCACCCTTGGACTTGGAAGAGATGCGATCGCACAGCACCTGGCTAGATACCGAAGGCTTTGAAGCTGATATCGATTCGTATTTGGACAGCGACGAATATCAAGACACCTTTGGCGAAAACATTGTCCCTTACATTCGCGGCTACCAAACAGCCGCCTGTCAGAGCATGGTGCAGTTTACCCACACCTTTGAACTGGTGCGGGGCGCATCTAGCAGCAGCTTAAAAGGTAACGTAGCTGGCCCCAGACCCAAGCTCAACAGCTTGGTTATCCAAGGCATTCCGACAGCTGTGATTTCACCTGCCAGCGCGGGCGCAACCTTCCAGCCGCCCGCAGGTGCTGCTCGCACTCGACTCGGGTCAGGGGCGGATGAAAATGGTAAAACCTATCGCATTGAAGTGACCAGCTATCGGGCCAACAGTGTGAGAAAAACGTCTCGCTTCCGCCGCAGCAATCGGGTCTATTTAGTGCCATTTTCAGCGCTATCAGCCACCTATCAAAAGATTCATCGAGACGGCGGCACCATTGCCAGCATCACACCTGTTTGATGTTTAGCTGCCATTGAAATCGAAAAATTTACGGCTTTAACAGCACCTTCTAACAACACCTTCTAACAGCACCTTTTTTGGAGACTATGTATAGATATGGCCCTTTCTCTGTTAACGTACTCGCCCGTCTCTCAGAACCAACGGGTGAACGGATTTGAAGTGTTTGGGGATGAACAACCTCGAATTTTTGATACTGAGAATTTGCTCGCACCCTCAGAGATGGATGTGCTGATAACAGCGGCTTACCGCCAGATTTATCACGAGCAGCAAATGCTTGAGCACCACCGGGAAAAAGCATTGGAGTCTCAGATTAGAGCGGGCCAAATTACAGTGCGTGACTTTATTCGAGGGCTATTGTTATCCGATTCTTTTCGACGGTTGACGTTTGATAGCAACAACAACTATCGCTTTGTCGAGCTGTGCATTCAGCGGGTGCTAGGACGACAGGTGTATAGCGATCGCGAAAAACTGTCCTGGTCTATTGTGCTAGCCACCCAAGGCATTCAAGGCTTTGTCGATCAGCTATTGAGCAGCGATGACTATTTGAGCAACTTTGGTGAGAGCATTGTGCCTTATCAGCGGCGGCGAATTTTGCCCCAGCATGCACACGGAGAAGTCACCTTTGAGCACATGGCACGCTATGGCACCGATTATCGCGATAGGTTACCTGAACCCATGCCTGTTGGCGGCCCAGGTGCGAGTAATCTGGCCTATCTACGATGGGATTGGCAAAAGAATCCGCCCAAGGCATTAGAAACCACTTGGGTAGGTCTTTTCTATATGGGCATGGGGGTGATTGTGTTACTACTGCTCTCTACGCTATTAGGACTTTAGACCGTTAGGGTTTTAATCCTGCTAGATTAGCTGTAGCTGTAAATTAGCCATAGATTAAGACTCGAGATTAAGCCTCACTCAGAGCAGCAAACGTCTGGATGTTTTAGGCAGCATCAGACGTTTTGTTGTTTTGATGTTCAGCTGTTTTTACTGCAAGCGATTGCTATTGTGACAAATCTTGCGCTCATCTTGAGTAGTTCAGGCACCCTCTTTTTGGGGGCTATTTTTTGGTACTACATCCAAGAGGTGAAGCGGCGTAGGCTGATTGAAACGGTGCTTCGGCAGAAGACGGAGCGCGAGCGTCTGATGGTTCAAATTGCACAGCAAATTCGTCAATCTTTGGATATTGACGATGTACTGACAACCACCGTGGCCGAAGTGCAGCGTTTTTTGCAGGCCGATCGCGTTTTGATCTATCACTTTGAGCCGAATGGTACGGGGCAAGCCATTTATGAGACGGTTTTACCCCCTTACCCAAAAATTCTCAATCAACGCTTTGACGAAGAAGTGTTTCCCACGGCCTATCATCAGGCCTATGCCTTAGGGAAAGTTCGGCAGATTGCAGATATTGAGCAGGCCGATGTGGAGCCCTGTCTGGCAGCATTTGTAAAACAGTTTGGCGTTAAAGCCAAGCTAGTGGTGCCGATTATTCAAAATGCTCACGAGGATGAGGGGCCAGAAGCCCCCAAAGAAGGGTTTCGTCAATCCGGCGTTAACTCCGATGCGATCGCTCAAGCACCTGTACTTTGGGGTCTGTTGATTGCACATCAGTGCGATCGCACTCGTGACTGGAAAGATTGGGAAGTAGAGCTGATGAAACAGCTTTCTACGCAAGTTGCGATCGCCATTCAACAGTCCGAACTCTACAACCAGCGCCAACAGCTCAATACACAGCTAGAGCAACGGGTCGTGCAGCGCACCACCGAACTGGCCACGACCAACGCAGCTTTAGAAGAAGAAGTCCGTGAGCGGCAGCATACCGAACGTATCCTGCGCCAAAAAAAATGACACCCTCAACGCCCTCATTACCGCCTCTCCTCGGGCTATTTTTATGTTGGACCTAGAGGGTCATGTCAAAATTTGGAACCCTGCTGCGGAGCGGATGTTTGGCTGGAGAGAAGCAGAGGTGCTAGATCGGCCCAGTCCGGTTTCACTCAAAGCGCCCTGGGAAGACTGCGCTAGCTTGCAAACCTGCGTACTCGAAGGGCAGACCTACACGCGCGTAGAGATGCACCGCCAGAAAAAGGATGGTACCGGTATTGACCTGATTTGTTCGGCTGCACCGCTCAATGACACCGCTGGAAATATCAGCGGGATTGTCGCGGTGATTGTCGATATTTCAGAGCAAAAAAAACGCGCCGAGGAGCTGAGGCTGTTGCAATCCGTGGTGGTTAACACCAACGATGCTGTCATCATCACCGAAGCTGAACCGTTTGAGAGTCCGGGCCCTCGAATTCTTTATGTCAACGCGGCGTTTACTGAAATAACTGGCTACGAATCAGCAGAAGTATTGGGCAAAACGCCTCGAATCTTGCAAGGCCCTAAAACGGATCGCGCCGAACTCAATCGAGTTCGCATAGCGCTCTCTACATGGCAACCCGTGACGGTTGAGGTGATTAATTATCGTAAAGATGGTTCAGAATTTTGGAATGAGTTTAGCCTAGTGCCCGTGGCTGATGCCACCGGCTGGTATACCCACTGGATTGCGGTACAGCGAGATACCACCCGTCGCAAGCACACCGAGCAGGCCTTACTTCAAAGAGAACAAAACTTTCGGACGCTGATTGAAAATGCCTTAGATATCATCATGATTTTGGATCTAGATGGCACGATTCGCTACATTAGCCCTTCCGTCGAAAAAGTGTTGGGGTTTGTCATGGCAGACCTGATTGAACAGAATATAGAAGCCTTTATTCATGCGGATGACTGGCAAACCAACCGATACATGCCTGAGGCAACGTTGTGTGCTCGCCTGCTGAGCACCACCCAACCGTTAGAGCTAGAACCACCCGTTGAGTTCAGGCATCGACACCGCGACGGCTCTTGGCGCATCTTAGAAGCCGTCAGTCAGCCGTTTTTAGACAGTGGCAACCAGCTCCAGGTCATTGTGAACGCTCGCGACATTACAGAGCGAAAACGGCTAGATGAAACCCGCCTTGCCCTAGAACGAGAAAAAGAGCTGAGCGCTTTAAAAACAAGATTTTTCTCCATGGCCTCCCATGAATTTCGCACGCCGCTAAGTACCGCGCTAGCCGCCGCTCAGGTGTTAGAAAATTCTCAAACGGCCTGGGAAGATACGGCAAAACGCCTCAGGAACCTACACCGCATTCAAGACTCGGTTAAACATACCGCGCAGCTACTGGATGACATTTTAACCATCAACCGAGCGGAATCGGGCAATTTAGCCTTTAACCCTAAGCCCATTGCCCTTGATTTGTACTGTGCATATTTCATTGAAGAAATGCAGCTAAGCGCAGGCGATCGTCACCAGCTTACCTTTGTGAGCATCGGAGACTCGTACTCTATTAGCCTAGATGAAAAAAGACTGCGCTCAATTTTGTCGAATCTGTTGTCCAATGCCATCAAGTATTCGCCAGAAGGCGGCATGATTTCACTGCGGTTAGAATTTCGCCCACAGGCGGTGCTGCTACAAGTTAAAGATCAAGGCATTGGCATTCCACCCGAAGATAAACAACAACTCTTTGAACCCTTTCAGCGGGGTAAAAATGTCCGTAACGTTCCCGGCACGGGACTGGGTTTAGTGGTGGTGAAAAAGTGTGTGGACTTACACCAAGGCAAAATTTTTGTGGAGAGTACGGTCGGGAAAGGCACTACCTGCTCGGTGACGCTCCCGTTACGATAAGGCTTCCTAGAAAGGAATGCTGTCCAGTTTACGCTGGCTTCTGAATTATTTTCTCTAGCTGCCGCTGTTTTGCCTTGGGGTCGATGCTCAACAATCGCACATAGTTACCAGCGTGATGAGTCAAAAACTGTTCCACCTGGGTGAGTACTTGAGCCTCATGGGCACTGGCAATGGTTGGGCCATTCTGCCAGGAACCCACCTTGAATCGCCTGGCATCGGCGAACTCTAGGCCAATGTGATAGCCCTGGCGAAGTTGTTGACGGATGATGTTTACAATGTCTGCCTGTAAAAGATGAGTCACCTTGCCATTTTGAGACATAGACCGAGAGCCATTGGAGCCAGAGCCATTAGAACCAAAGCCATTGCCATGACTGGAAGCTGAATTCTGCAACGAGGGGGTGCAGGCGATGCCGTCAGCACAGCGATACCCGGCCCGTAGCGCTTGGTTGACTTCGACGACATGGTGAGAGAAGGTGCGATCGCTCTCAGTCGCATCCGGTAGCCGATCGGCTGCCTGCTGAGTCGTAATCACCGCACCCGATGGCACATACTTACCGGCAGGAATCTCTACATCCTGGATTAGGGCATGCATCATCACAATGCAGCCGTGGCCGATCTGGGCATTAAACACCGTCGAGCGAAAGCCAATAAAACACTCATCGCCAACGTAAGCTGGGCCGTGGATTAAGGCCATATGGGTAATGCAGGTATCATGCCCAATCCACACCGAATAGGCTTGCTGGTCATCTCCAAAAATGCGTCCCTGCTCTAGCCCATGGATAACCACTCCATCCTGAATATTAGTATTCGCACCAATGTAAAAGGGAGCCCCTTCATCGGCACGAATAGAGGTAGTGGGGGAAACGATGACATTTTCACCCAGCTCCACATCCCCAATCAGACTGCACTGGGGACGGACATAGGCAGAGGCAGCAATCTTGGGCTGATCGAGATCGCTATCCCAGGGCGTGGGTGGAGCAGGTTGATGACGCAGCGGCATGATACTTTCCCAGGTTCAAAGCCTGGATTCAAAGCTTAGGTTCAAAGTTGAGTGGGATTGGGCGCATCCCCATAAACGGCGACAGGGTCAAACGTCTTGTCGGTTTCTGTAAAGGTGAGAGCAAGGGTCTCCTTGCTGGCTAAATCGCCTTCGCCAAAAGGAATTTGGCGGTAAAAGCAGGAACGATAGCCCACATGGCAACTAGCCCCTGACCCGGCGACCTTGACCTTCATCCATAGGCAATCTTGATCATCATCAATCAATAATTGCTGCACGGCTTGCACTAGCCCACTGGTTGCGCCTTTGTGCCAGAGCTGCTGCCGGCTGCGGCTGTAATAGTGGGCTTCACCTGTTTCTATGGTTTTTAGCAATGCGGCTTCGTTCATGTAAGCGTGCATCAGCAGCTCGCCAGTTGTAGCATCCGTAGTGACAACGGGGATGAGCCCATGAGCGTCAAACTTAGGAGCCAGAAGCATCCCTTCTTCGACTGCTTCAACCGAGGTACGGGTAGCAAAGGGTGATGACATAGATCATAAAGTCGAGAATGATAATCATTATCTCATGATGAGTGACAGATTTTGACCCTGCGAGGTGTCACGCTCTACCTATAGCTTTGGTCACTTGGCTTATGCCATTAAAAATGGCTGAAACCACTATGCTTACTATCTAGTCGTTCCTGAAAAACCTCAGGCGATTCTCAAAGAGAGGCTACGCCAACGCGAAATTCCGAGGTTCGTCGAGTATGCACCGATAGAGCTTACGCAGGTTAAATCCACAGGCAGCTATCAATACGTTGATGCGGTCACCTTGCTTGCCATTCAAGAAATTACGCCTCAACGCGTGGCCAGGTTTGAGGTGGCCAATAACAGGCTCAATGGCACTGCGTCGCTTGACTAGACGTTTGAGGACACCCTTGAACTTCCGGGTACCCGCGACTAGCACTTGTAGCCCCTTAGGATGGTGCTTCGTACCGCGAAAGCCTTTGTCTACAGCCACTTGTTTGGGTGCGACACCTGTAATCTGTCCGGTGTCTTTCGGGCGTGATGATACAGTCTCACATCGGTTCGGAAAGCCACGGCTTTCTCTTGGATAGTTGTGTCTATGTTCACCCGCTCAATCTCTTTTGGTTTCATCACAGCTGTGCGCATTGCCGTTTGAATAATTTGCCCTAGCAAGTTGTTCAAAGCCGTCTATCGCTTTAAATGTTCCACGGATAAGAGAGGTATATGACTAGATATATGACTAGGGGGCACGATCAGATTATCTGCATAGCGTTAGCGTCATATCAACTCCCCATGTTCTCTTCAGCATAGGTCGAAGAGCCGACTGCTTGCTATGCTCAAGTGAGCCAAAAGGGTGGATCACGACTAAGCTTTTTATATGTTTCAATCTTCCGATTATCTCAATTTACTCCAGCAGCTCGAACATTTTTTTCAGGATTCAACTAGCCGAAAGACAATGGCAGAGCCCTTTTATGGGGAAGGTACTCATCCGCTAAATCCAGCTGTATTACGGGAAAAACTCCCGTTAGCGTTACCCGCCGAGGGTAAACCACTACAAAAATTAAACGACGATATTACCAACTACTTATCCCACGCGGTAAAAACAGCTCACCCTGCCTATTTCAATCAGCTTTGGGGCGGGTTCAACGCGGCTTGCTTTATGGGTGATGTGCTTACCAGCGCGACCAATACCTCTATGTACACCCATGAGGTTGCGCCTGTGGCGACGCTCATTGAGAAAACGCTGATTGCGAAGGTGGGGGAGCTGATTGGGTTTGACAATCCAGAGGGGCAGTTTACAACGGGCGGTAGCAATGGCAATTTGATGGCACTGGCGATCGCACGCCACCGCGCCTTCCCAAAGCTCAAGCAAGCAGGCCTATTCCAGCAGCCAAGGCTAATTGCCTTTGTCTCGGCAGAGTCCCACTACTCATTTGATAAAGCGGTACAGCTGCTAGGCATTGGCTCCGACAATTTATGGAAAGTCCCAGCCGATGCCGATGGCAAGATGGATGTTTCGGCGCTAAAAGATCTTATTTCTAAGGCCAGGTATCAGGGCGCGGAGCCTTTCTTTGTCGCCGGGACAGCCGGGACGACGGTACGAGGTGCGTACGATCCGTTGGATAAGATTGCGGCGATCGCACGCCAAGAAAACCTATGGTTCCATGTAGACGGTGCCTGGGGCGCTAGCGTACTGCTCAGCCCTACTCACCGGGCCCTGATGAAAGGCGTAGAGCAAGCTGACTCTGTGGTGTGGGACGCCCACAAAATGATGGGAATGACACTCATCTGCTCTATGCTGGTCGTCAATCAGCGCGGTGCCATGATGAGCACATTTTCTGCAAAGGGCACAGAGTACATTTTTCACGATTCGGAAGAAGACCCGACTGACTTGGGGCCGAGTACTTTGCACTGCGGTCGGCGAGTGGATGCGGTGAAGCTGTGGCTCGCTTGGCAGCATTTGGGCGATCGCGGCTGGGAGACACTGCTCGATCGCTACTTCACGCTTGCGGCCAAAGCAGAATCTATCATCACAGCACACAAATCCTTAGAACTCGTGGCCGAGAGAGAATCGGTAAATCTCTGTTTTCAATATATTCCTGAAAGTAACCGCTACAGTGCAAACGAGCTAACGCTAGAGATTCGACAGCGCTTAATTGACCGAGGCTTAGCCATGGTGAACTACGCTGAGCTGGACGGCAAAGTCTTTTTCCGTTTGGTGATTTGTAATAACCAAACCCGACTGGAAGACCTTGAACATTTCTTCGAATCCTTAATTGCGATTGGGCAAGAGCTAGATGCACCAGTTTTGTAGCGCTTAAGTCTATCTCTCCTAATTTCACAGAGTCTTATCTCACAGAGTCTTATCTCACGGTACGGCGCTAAAACAATCAACAATATCGCTACCGCTTCCACTTAACAGTCGTAAGCACAATCTTTTCTGATGCAAACTATTAATCGACCACAGCCCAAAACCATTGACTTTACTGATTTATTCGACCGATTGCTTCACCATCGCGATAGCCAAGCCGATTGTTCTCATTTAGGAACTCTCGGTCCATGGCTACATCGTCAGCTGAGTACAAATATTCTCCCCGACCTTCCTCATCTACCGTTCAAATCTGGCACTTACACACGCACCTATGTCAGTAAAGAATCCTCAGATGAACCTTGCCATATGCCTATTGACCCATTGTTCGAGGCTTTGGTCATGCGCTGGGATGAACAGTCAAAAACGTCTATCCATGGCCATCCCAAGTTTTCTTTTTACCATGTCATGAGCGGTGTATTTGAAATAGAACTGTTTGACCAATCAGCAGCGGGAAACTTACACCACAAAGAAAGCCAGCAGCTCATGCCTACCGACTCTACCTGGTTTTCAGGAAACTCTCGCTGCTACGATAACTGCATTCATCGAGTGACTTGTTTAGAGCCTGGGCTTACCTTTCACGTGTATTCTGACAATGCCTTAAAAGGTGCCATATTTGAATAATCAGCATTCTCAGTAGGCGTTGAGAGCATCAGATAGCAAACAACACAGCGGTAAAGGGCTCTTCCGACGGAGCTTCACCACTGTGTTGTTTTACTAATGTCGCCATGCTGGCTTTTTACGCAATCAGCCGTCATCCCGCGACAATCTTGGAATCAACCATTAAGAACTTCACCAGCCGCTCAACTGCGGCGATAAGGAACGGCTTTTTCAAAATCGAGCTGATCGAGATTGGTAGGTGATCCCGATGATGCTCTTGGGCTGATGCTCTTGGCCATGTCAGTAAACAAGGTCGGATCGCCATTTTTCGGCTTTTGGTCGTAGGGTCTGAAACTACGAACCACTTCCTTCCAAATAAACTGAGGAAAGCCTAGCTGACCACGATAGTAATCATCGTAGCGAGGCGACGTAATATTAAACGGAATTTCTCCGACTTCTCGGCCAGGGAGCGTTCGCCTGCGATGGTAGGGAACCGTGTTCTCACCAAAGTTTTCGATGTATTCGTCGCTGTTGAGCAGGTCATCGACAAAGCCTTGGACGCCTTTGGTCATGACAACAGCAGACCAAGCAATCTTCTCGCGATCGCTATAGACGCGGCGTCCCAACACTTTTTCAACACAGTGTTCAACAAATCGATAGTTGCTGTTTTTGTTGTAAAAGCTATCAATGAAGGTATTCGAGAGCAGTAAACCACGAATAAAATCACGCACTGTAATCTGCCGAATGCGCAATTGAGACTCTAGCACAGTTTCACGATCCGACCTGAAGGCGTAAAAAAAGATCTGTCGATAGGCCGCGTTGATCAGGTTATCCATATCTGTTGGGAAAAACTGATCATCTGTTGAATAGATGATGGCTTCATCATCTCGTGCGCCCAGTGCGTCTACACGCTGATTGGGACAGGTGGGAGAATAATCTAATAAAGGAATACTCACGTTTGTACAAACCTTAAACCTAACAACACTTCACGCTTAGCGTACTTTTCTGGGATAACAGCTAAGCGTTACAGCGGTGTAATGCTGGCGATTTTCCCACCTTGGCGCTGCACCCTTTGCATGTGAGGCGACAGCTCTTCGTAAGGAATGACAACGGCTTTGTTGACCCGGCGTACCTTAGGAAATCCTGGCTTGCTAATAGCGGCGACTTCCACCCGGAAGAGGCGACCAGACCCAAAGGCTTTTGAGCCGCCGAAAGCGCTATATGACGCCTCGCCCCTAGCTGTACCCTGGTAGGCAAAGCCATCGCCGGAGGCTGAGACTATCGCAGAGGCTGTATTGCGAGCTAGATCTTTGACCAGTCGAGGCGATTTTCCGGTGAGCTGAGCGCGATCGCTACTCGCATAGCCTCGATACAGCTGAAATAACCGAGGGAAGCCAACCGAGCGCTGCCCTATGCCCGTTGTCACCAGGTCTAGGTAATAGGGAACAATATTTTCGCCAAAGTTAGTTTGGTACTCGGGTGAGTCAATATAGGAATCGATATCGGCTTCAAACCCTTCAGATTCGTATGTATTGAGATGAGCGTTAATCTCCGACTGGTCATAGGGGGCGCGCCCTAGAAGGTGCTTGTAATTCAGCTCAATGGTACGACTTTGGAAACAGCTGCTAAAGAACTTTTCTTTGTACAGCTCGGACTTGGCCACCTGGCGAACAAATTCTTGAACAGTGATTTTGCGATCGCGCAGCAAAGACTCTGCAATCACCAGCCGGTCAGACTTGAGCAGGTGAGGATTCCCAAGCACCTGTTTATACACCGCGAGGATGACCGCTTCAATCTCCCCTTGGCTGGCCTTGGGCCGCAGTTCTAACGGTGCGGCTTCACTAAACGCCGATGTGCCCAGGCGAGAGGCTGCTGTTGTAATAGCCACCTGAAATTCTCCTTATCAATAGTTTCTTAATGCACTCGAAATGGAATAAACGAGCAATGGGATGAACGGACAGAGGCCAGCTGGCAATCTCAAACAGCCGTTACACTCACCACTCGTTTGCCACCACGGCTCAGCTGCTTTAACTTTGTTGTTAATTGAGCATAGGGAACGAGTAATTCGGTGGTTGCCTGCCGTACAGCAGCGCTATTGGCTGCCAAGTTGGCCGCAGAACCGACGATGCGCAGCCGGTAAACGTCTCCCCGTGCGCCGCCGAGTGCGCCTGAGAGAGACCCTGGAGAGGCCGATGCAATAGGCGTGGCTAAGTTTCTGGCCACTTCCCAGGTGAGCCTAGGCTGCTTTTGTCCTTGGGCGCGATCGCTGTTTGCATAGCCCCGGTAGAGCTGCAACAGTCGGCTAAAGCCAACCGCACGCTGACCGGGGTGATCGACTTGAAAATCTCGATAGGCGGGGACGGTACTATCCCCAAAGCTACTGTCATATTCAGCTGAGTCCAGATAAGAGTCAATCTCAGCTGCGTAGCCCTCGGAGATAAACAGATCTAGATGATGGGAAATTTCAGCTTGATTGTAGGGCGCGCGGCCTAAAAAATGCTTGAAGTTGAGTTCGATAAAGCGCACATGAAAGTTGGGATACAAGAACTTTTTACGATATAGCTCTGAGAGTGCGATCGCTCGAATAAAGTCTCTTACGGTAATAATCCCCTTCACCAAAAGCGACTCTTGGGTTACCAGCCGTTCCGCTTGCATAAGATACTCGTTGCCCAGTACCTGCCGGTAGGCCGCCGAAATCACAGCCTGGCCATCATCTTGAGTCCAGTTGGGTCGCAGCTCAACCCTTTCAGTCTCCTCAAAGGGCCGAATCCCAAACCTGCCTGCCTCTTGTAGTCCAGCCATGTTTTCTCTCCTAAGCGCAACTAATGAATCAACAGATCTTCAAATGTTTGACAGCTTAAATAAAGCTGATTGGCAGAACAAACAAGCTAATCAGTAGAGATTGCTGATGCATTCTGCCAGGCGTACCCATCACTAAACTAAGGCGTTGATAATGTAGTCGAGGTAGGAATTGGCCTCAGTGGCAGGGTCACCCGACAAACCATGGTTTGCTTTGATATACTTGAGCGCTTCAACATACCAGCCCGGTACCAGTTCAAAGCTGCTGTGCATTTCTGACAAACCGGCTAACAAAAACTCATCAGCAGGCCCGGTGCCGCCTGCAATCAGGCAGTACTGCACCATACGCACGTAGTAGCCAATATCCCGTAAGCACTTGGCCTTGCCACGCTCATCAGAAGCATAGTTGTTGCCCTGCATTTGCGTGGTGTAAGGATACTTTTGATAAACCGCATTGGCCGCACCGCTTGCCAGCTGGTCAGCTTTCGCCCCCAGTGCCTTAGCCGCTTCCAAGTCAGCAGCGGCTAAGCGCAGGCGACCAAAGGCGACTTGGAGTTCGGTGTTGCCTAGGTAACGGCCTTGAGAATCAGCAGCGACAACCGCTTCAGTTAATTGCGTTTTCATTGAAATACTCTCTCTCTAATGGGTGCTTTCTAATGGGTGCTTTAATGTCTTGAATGGCCTGTTCACGAATGGCCTACTGTAGCCCAATGTTTCGATGGCGCTTAGCTAACAGCAGAGGCCGCGCGATCGAAGTAGCTAGACAGCTCGGAAATTAAGGAGCTGCAATCACCTTGAGTGACCCCTGTGCGATCATTCGCGAGGGCGATCGCGGCTTCTTTCATCTTGTTAATGCTGTTCGCCATAGAACCACTCGGCACGCCCAATGCTACATAGGTTTCACGCAACCCGTTCAAACAGCGATCGTCTAGCACGCTGGCATCACCCAAAAACACCGCATAGGTGACGTAGCGCAAGACAATATCCATATCGCGCAGGCAAGCAGACACCCGACGATTGGTATAGGCATTACCGCCCGGTGCGATGAGTTGAGGCTGTTCGGCAAACAAGGCCCGAGCTGCGTTGGTCACAATGGCTGAAGAGTTGCTGCTAATGCGGTTGACCACGTCTGTGCGCCGGGCACCTTCTTGAACCGTCGCCATTAGGGCGTCAATTTGAGTATTGCTAACCAGCTGTCCCTGCTTGTCAGACTGCGCAACAACCTTGGTAAAGACATCTAACATGTGAAATCAATCTCCTAGTAATTTTTGTCGGCAATCGATCAGCTGTTGTCTCAAGGAATAAAAAGCAACTGTTGACCGATTATTTTGTTTGGCTAATCTTTTTCTTCTTCCTCACTTTCAGAGACCTCTGTAGCAGCGTTTTGTATGCTCAAAGGCTGAATATTCACAATCTCTCCACCCAGCCGCAAAATGCGCTGCATTTCCTGGCTCATGCGGCTAAAGGGCACCTGAAAAAACTGACTATGACTCGTGCGAATAGGAGATTGGGAGCGGATTGTCATTTCATTTTGACTCAGCCCCGTCACCTCATAGACGAAGATTCGATTGTTCAATTCGGAAACTCCGCCGGTAGAACATTGTCCTAGCATAGTTGGCACCTCAGGGAAAATAAAAGCGTTATAAATAGGAACAGTTTTCTTAAGCCGATGTGATATTGACAATGCGGCTACCCCGACGATTCAGCCGCTGCAAGGTGGGGGTTAGCTGTTCGTAGGTGACCAGATATTCCTGCATGCCTAGTCGCACCTGCGGCCTGCGCCCACTGGCTGACTGCGACACCCGAATGCGGTACAGCCGCTCGCGTTTGCCGCCAGTAACACCCTGGAGTTCTTTACCCATAGTCGAGGCCCTCACAGGACTTGCCGAGTTGCGGGCTAGTTCTGTTGTCAGCAGGCCTTTTTGGTGATGAGTACGGGCGCGATCGCTACTGGCCGCCCCTCGATACAGCTGAAACATACGGCCAAAGCCCACCGTTTTTTGGTTGCGCTGAGTGGCGAAGCCTCGGTAGTAGGGCACCACGTGCTCACCAAAGTTCTCCTGATACTCTAACGAGTCAAAATAGCTCCCAATTTCAGCCTCGTAGCCCTGCTGAACGTAGAGATCGACATGGTCAGAAATCTCTTTTTCATCGTAGGGTGCCCGACCTAAAAAATGCTTAAAGTTCAGCTCAATAAATCGCACGTGGGGGGTGCTGTAAAAGAATTTTTCTTTGTATAGCTCCGAGAGTGCCAAAGCCCGAACAAAATCACATACTCGAAGGAAACCTTGCTTAAACAACGACTCATTACTGACAAGGCGCTCTGCGTTCATCACATGGTCGTTGCCAAATACTTGGCGATAAGCAGCCCACACCACACCTTCAATATCTGTATCAGCAGCGTTGGTTCGCAGCTCGACAGGCGGAGATTGGGCCGATTCAAATCCTAAAAGTCTTGCGGAAGTTTCACTCGTCATGGTGGAATCCTCGGAGCGGGCGCGTTTGTTAAATGAACAAGTTAAAGATTGAGGCTTAGAGAGGGGGTAAGGGGGTGAAAGGGAGAGGAGGTGAGGCGAAGGTATTTACGCTACTCCCCTGCGCCCCTGCGCCCCTGCTCCCCGAGCGTTAGCTCAAAGTGTTAATCGCATAGTCAAAGTAAGAGTTGGCTTCAGAAGCCGCGTCACCGCTAAGACCATGATTAGCTTTGATGTGCTTCAGCGCTTCTATATACCAGCTAGGGGATAGATCAAAGGTGCTGTTGATCTCGCTAATGCCCGAGATCAAATACTCATCCATGGGGCCAGTGCCACCTGCGACGAGGCAGTAAGTGACCATTCGCAGATAGTAACCAATGTCACGAGCGCACTTGGCTTTGCCCTCAGGGCTCGAAGCGTGGTTACTACCCTGCATTTGAGTGGTGTAGGGAAACTTGGTGTAGACGGCTTGAGCTGCGCCATCAACCAGTGAGCTAGCATTTTTTGCCAACGTCTGCGCGGCAGACAGGCCAGCTTGCGCCTGGCGAAAGCGACCAAAGGCAACCTGTAGCTCCGAGCTGCTGAGGAAACGGCCTTGGGAATCAGCGGCTGAAACCGCTTCAGTCATGGGAGTTTTCATGGGGGAAGATCTCTCTTAGTTTTTTAAGATGAAATGAAAAAAGGAAGGCTGTGAAGTGAGGACTTAGCTAACCGCAGAAGCCGCCCGGTCAAAGTAAGCGCCCAGCTCGGCCATGAGAGAGCTACAGTCACCTTGAGTAATATCTGCGCGGTCGTTCGCAATTGCGATCGCAGCTTCTTTCATTTTTTCTACGCCAGCCGCAACAGAAGCACCGGGCGTCCCGAGTGCAACATAAGTTTCACGCAGGCCGTTGAGGCAACGATCATCTAGAACGCTGCCATCACCGGCAAAAACAGCGTAGGTGACATAGCGCAAAATGATTTCCATGTCCCGCAAGCACGCGGCCATCCGACGACTCGTGTAGGCATTTCCCCCGGGTGCAATCAGTTGGGGCTGCTCAGCAAATAAAGACCGCGCCGCATTGGCAACAATGCTAGAAGAACTGCTCGTAATTCGGTTAACAGCGTCAATACGCTTATTGCCATCAGCGACGAGCGCATTGAGCGCATTAATGGTGCCATCGCCAATGTACTCACCTCGTGCATCCGCTTGGGAAACTACCTTTGTAAAAGCATCAAACATGTGAAACTATTCTCCTAAGTTTTGAACTCACACATGGACTGTTTTGAATCCTGGCTCGAACAGTTGTTTTTTGTTACGAGTATGTTCTCGATCATGTTTTAAGGCGTGCTGAATACTTCAAGGCTCTTGGTGATTGAGGGGTTTCTCCCCAATGACCAACAACCGAACAACACAGAACATCTCTTGCCTTGGCAGTGATATAAAAGTCAAGAACTCCTATTGCCCAGAATGAATAGCCAGAACGAACGGCCAGAACGAATGGCCAGAACGAATGGCCAGGGCGAATAATGGGAGCCACTTTCTTTTACCTGCTGAGTTTTATAGAGAACAAGATAAAGAACAAAAAAACTAACGGCTTAAACGCTTAGGCCTTAGGCGTTTCGAACCAGTAAAATCATTTAATCAATTTGCTTGTGCAGATTCTGTGCACGACATTGTGTACAACTAGTTACAATTGATGAAACCTTCTCAGCAAAGCATTTGAAACATAAGTAGAGGCCTTTGCAGAACTTCAAGTAACTTCGTGTCGCGTTACAATTTCTCGCTTGAGTCAGTGACTATCACGTCTGTCGTGGATTCTGGTGCTACGTCGAACAGCATTGTTTGGAGGTAACGCTGCGCCCATTCTTTGTCAAAGGCACGTTCTAAAATTCGCCTCGTTTTGTCGTTTTGCTGCTGCTGCAAACAATAGGTGCGTTGCCCGGCCAAGATACGTGCCCTTTCTTCGAGGGTACCGACAGACCTCGTTTCACAAGCTAGCCGACAGTGCAGCGCCAAATACTGAGTAGCCTGATTGAGAAAAGCTCTTTCTTCTTCAGGGCTTTTAGGACTGACGAATAGGCAATAGTCCGAGAAAATATTGCCCCACGCCGGGAGGTCGCGAGGATGGCTAAAGGGATAGGAAGGCACTGCGTTGAGCGCCTCCGTATAGCTTGCCGAAAACGTGCCATCTCCTGATACCGGTGATAAATCGACAATGGCTGCTGTAATCACGCCGCGAGCTGCAACAATATCGACGCCAAATATAGGCAGGTCGTAGCAAGGGTGCGGAAACATCACACAGTGCAAAATATCTAGATGGCTGCCAACTTTGGCCAATTCTAAGTGGAGCTTGCGAAATTGAAATGTTTGGTAGCAGGTGTTTTCAATCGTCAGCTGCTCTCCTTCTAGGCTGCCTTCGATATAGCCTAAGTCTTTAGGGGCCTCGTAGGGAAAGAGCATCAGCTGACTTTGCCAGATGCTCTTAATCAGCTCGGCTAATCGATTTATCAGGGGATGTTGTTGTTGTTGGAGAGAGGCTTTCCCTTTAGTTTGTGCGTGGGCCTGTTGTTTGGCCTGTTGTTTGGCCTGTTGTTTAGTATGGGGACGTGTCTGGACCATGGTGTTACCTCAGAAAAAAGAAATCGTTGTTCTGGATTTACCTTGGCCTATCACCTGTGCAGACGCTGTGCAGACAGTTGTCTGTAGCTATAGTTGTGTAGATTTGGCTGTATAGATTCAGCTATGAGCGTCACGTACGTTCGAGAAGGCTGTTATTGATGAACGAGGTTCTGTTTCTTTGAACGCTTCAAGCGGTTTAGCAGTCGGCAGGCTAACGATTTGCCTTGAATCGGCTTGGTGATGTAGTCATCTGCGCCGAGGGCAAAGGCGTGGTCTTGCTTCGCGCGATCGCTATGCACACTCATAAACACAATGGGCAGGTGCTGCCACTGAGCATGACTTCGGATCACCTGACACAGCTCAAATCCGTTGATGTGTGGCATTTCAACATCCAAAATGACCAAATCAGGACACACCTGATTGAACAGGGTCCAAAATCGCTGGGGGTTGGTCAGTGGTGTAATTTGAAACTCCCAGGGATGCAGTAGCTGAATCACTTGTTTCAAATGATGGGCATCGTCATCCACGATCATAATTTTGCTGAGGTGATGATTGAGATGGGTCGATTGCCCAATGAGATCCAACACATCTGCGGGCACAACCGGATACTCCAAAATTATGGCACCCCCTCGACGCACCAAATCCAATCGATTGCCAAAGTCAGCCTGGGGCGTAATCACCACGACGGGTAGCTGCGGCCAGCGTCGATTCAGCTGCGAGATAAACTGCAACAGCTTTTGTAGAATGGGTTCGTCTAGCACTGAGTTGGTTTCGCTGGCGACCAGGTTAATCAAGACCAATTCGGGTGGCTGAGCGAGGAGCTCTGGGGCGCTATCGAGCGGGGAGCCGAGTGAGAGTATTTGGGCGGCCGCTTCTATGGAGGCGACAACTGTGGGGTCCAATCCTTTGGCTACAGCCAGCGCCATGAGCTGCTGAACATAGGGCATGGCATTGACATCTACAATCAAGATAGAGGAAGCCTGCGGTATATTATCGACTGGGCACACCAGATTAGGCGATTCAGATAGGGCGTGGCCTAAGGTCGTCACCAGGGTATGAAACTGGGTGATTTGCGAGGGTGAGAGGCTAGTACCTGAATGCAGTAACAGGGCCTCTATTTGTAGCGCCAAGCGATAGCCTTCCATGAGCCCGAAGGTGCCTAAGGTTCCAGCTAGGCTGTGGGCGATCTGCTGCGCTTGAGTCTGTTGTTGCTCGCTGAGGCTGCGGGTGCCAAAAGACTCGTGGTGACGCAACGCTGGGTCTGTCTCCTGCGCGGTGAGAGAATGCGCCAACTGCACCAAGCTATTCCATCGATCTAGGCTTTCTCCTTTGTGAGCTTGCCAAGCCTGGGTGAGCCCGGCGAGATAGTGGGCTTCGCGATCGCCCTCCGCTGCGCCCCCCCGGCCCGCCTGTGCGTTCTCTTCTATGGGCGCTTTAAGGCGATAGCCCAATCCATGAACCGTTTCAATAAAATCAGCCGATGCCCCGACACGCTTGAGCTTCTGGCGCAGCCCACGAATATGCGATCGCACCGTTGCTTCACTGGGAAAGTCTTCAGAAGACCAGATACGGTCAAGTAAGGCAGTGGCGCTAAAAGTCTGGTGGCTGTAGTACAAAAATAGCTCCAACAGTGCATATTCTTTGGCGGTAAGCGAGACAGGTTGCTGCTGATAGGTGACCTGGCAGCTCACCGGATCGAGGCAAAGCTCGCCCCAGCGGAGTGCCGATTCTGTTTCGGCATGCGATCGCCTGAGCAACACCCGAATACGCACCAGTAGCTCGGCCATATCAAAGGGTTTTACAATGTAGTCATCTGCACCAGCTTCGAGCCCTTGGATTTTGTCGGGTTGTTGATCTTTGGTGGTGAGCAGCAGCACCGGCATCTCGTATCCCTGCTGCCGCAACCGCTGGCAAAGACGAATGCCACTCAGCTTAGGCAGTATCCAATCCAATATGACCAGGTCGTATTCAAACGTAGAGGCATAGGCCCAGCCTGTTTCGCCATCGGTGACTCGGTCGGTTACATAGTTTTGCTCGCTCAGCTGTTGGCTGAGCAAGCTACTGAGGGCGCTGTCATCATCTACAAGTAGTACTCTCATGGGCTGAAGAATAGTTTGGCGTGGGTTCGATAAGAAGCGTTACAGAAGTCAGCGTGGTTACATTGTCCAGTCGACCAGCTTGGCAATTTCGCTCGCTAGGGCTAAGGGTGGAAAAGGTTTGGTAATGACACCGGCTACACCTAATTTTTCAAAGAGCTGTTTTTCAGCGGTGCGGGTTTTGGCGGTGAGTAGCGCGCCTGGAATGGTCTGAGTGATGGGGTTATTTTGTAGGGCCTCAAAGGTGGCAATCCCATCTACTTCTGGCATCATCACATCTAGCAAAATGACATCTGGTCGATGGCGCTCGGCCTGACGAATACCCTCCTGACCAGAAGAGGCGGTCATCACCGTCCAGTTTGCCTCCATTTGGAGGCTGAGGCTCACCACCTTTTGGATGGAGACTTCATCATCAATAATCAAAACGCTTTTGGTCGACATAGGTTGGCTACAGCGTGAAGCTGGTACGACATTAACGAGTTGCTATCGCTGAGTAGGGCAGCAAGCGGCGGCAACCGACTTATCAGAAACTGACTTAAATGAGCTCCCTACTAAGGGGCACTGTGAAATAAAAGCGACTCCCCTGGCCAAACTGGCTTTCTGCCCAGATTCTGCCGCCATGCTGTTCAACAATTTTGCGACAAATGGTGAGGCCTAATCCGGTGCCGCCTTTTTCCCGAGAGTCGGAGGAATCTACCTGTTGAAATCTTTCAAAGATAGCGGCTAGCTTATGTGAGGGAATGCCCTGACCGTCGTCTTGTACACAGAAAAGGGCCTGTTTGTTGGATGTTGACGGTATTTTTGAGGTTGCTTTATTTGAGGTTACTTTATTTGAGATTGCTTTAAATGTTGTTTTTACATGCGGCTCTTTTGGTGATGCTTTCTGCGATTTTATGTGCGGTTCTACAGGCTGTGATTTTATGTACGGTTCTACGGTAAGGCGAATGAGATTGCCGGAAGGTGAAAACTTGATGGCGTTGCCGATCAGGTTCGTCAATGTACGAATGATGTAGTCTGGATCGACCCAAATGGAGATCGGCATCGATTGAATTTGAATCTCGATGCCATGCTGCTGCGCGAGTGCCTGCATGGCGTCGGCGGATTGTTCTAGCAGCTTGGCCGCATCATAGGCCATCCTATCCATAGTGACTTCGCCAGCATCTATCCGTTGCAAATCCAGCACGTTGTTCACCAGTCGTACGAGTCGGTCTGTATTGTCATCGGCCACTTCAAGCATTTGTTGGCCATCGTCGGAGAGTTCGCCTAGACGCCCGGTGGCCAATAGTTTTAGCGAGGTGTGGATCGAGGTGAGCGGGGTGCGCAATTCGTGGCTGACTACCGCAATGAACTCATCTTTCATCCGTTCAATGGCTTTGCGATCGCTAATATCGGTCGTCAGCGCAAAAAAGCCTTTTACCTCAAGTTTGTTCTTTTTATTCTTCTTTCGGTCCTCTGTTCTCTCAATATGAGGGATGTAGGTGACATTTACCGCGTGCGCTTGCCCCCCTTGAAACGCCAGCTCACTTTCATAGCTCACCGCTTCACCTGCCAGCGCCGCCGCCACGTGTTCTCGAATTTTTCCATAGTGAGCTTTGTCCATCACAGACTCTATTGACTTTCCGACAATGTCCTCTGGATGCTGGCCTAGCCAATGCGCATACACTTGATTGTTGAACTGGTAGCGCTGGCGGTGATCGACATAGGCGATGAGCACTGGCAAATTGTTGGTAATCAGCCGCAGCTGAGCTTCACTTTGTTGCAGCGCTGCGTCTACCAGTTGGCGTTCTTTTATTTCTCGCTGTAAAGCGATGTTGGCCTCAGTCAATTCTGCTGTACGCAGCACAACACGATCTTCCAGATACGCCAACAGCAACCCTTGCGAAAGCGCTAGGCTAATTTGTCCGGCCAACTGCTGCATCAAGTCCAGCTCAAACTCAGACCACTCCCGAGGCTGACTACACTGGTGCGCAATCAACAGTCCCCATAGCTGTTTGCTGAGGGAGACCGAGTCCGCTGATGGATTCATCGGCTGCACAATCGGCACAATCAGCTTGGCATGCACTTTCCACGCTTCCACAAATTCCACTAAGCACTCAGACATTCCGGCATCAGGTGCGTGAACATTGGCAATTGCCTGTACTCGGCCCTGGGCATACAGCGCCTGATACGCTTCTGGAAACACTTCCTCTGGAAAGGACATATCCAAAATCGATGGATAGGGCGAGGCCACCGCTTCGCTAATGGTTTTCCCAGTACCATCTGGGAAAACCTGATAAATCAACACCCGATCCGCGTTGAGCAGCCGCTTCACTTCATCCACCGTGGTTTGCAAAATTTCTTTGAGCTGAAGCGACTGCCGAATTTTGAGCGTGATTTCTGCAAGCAGCTGTGTGCGCCGGGAGTGTTGAGAGAACTGCACTTGCTGAGGGGCTTGCTGAGGGGCCTGCTGAGGAGACTGAGCCGCCACCGTTTGGCGATGCAAGGCTTGTAACAGCTGTGACTTTGCAATGAGTCCAACGAGGCGCGCTTGCTCATCGACCACCGGTAGATGACTAATGTCATGCTGCTGCAACTGTTCTAAAAGCGCCAGAAGTGGTTTAGGTGCTGTTGCTGATACGGTGACCACATTACGAGTCATCACCTGCGAGAGCTTCATGGTCACCCAGTCTGAGCGGGTCGCCAATACGTTCAGCAAATCAGAGCGAGTGGCAATTCCGCTTACTTTTTGGCGATAAATCGCCAAGATGCAGCTCGCCTCAGGGTG
>JBHJIY010000105.1:0-33864 GCA_050042985.1 Phormidesmis sp. | reverse complement strand
GAAGGAACGTTCCGGGCGCTGGAGCGGCCCGATGTGAGTGCTAGTCCGGTACCTCGCTTCGACTTGCTAAAGCTAGATGCCTATTCAGAAATGGCGGTGCAGTTTTCACGCGGGTGTCCGTTTCAGTGCGAGTTCTGCGACATTATTGTGCTGTATGGACGCAAGCCCAGAACCAAGTCGCCTGAGCAGATGATCAAAGAGCTTGAATTCTTGTACGAGTTAGGCTGGCGACGCAGCATTTTCATGGTCGATGATAACTTCATTGGCAATAAACGCAACGTAAAGCTGATGCTGAAGGCGCTAGCTCCCTGGATGAAGGAAAAGGGCTATCCGTTTACCTTCTCGACTGAGGCCTCAGTGGACCTGGCTCAAGACCAGGAAATGATGGACTTGATGACGGCCTGTAACTTTGGTGCGGTGTTCCTAGGGGTAGAAACGCCAGATGAAGACAGTCTAGCGCTGACCCAGAAGTTTCAGAACAATCGCGATCCGCTCAGCGAGTCGATCCATAAGATTGCTAGCAGCGGCATTCGGGTGATGGCGGGCTTTATTATTGGATTTGACGGAGAGAAGAAAGGGGCGGGCGATCGCATCGTTAAGTTCGTAGAAAAATGCTCTGTGCCTACCGCGCTATTCAGCATGTTGCAGGCTTTGCCCGACACTGCGCTCTGGAAACGCCTAGATAAGGAAGGCCGCCTGCTCGCCGGCAAAGAAACCGCGAACATTCACCAGACGACGCTAATGAATTTTGTGCCCACGCGCCCCGTGGAAGAAGTCGCGCAGGAATATGTCGACGCCTTCTGGAATCTATACGATCCTCAAAAGTATCTAGACCGCTGCTACCGCCACTATCGTATTCTTGGCGATGCGCCCTGTCATAACGATAAGAGTCGTGGACCCAAGCCCAAGTCTGCCAAGGAACCCTTCAACTGGCATTTGGTAAAAGCGCTAGCGATTGTTTGCTGGAAGCAGGGCATTGAGCGCAAGACTCGCTCTACTTTCTGGATTTATTTGTGGGAAATGTTCAAGCACAACCGAGGCGGTGTGGCTAGCTACCTCACGGTATGCGCTCAGATTGAGCACTTTCTGGAGTATCGCCAAATTGTGAAGGACCAAATCGAAGCGCAGATTGCTGATGTAATTGCATCTAGAGAAGAGGAAACGGAATCAGCTCCTGCTGTGGCTGCGGCGTAGTAAAGCTAAAACCGAATTAGCTTCGTGAGAAAGATCGTAGTGGCTTTTGCAGATTGCATGAGCGCTACGATTTTTTGGTGCGTGGGTGTGAGCCCAATTGTGATCGATATGTGGACATTTCTTAAATCAGACTCAGTAGAAATTCTTACTTTTTAAGCAGTCTCTTTTCGTGGAAATAGGGCTGTATAGCCGAGCAAAAATAGTGCCGCGAAGTTGTCTTCAGCGCACTTTTTGTCGGAGTGCTATTTAAGTAAACAGCAACAAAATATACGTTTAAGGTTGTTTCTTCTCCGTAAAAACGCTACAAGGATTGAGTTTTTTGCTGAATTTATTTTGTGAAAATTTAACGAGCTGTTGCCACGATTTGCCGGCTTAAGTCTATGATTTAATCGTGTGTGGATGCCCGCCCTCTCTCTCTCTTTGAGCTGTCGCTGTATAAAATCAGACTATCGCCACTTATCATCTTAGGAAATCAGAAAAACAGAGAGATTGAGGTTTTGTTGGTCAAAAGTGAGCATCCTATTGGTTGCGAGCTCTAAAATGTTTAAGCCTTTGTGGTGATGGAGAATCTGCTAGCTATGCAAGAATCGCTGCTAGGGAAAAAGTTGGATGGCCGCTACAAGGTCACGCATCGTCTGGCAGTTGGTGGCTTTGGCCAGACCTACATTGCTGAAGATATTCGCCGGCCGGGCCACCCTAAGTGTGTCGTGAAGTTGCTGAAGCCAGCTTGCAACGATGCAGCGTTTTTAGAGAATGCTCGGCGCTTATTTGTTACAGAAGCCGAAACTCTGGAACGTTTGGGTAGTCACGAGCAGGTGCCTAGGCTGTTGGCATATTTTGTAGAAGGTGAAGACTTTTATCTGGTGCAAGAGTATATCGATGGCACCTTGCTGACCGACGAGCTCTGCCTAGGTAAATGCTGGCCGCTGCCGAAGGCTGTTGTATTTGTCAGAGAAGTGTTGCAAATTCTGCGCTTTATCCATAGCCAGAATGTGATTCACCGCGACATTAAGCCAGACAATATTATTAGACGACGCAGCGATGACCGACTCGCGCTAGTGGATTTTGGTACTGTTAAGCAAATCCGAACGCGGGTCGCTGCTCCTGGGCAGGCGACAGCGACTATTGCTGTGGGTACGCCGGGATACATGCCTACCGAGCAAAGCCACGGTAAGCCCCGGACCAGTAGTGATATCTATGCGCTAGGTGTGATTGCCATCCAGGCGATTACCGGACTGCGTCCCAATCAGCTGCAAGAGGATGAAGAGTCTGGAGAGCTGATTTGGCAGGCATGGGCTAAGTGCGATTCGGGCCTGGTGCGTATTATTGAGAAAATGGTGCGCTATCACTTTCGCGATCGCTATCGATCTGCCTCGGAAGCTCTGCAAGAGCTAGAGCTCTACATTGAGCACTACCCTGAGCTGGCGCAGGTCCTTTCCCCCGACTCCCCTGTCGATAGACGTGTAGCGTCTTCTCTGGTTCCTCAGCCTACTGCGATCGCGCAGCCACTATCAAAGATGACACCCAAAGCGCCTGCCGCTATTAAAAACAGCAACAGCGCTGTGCCAAGCGCACGTGTGTTTCGGCCGTCGCCTGTTCAAACAGAAGCCATGAATAACGGCGCTGCTGCCAACGCGGCAACAGCTGAAGAACAGATATTGGCTAGTCGAACCGTACTGACAGATGCCTCAGATGCTGTCCTTGCAGACATTCACCTGGCTGAGTCGGCTAGTGATTCTTCTGAGTTTGAAATGCCCTCCACTCTTTCTGCACTGGGTTTTTCTTTATCAAAGACGCTGCCGCCGCCATTTACGGAAATGGTAGTCAAAAGCCGGGCGACAGGTGACCTACCTACTGTACCGTTGCCGCGATCGCGTGCAAACCATATTCCGCCTACAGAACCGCATAATGAACGATTGAAGATTCCCTCTCAGGTCTTCTTGGAAACAGAGGGTCTGCCAGCAGCCGATGATAGCTTGCTACTTTCGAGTCAAGCAGAAACGCGATCGCAAGATTTTTCTCTTCGTGAAGCACCGCCGCAGTTGCGAGAAAGGCCTCGCCCTTCACCCCCACGTCGGCATCGAATGAAAGTCGTGCTCTCTAGCGCAGCGGCTATCGGCATACTCATAGGGGGAGGATTGTTGTTTCAAAAGCGTAGTGCCTTTGCCCAAGCAGAGCAGTCGCTAGTGCAGGCACAACAGCTGCAAGCCGCAGAAGACTATGAATCGTGCGTTGTGGCTGCTCGGGTGGTGAGTCGCCGCTATGCTCAGCTGCATAGCAGTGCGCAAAACACTATGGGCAACTGTTGGCTCGCACAGGCAGAGACACTGGCCGCAGACTATCGACTGAAAGAGGCGATCGCAGCTGCTGAAAACATTACGGTCGAAATGGATACTTATTCACAGGCCGAAATAGCGATTCCAGCATGGTCTAAAGAGATTTTTCAAACTGCACTCAACAATTACAAAACAGGACGCTACGAGGAGGCCAAGTCAATCATCCAGGCGATTCCGCCGGACTCTGAACTCAAAGCAGAGGTAGCGCAAGCGCTGGATGCATGGCAAGCAGAATGGCAAAAAAACGCTGAGACTTTGGCGATGGTGCGCGAGGCCGTGGACGACCAACGCTGGCAAGCGGCCATAGATGAGGCTACGAAGGTTACGCTGATGGGCGAATCTGTTAATCAAGAGAATCTCTATTGGAAGGAGAATCTTCAGCCTATTGTCAGTGTGGCTGAAGCAGGGCTGACGGCCGCTAAGGAAGCTGCTGAGGAAGCCGCCAGAGTTGCTGCCAGAGAAGCCGAAGAACAGCGGGCTACACGAGCAACCGCACGACCTGCTGTACCTACGCCTACTTACAGAGCCCCTTCACCTTCTTCTCCTCCACGCCGAGTCGCAACGCCTGCATCCAGTGGTGGATGGAGAACTGAGCAGCGTTAGAGTACTTGCTGTGCGGCTCAAACCCGCACAGCAAAGGCTGGTTCGGCTTATTCCTGGCTCTGATAGATTTTGATGCTGCCGTCACCGCTACCGACGATGAAAGCTTTGCCGTTATTACTAAAGTCACCAGAGAGAATTCGCCTTTCGTTTTCTAAAAAGCTGCGAATGAGTTCTCCGGTTTGCGTGTCCCACAGGCGGATGGTACGGTCCCAGCTCCCACTCAAGAGTGTGTCGCCGCTAGGGCTAAAAGCAACAAAAGAGACATAGTCTGAATGGCCGGTGAGCAGATCGCCAAGGCGTGTGGATTCAATGTTGAACAACGCAACGCTGTTGCGATCGCCTCTGCTACTAGTGTTTGTACTTGAGTCTGGGCTGAGTGCCAGCTGCTGCCTGCGGGGATGCCAATCGACCGCGTATACGGGGCTGGGTAACCGTTCAGAAGTTTGTTCTCTTCGCTGAGTGCTCCAGTTCCATACTTCTACCTGTCTGCCGAGTCCTGCGATCGCTACTCTATTCGCACTTTGAGGATCGAGTGCAATCGATTGAATCCACTGACCTGTTTCGATGCTGGCTACATTTTGGCCACTGTTGACCTGCCATACTTTGAGCGTTTTATCTCCGCTGCCGCTGATGAGGTGCCGATTGTCAGCGGTGAATTTGACGGCAGTAACAACATCCTCGTGATCGGAAAATGTGTGTGCTATTTGGCCTACCTGCCAGTCCCAAATGCGAACTGTGCCATCTAGGTTACCGCTGGCCAGCCAGCGCCCGTCTGGGCTAAAGGCAAGACTTAGGATCTCTGAGTCTTGAGAAAGAATGCGGACCCTAGACTGACCCTGTAAGTCCCATAGTTTAATGCTTTTATCTGCGCTACCTGTTGCAAAGAAGCGGTTGTTAGGGTGAAAAGTAACGGCCCTTACCGGTCTGGTATGTCCTCCATTGCTAGCTGTAATAGTAAGCAGCTGAACAGAGCCTTCCTGCCAGCTAGGATCTCGCTTGGCTTGAGCTGCGGCGGCTGTGTGTGTGTGTATTGTTGCTTCTATATTTGCGACTGCTGGATTGGGAACTAAAGCGGCTAGCCCAATAGCCGTAGCCATGAGCGCTGTGCGGATGCTGCTACAGCTATGGGTTACGAGGCTGTAGGGCCGTAGGGCAACTCTGCATGAAGTCATGACAAGTTTGTTCACTTATTTTGCGAGTACTGTGAATGTCTAATGTGAACGGTGAATAGAAAGAGAAATCGAAAAAATGCACTCGTTCGTCATCATTGCTGACGCCCCAGCATCATCAAACAATTTTCTGTTTAATTCAATCACTCCTCTCTTTTCTTAACGTTGTCACTAGCTTTCTTATCGTTTGTATGAGCCTTGTAGCATAAGGTACGTCGGTACGGATAGTCTCAATTTTTACTCGCTTCGTATGCGTGAAGAGTCGGGCTCGATATATTCGCTGCGTTTAGTCCGTACCAAAAATAACTGGCAGATTAAGATCTAGGTATCTATCGAGGGCCTGATACATCCAGTAGAGCTGTGTGTCTCGGCTGGTTTGGGTACCGATCTGCTGAAAGGCCATTTTGGTGGCCATCATTTCGTAGCTGGGGTGAATGATGAGGGTATATAGGTCGCACAGGTTTGGAAAGTCTTTTTGCATTTTTTTTAGCGTTTGCTGCGCGTCTTGCAAAAAGAGAACGCGATATTGTTCTAAATAGTCTGGGTCTATCATCCAGCTGCGAACAAAAACGGCAGCGCAATCTGGGTCGTTGGGCTTTGCGAGAATGAAGGGGTCTGTGGCATTCATGCTAGCTAGATGCAGTCCTTTGGTTGGCGAGCTAGAGAAGTTGATTTCTGATTCGGCAGTGGTGGGATAAAGGAGATAAAAGCCAACAGGGTTGAGATTGTCGCTGCGGCGAAGAACGCGCATGCCAGTAGCGTATTCGCTGGCCCAGCGGCGGAGTAATCGGGTGATGCGATGCGGAACAATCTCTAGGCTGCGGTTCATCCAGCTGTAGTTGACAGCGAGAAGATTGGCAACGGGGACGGCGTCGCAGCGAGGGTTGAAGTCGTCGATGATGAGGCTCCGGCTACGCTCAGCCTCCGGGCTAGGAGGAAGGGGTCTAGTAGAAGAAAGGATCGCTGAGTCGAGGGGGATTTGGATGCGGGTGGTGTTGCCGTCGAAGTTTTTGGTGATGAGGCCAAGGGCGGCGAGTTTGTCGAGCATCATGCCAGCAGCGCGATCGCTGCCCGTGTCTTTATCTCCATAAAATAGCCAGGCCGCCTCTCTATGGCTGCAGCTCACTGGCTGAGAAATCGGCTCTAGGGTTTGAAACGGTTGCTGGTGGCCTTGCTCAGTGGTGAATGGGTGAGTAGTGGATGGGTGAGCGGTTAGTCGGTCGGTGGCTAGTGAATTCGTTGCGAGACGGCGCTGTTTTACCATGAGGTAAATCCAGAGCCTCACCAGATATTCCGCGCGCGTATGGGTGACACCTACTTGCGCAGAGATACGTTCAACAATTGGGCGCTGCTGTGCTAGCGGAAACCAGAGGTTGAGCTGTTCAAGGTCCATCATGATGGTTTTGAAGACGTGCGATGTTTTAATCGATCGCTACAGATTTTGACAGTACATATCATTACTGAGTACTACACACCTGAGCGCTATAGATTACTGAGTACTACGTATTTGTTTTGCAGAAGTTCTCTTTTTAACATGGCTTAACATGGCGAATTCATCAGCAGATTTTTCTATGAACTCATGAGTGATAGCACCATCGGCGATAGTTTGTGACACTTACTGTTTTGTATGTTCTGTTTTCTATCTCCTATTTTGCTTGTTTTTCGTGCATTCTTTGCCTGTTCGATGCTGCATACGCGGCTTCTCATATCCCTTAAATCTCTGCGTTTGTGTACAGCTTTCTGAACATTTAAGAGAGAACTGTTAACAAACGACGACTTTGTCCATGAAATCGGCTCATAGTTCGAAATGAAGCCGATAATTCGGGAATATTAGCATCACTTGTTGTTATAAAAAGGATGTTAATAGCTTTGGATACAATTAAAAAAACGGTGGCCGCAGCGCTACTTTTCGTGGGTTTAGCTGTTTCGTCAAGCGGCTGCGCGACGACTGTATCATCGACAACTCAGCGTGCTATCGGCGATAGCTCACAGTCGAATGCGGTGATTACGGTGGGTGGCTCCGGTGAATCCTACGAAACAATAGAGCGTTTGGCTGAGGCTTACGAGGCTAAGACCGGAACTGAGTTTGACTTTTTTCCGCCTAGCCAAACCAGCAGCGGTGTGGAAGGTGTCAAAAGTAATACGTTTGATTTGGGGGGTACGGGGCGGCTACTAACTGCCGCAGAGGCCGATGATAGTTTGACCTATCTGCCCCTTGTGGTCTCGCCGTTGGTCATGGTCGTACACGAGAGTGTACAGGGCGTGACTGATATTAGCGCAGCGCAAATAAAGGCCATCTATAAAGGTGACATTACTAACTGGCAAGAACTGGGCGGCCCAGACGCCGCTATTGTGCTGTTTGACGTTTCTGAGGATGAAAGCGAAAAGCAGCTATTGAGAGAGACTTACCTAGGGGCCGACTTGGAAGTGACTTCAGAGGCCATTGTATTTTCTGAAGATGATGAAATGGTAGAGGCCACTTCAGTGACTGACTTTAGCCTCGCGGCGGTGCCATTTGAAGATGAGCTGGAAGATTTGCCAGTGACTGTTTTAAGTATTGACGGCGTGATGCCCTCTAGTGAAAATGTCGAATCGGGCTCCTATCCGATGGGGCTTGCTTTGGGTCTGACGATCGCGAAGACTCCGACCGCAGAGACTGCCGCCTTTGTTGAGTTTATTGGTAGTGATGAGGGGCGCTCACTTTTAGAAGAAGAAGACGACGACGACGACTAGTCTGCGCTACCAGATACGCTTGTGCCGCCGAATGCCTGAGACGGCTCTCTTCTTTACTTTCTATAACCATCAATGCGTAATCCAATGCGTAACCACCATTTTTGGAATTTTTCGCGGTCTTCTTTGCCGCTACAAATATCCTTTCCGTTCGTCCTGATGTTTCTGGGCGGGTGGATGTTGTTTGGTGCCATTGTAGGGCAGCGTCTGTCAGAACAGATGGAGCGAGATCAGCAAGAACAGGCTGCGGAGCTCGCTAGCTTAGTCAATAGAGAAATTGATAGAGAGCTCTTCAGCTTGAGGCGCAGTGCTCGTTTACTTGCCCGCGACGAGTCGATTGTTGAAGGTGTTGCTCAGTCTTCTTCAGATTCAATTCAGCGAGAAGTATTGCCGCTAAAGTCGATTTTAGGAACAGATTTTGTGACTATCTTCAATAGCGACTCTCAGACACTGCTGGATATTCGCCAGCTATCCGTGCGAGAGCTGGCGCTGAACTACCGATCTGTTGTTGATCTAACGCTTGCGGGTGCTGATATCTCTACGATTGTGAGACCCAGCGAGCAAAGTGCTCCTTTTGTTATAGGAACCGCGCCCATTAGAAATGAACAGGGCATGGTCGGCGGCATTATTTTAGGAACCGCACTTAGCGACGAGCTACTCTCTCAAATCAACGAGTCGATTCGAGAGCAGATTGTTGTTGTGGACGATGATAAAGTCGTAGCCTCTACTTTCCCAATAGAAACCGATATACTTTCGTGGATAGACTCCAGTGAGATGGGCCGTCAGGTCATGATAGATGATGAATCTTTTCTGGCGCAGCCGATTGTATTAGATGGCTTAGCAGGCGATTCCTTTGAAGTGATTTTGCTCATTTCGCGGACACCTTTACTAGCGGCTAAGCAGTCGCTTTGGGTCTTTATCATCGGGTTGGCCTCGGTCGGCACGCTGCTAACCGCAGTGCTTGGTTACTGGATTGCCCGTAATATTGCCCGGCCTATTCAGGCAATCACAGGTGTTGCTGTAAAAGTGGTTGAAGACGGCAACTTTGATTTGCAGAGTCCGATACAGACACAAGACGAAATTGGCCTGCTCTCAAGCTCTGTAAATCAGCTTATTCAATGGGTAAAGGAGTACACCGATGAGCTTGCGCTGTCGGCACAAACGCTAGAAGAGCGAGTAGAACAGCGTACTGAAGCACTATCTGAAGCGCTAACTGAACTGAAAGACACGCAGTCGCAGCTGATTCAAACTGAGAAAATGTCGAGCTTGGGGCAAATGGTCGCTGGCATTGCTCACGAAATCAACAACCCTATTAGCTTTGTTCAGGGTAATATTTCTCCCTTGACCCATTACTTTGAAGACATTGTCGACTTGTTAGAAACGTATCAGCGCGAATACCCTGAGCCAGTCGCTGCGATCGCTGATAAACAAGAAGACATTGAGATTGATTTTCTGCTTCAGGACGTAACCAAAATTTTGGGCTCTATGAAAATGGGGACACAGCGCGTAAGAGATATTGTTGTTTCTCTACGAAACTTTTCGCGATTGGATGAGAGTACTATCAAAGATGTTGATCTTTGCGAAGGGTTGGATAGCACCCTGCTGATTTTGAATCACCGGATTAAGCAAGGGGTGAAGGTGACTAAGCACTACGAGACATTGCCATTGGTAAGCTGCTCGCCTGCGCAACTCAACCAGGTATTTACAAACATTATCGCGAATGCTCTAGATGCGATGTTTGATGCGGACGTGCCGACTAAGGAACTCGTGGTGAGTGCTCGCCAGTGCCAAGGCGAGCAGGTGCAGGTGAGCATCCGGGATACGGGGCCTGGCATGCCAGCTGAGGTTATCGACAAGATTTTTGATCCGTTCTTCACGACTAAGCCCGTAGGGAAAGGAACCGGTTTGGGGCTGGGTATCTGCTTCAAAATTATTCAGCAGCACCAGGGGACTCTGGTGGTGAATTCTGATCCAGGCAACGGCACAGAGTTTGTGATTACGCTGCCGAAGCAGCCCAATTTTGAGCTGAGTTCTGAGCCAAGTGAGTCCGTTGATTCGCCTTCATTGCTGGCCGCCGCCTAGCCATTGCTACCCCCTCAGCAAATTCTCAATATCCGCTGCGGCTGTCGGCAGCGCTCGGCTAAGAATTTCATTGCCGCCCGGCGTGATCAAAATATCGTCTTCAATCCGTATGCCGCGAACGTCGCTAAACTGTTCGAGGCGGTCCCAGTTGACCATTTCAGCATAGCGATCGCGGTTCTTCTTATCGTTCAAAATCGCCGGCACCTGATAGAAACCCGGCTCAATCGTAACGGCCATGCCCACTTCTAGCGGTCGATTCAATCTCAGGAAAGCCAGGCCAAAGCGATCGCTGCGCTGGCGGCCTTCCGCATAGCCCGACAGGTCACCCAAATCTTCCATATCGTGCACATCTAGCCCCATGAGGTGCCCGACGCCGTGAGGGAAAAACAGCGCATGTGCATCTTGCTCGACTAGGTCATCCGGGTCTCCTTTCAAGATGCCAAGGTCCACCAGTCCGGCAGCGAGGATACGGCAGGCAATGAGATGGATCTCCTGATATTCTGTGCCCGCTTGAGCCTTTTCAATACAGAAATCGTGCGCTGCTAGCACGACGTTATAGATGTCGCGCTGGGTGGGTGAAAACTTGCCGCCAACAGGCCAGGTGCGGGTGATATCTGAAGCCCAGCCGTCAATGGTTTCTGCCCCGACGTCGGCAAGCAGCAGGTCGTGAGGCGCAAGGCGATTGTGATAGCGATGGTTGTGCAGGACCTCGCCCGCAACGGTGACGATGCTGCCGTAGGCGCAGCTCATGTTTTGGCCAATGATGACGGCCTCCATAATGGCGCGCACCTGAGCTTCGGTTTTCGCGGAGTGAGTCGCGGCCATGCCCGCACGGTGGGCGCCTACGGAGACGAGAATCGCCTGACGGATAGCCGCGATCGCACCCTTATCTTGAATCATCCTAAGCTGCACAATCGCCTTTTCCATATCCCGATTGCCGTCGGGCTGATGGCGCTGGAGGACGATGCCTTCTTTTAGCAGCGTGCGTTCCATGGCTTTGACGGTTTCATCTCGCTCGCCCAGTGTAGCTGTGCCCTGCGCATAGTTAGCCAGCTCGGCGAGAGGATGGGTCTGGGTTGCGCCCATTTGCTCGGCCAGCTCGGCTCGGCTCGGCGTCGGTCCGTGCCACAGGGCATCGTCTGGGCTACTTTCGTTGATAAATAGAGTGAGCGCTGCGCCATCTATGAGGATAGCCGCGTTTTCGAGCGGGAGCCCCGCAAAATATAGAAAGTGGCTGCTGGCTCTAAAAGGATAGATATTGGCCGTAAAGTTGCGAGGTTTTGGTGAGCCAGACCATAGCAGTACTGGAAAGTCGATCAGCTTGGAGAGTCGCTGACGCCGCGCTTTTAGGATGTCGGCAAGCACGGTAGTTTGAGGCGGGTGATTTTGCGTCTTTTGGCTGTGCTTGGTAGGAACGGTCTGCATGGAAGAGCCTTGGCTCCAATGATAGAAAGGATGTGTGAGTAATGCTTAGCACAAGCATAGGTAGGTGGTCTGTGCTTGTGCTAGCGTTTGGATTACTTATATCTATCTTCTCTGTTATGTTCTCTGCGGTTGAAGCTGAGCGGTTAATCTTTACGTTGATAAAGCCGCTAGATCAGGTTGAAACAATTAGCTTGAGTGGGCCGGGCTGCTTGGGCCGGGTGCTGGCTGAGCCTGTAACCAGTCAGCTGGACTTTCCCCACTGGGACAACTCGGCGATGGATGGCTATGCGGTGCGCTCTAGCGATATAAAAAGTGCGCCGACCACGCTGGATGTGATCGAAGAAATTCCGGCGGGGAAAAGGCCACAGAAGGCATTGAATTTGGGACAAGCGGCCAGAATTTTGACCGGGGCGATGATGCCTGATGGGGCAGATGCGGTAGTGATGCAGGAGGAAACGACGCGCGGGGGCGAGCAGGTCACCATTTTGCAGATGCAAAAGCCGCAAGCTTTTGTGCGTCGCCGAGGTAGCTTTTACCAGGCCGGGGCCGAACTACTGGCCCCAGGGCAAAGCCTCGCACCGCCGGAAGTGGCGCTTTTGGCAGCGGCGCAGCAAACCGACGTGAGCGTATACCGGCGGCCTCGGGTGGCCATCTTGTCGACGGGGAGTGAGTTGGTACGGCCTGACCAGTCGCTGGGCCCAGGGCAAATTGTGGATTCTAATCAGTATGCGCTGACGGCTTTGGTGGCCCAGACCGGGGCAGAAGCGCTGCCGCTGGGCATTGTGCAAGATGACCGGGAAGGAGTGAAAGCAGCGATCGCGACTGCCTTGACCCAGGCAGATATCGTGATTTCAACCGGTGGGGTATCGGTGGGCGACTACGACTATATAGACGCGGTGCTAGAAGAGCTGGGCGCAACGCTGCATATTCGATCGGTGGCGGTGAAGCCAGGTAAGCCGCTGACGGTGGCAACCTTTGAGGGTAAGGGTGAAGGTGAGGGCGTAGCGCCACGCAGGAGAGCTGTTTATTTTGGTTTACCAGGAAATCCAGCTTCGGCGATGGTGGGCTTTTGGCGGTTTGTAGGGCCTGCGATCGCTAAGCTGTCGGGCATGCGTGGGCCGTGGGCTCCCACGTTTGTATGGGCTACGGCTACGAGTGAGCTAAAGGCAGGCGGTGGCCGTGAGACTTACCTGTGGGGACAGCTGGCGATAGGTGAGGCTGGCTATACCTTTGGCAGAGCTGCTGGGAGCCACAGTTCGGGCAATTTGGTCAATCTCGCCAATACGAATGGGCTAGGCGTTGTGCCTCAGGGCGAAACACTGATTTCCGTAGGTCAACGGTTGCGTGTGCTAAAAATTCGTTAAGCAGACCGGTTTAATATTTCGTTAACATCCGAACAATTGTTACAATTGAGTGATGTTTCTCACGGCGGCTATTTGGGCATCGTGAGTTAATTCTTTGATGGGTCTGCATTAAGACAAGCGCTCGCTAGGATACCTATGGCCTCGAACTACGACGGTTACAATGCCAGGCCAAAGCGGCCAGCGGCGTCTCCTAACGATTCGCAATCGCCCCATTCGCAACCTTCTAATCCGAAATCTTCTAATCCGAAATCCTCCAGTTCGCAATCTTCCAGTTCGCGATTGCCGAGCAAGCAGCCTTCACGAAAAGTGGCTAAGCCGGGTGCTTCGTCTGTTTCTAGAACGGGGCGTGCGTCTTCTAGTCCATCGGTTCGCCAGCACAATCCTACGGTTTCAAACCCTCAGTTCAGCAATGTTCGAAGAGCGGCTACTAGACCGGCTACCAGGCAATCTGCTGTGCGGCCGCCAGCTGAGCCATCTGCTATCTACAACGATATTCCCACCGACGACGCTTTTCAAAAGAAAGCCCCTCTCTACCGTCGCATTCCCGCCTCTTTGCTCGGTATGCGCTGGCTAAGAAGCTGGCCACTGGTGATGCTGGTGATTTTTGGGATTTTGGGTGCGGCGGGGACGACGGCTGTCGTGAGCCTGTTTCGGATTCCAAACTTGCCGAACTGTCGGGCGATTTTTTGGCCGACAGCGTCCGCCTCTTTGCGATTGCAGTGTGCGGAGTCTTACGCGGCGCAGGGCGATGTGAAAAATTTGCTCGCGGCGATTGCCCTAGTCGACAAGCTGCCCGAAGACCATCCGCTGCGCAGCGATATTATCAACGACCGCATTGAAGACTGGGCTAACTTGGTTCTAGATTTGGCCGAGCGTTCTTTTGAAGAAGGAAACTTAGAGGGGGCTATTGACAGTGCTCGCCAAATTCCTGCTAGAACGGCAGCGGCGGCTGTTGTAGAAGAGCGCGTTTCCCGCTGGCAGGCTATCTGGAAAGAGGGCGAAGAAGGGTTTAATACGGCTGTTGAAAAGGTAAGGGAGAAAAATTTCCAGGCGGCGTTTACGCTATCTGTGGCGCTGCTGGATGTAGACAACAACTATTGGGCCACTGAAAAGTACAACGAGTTGACAAAAATTATCAGCTTGGCTCGTGAAGATAGCCGTAGGCTCTCTGAGGCTTTGGGCTTCGCTAAGGAAGGCACCGTTAAAGGCTACATAGAAGCGCTCAAGCGCCTGAATGAAATTACAGAAGAGAGCGTTTTTTATGCGGAAGCTCAAGGTGAGCGCGAAAAAATGGGTAAAGAGATGCTGAGTGCGGGTGAAACGCTGCTCGCCAACCGTCAGCTATCTAGAGCGCAGTCTATGCTGAATGCCATTCCTCGTGACATTGGCTTGGAGGCAGAACTCGCTGACTTTCAAACGTTTGTAACGGCTTACCAGCAGGCCTGGGTAGGCAGCGCCAGCGGGTTAGAAAATGCCATCAACCAGATCAAAACGATTGGTAAAGACCGACCGGGCTATAGCAAGGCTCAGGGATTGGTCGCGCAGTGGGAAGCGGAGATTCAAGATGTGGCGCTGCTCAGTCAAGCGCGTGAGCGAGCTAGCCGAGGCAGTACTGCTGATCTGACGTCTGCGATTTCGATGGCCGGACGAATTTCTCGCAACTCGGCTCAGTGGGACGACGCCTCGCAGCAAATTGAAGAATGGCGCACTCGGGTAGAAACCACTCAAGATCGGCCTATCCTAGAGCGGGCCGATCAGCTGGCATCAGTCGGTACGCCTGATAATTTGCGGGCCGCCATTCAAGAGGCAAGAAAGATTTCCTCTGGGCGATCGCTCGGCGCAGAAGCCGATAGAAGAATTGCGACCTGGACAGGGCGGATTCAGCGCATAGAAGATCAGCCCCTGCTTGACCAGGCACGACAGCGGGCGAGTACCGGAGATAGGGCAGGTGCGATCGCGATCGCCGCTCGTATTGGTGAGGGCCGAGCCCTATACGACGATGCCCAAGCAGACATCAACCGCTGGCAAACCCAAGAGAGCGGTCGCCAGCGGCTAGGTGAGGCCGTTACTGTTGCGAACAGGGGTGATGCGAACTCGCTGGCGACCGCCATTGAATTAGCCTCGCAGGTGCCTAGCGGCAGCGACAGCAGAGCCAGCGCCGATAGCCAAATCGATAGCTGGAGCTGGACACTATTGCGCCAAGCTGAAGTCGAGTCTGGCCGTAACTTGGAAACAGCTATCACCCTTGCTCAGCGAATCCCTTCCCAGGCAGAAGCCTACGAGCCTGCCCAAGTCAGAATCCGCGCTTGGCGAGATAATCAACGTGAAGACGAAGCGCCATCATCCGGACGGCGAAACAACGGCCCTCCTCTGACGGAAGAAGGCTTTCCTCAGAATTTAGAATTGACTTTGCCTAGGAATGAGTAAGGAGCACCCTGATTTTCTCTCTAATGGGGTAGAGTTTGACAGGTAGAGATTAAAAGGGTTTATTGGAGCTGGTCAGCGGTTTCTTGGGCAGCAATGCCTACCTTTCTAAGTAGATGGCTCAACGGATCTTTAACGCTTCGCTGAATAAAAGTTTTAACCCTATCTAGAGGCCCACTGATCTGCGCCGCTGAACGCTGTTGTAGGTCAGTTTTAGTAGTTGTTAAAATGCGTTTTAACTGCTCGGGCTGTTGCTGAATATTCGAGTGTAGTTCGTTCTTTATCTGACTAATTTTTTCAGGAAGCTGTTTGAGAGAGGCAAGGCCTGGCTTGCGTATATTGAGCGTGTCAGGACTAAAAGTTTTGACGTTGAGTCTGACGTTGAGATCGCGTCCCTGTAGTGGACTATGCTTTTTTCTCGCTGTTTCCAAAATCACACGCGGGTCTCTATGTTGGGATATATACGGCTCCCTGTTAGCTTTATCGTCTAGCTCAATAGCTCCGTCAGGGTTGAAAGTATCTTCTCTCTTATTGCTCCAGTTGAGCTTAGGAAACGTAGACAGTATTGCTGGCGACTGCTTGTTTTGTTGTTTGGTTTGTTTCTTGTTGGCTGTACCGTCTGAAGATGGCTTTGTTGTTTCTACTTCACCCAGCTCATATTCATGTTGTTCTATTCTTATCGGTTCGTTCCTTTTGCGTAGACGCGAGAAGTCTGGTGAGAGCAAGGTAGATTCGGGTGTGTACTTCAGTTTGTCTCTTTGCTGCTGGTAGAAACTTTGGTCATTGGCTGGCTGGCTAGCTGACGCTGGAGTGATAGCGGATCGGGCCGATGAAACGGCTGCTTGTGCTGGCATAGTGAGGCAAAAGCTAGCTAGCAAAAGGCCAATGAGTAAGACGTAAGCCGCAGTGTTCGGTTTCAAGGGCCAGTTGCGAGGTAGTAAGAGCGCGGACGGATCCGTGAGCTGCGTAGGTCATCCTGTTGAGATGTGCCTTTCATCACGAGACGCTTTCATAATACAGCAGTCTCAATGTCCTTGTCTTAACAGTGCTAGCTTGTCGGCGTTGCTCAGTAGTGCTGTTGAGTAGTGCTGTTGGCTCCTTCAGTCGCTCAAATAAAATCTAGAGCGCAGTGGTAGTCGAAGAAGGCTGATTTATTGATGCTGTCTTCCTGAGGAAATTGGCTCATGAGACGGTTGTAGGCTGCGCGTAGGTGCCGCGAGGCGGTTTGGATTTGTGGATGGTTGCCGGTGGCGTTGCCTTTGTAGCTGAACCCTCTGCTCTTAGTTCGCCAGTCTTGAAAAAAGGCTTTTTGTGCTTGTAGGGCTAGGACGATGTCGTTGTGGTAAGCACCCATGCTGCTAGGCGGGGTGATGGTATGTACGAAGTCAATGAGCGATTGGTACTGGGTAATGCCTGCTTCGGTGCGATCGCCGCTGGTGTAAGCGCGAAGGGTGGATACGCGGACTGTGATCGCCTGATCAATCAGCGGAAACATCAGCTCTAAATATGCCTTTTCAGCCGTAGGTACGTCTGAAAAAACCGAGTCGAACTCTGTGCGCTGGTGGGGAATGGCTTGGTAGGCCTGGGTGACGGTGAGCGGCAGCGAAAACTGGGGGATATCTGCGATTGCTGGTAGAACAATTGGGGCGGGCGCGATCGCCATAGGTGGCTTACTAGCGCAGCTGCTCAACAGGCATAATGCTAGTCCCAGTGAAAGCCGACTCACTAGTGAAAGCCGACTAAACGGTCCAGAGCGTTTCTTCATAGCGATGGGTGATATCTAATAGCGCTAGCGTTAGAGTGCCCAGGCCAATGAGCTTACTGTATTTCCGGAACGGGTTTACCGGCTTTGTAGTATTGTGTAGTATAAATGAAGTATATATTGTGTTAGCGATGTTTTTTCTCTCAGCTTGTGCAGACTAAATTTGTGATATCCAAAGGACTTTAAGACGGTTAAATGAAAGACCTAGCGCTACAGACCTACCTAAAAACTAACGGATTAAACGCCCTACAGACGGCTTTTAGCATTAAGGTGCGCAGACATAGCCAGCTAGAAAATTTGGTGTGCTTCAAATACTCACAGTACGAGTCACCGATGGAGAAAAGTGTCGTGCAGCAGTGCCGAGGCATTATTCTTGACGAAGCCAACGATTGGGCTGTGGTCTCCTATCCGTACGATAAGTTTTTTAACTATGGCGAGGGCAACGCGGCTACCGTCGATTGGGCTTCGGCCATGGTGCAAGACAAGCTCGATGGCTCACTGATGACGCTGCATTTTTACGATGAGCAGTGGCAGGTGCAGTCGAGCGGTACGCCAGACGCGAGCGGTGAGGTCTCCGGCTACAAAATGACGTTTGCCGAGCTGTTTTGGGAGACGTGGAAGCAGCTAGACTATGCCTTGCCGTTGGGACATGAAGACTACTGCTTTATGTTTGAGCTGGAGACGCCGTACAACCGAATTGTGGTGCAGCACAGTGAGCATTCGCTGATTTTGCACGGCGTGCGGAATGTGAAAACGTTTGCAGAAGAACCGCCAGCAATATGGGCTGATAAAACGGGCTGGCAGGCGGTAAATAGCTATGCTTTCGGTACGATTGAAGCGCTGATCGCTCAAGCAGAGCAGCTCGATCCCTTGCAGCAGGAAGGGTTTGTTGTCTGCGATGCAAGCTTCAATCGTATCAAGCTCAAATCGTCTGAGTATGTGAAGCTCTCTCACATGAAAGATGGGAGTTCGTATCGAAAGCTGCTTTCTGTTGTTGTGAATAATGAAAGCGCTGAGTTCTTGGCTTATTTTCAAGAGCTACAGGCCTTGTTTGATGAGATTACTGAAAAGTATTCTGAGCTGGTGAGCTTTCTAGAGCAAGAGTACGACAAGTACAAAGCGATTGAAGTGCAGAAAGATTTTGCGATGGCCGTAAAAGACTTTCCATACTCGGGTGTTTTGTTCGCGTTGCGTGCAGGCAAGGTGAGTTCGGTTCGAGACTACATGGTGGGTGTGTCGGTGACAAAAGTAGAACAGTATTTGGAGGCGTTGGCATGAAGAGAGTGGTGATGACGGTAGGGCTGCCCGCCTCGGGGAAGTCTACCTGGGCAAAGGAGCTGATTACCAACGAAGCAGGCCGCTGGGTACGGGTGAATAAAGACCTGCTGCGGGAGATGTGCCACAACTCAAAGCATTCCAAGGCGAATGAGAAGTTTATCTTGCGGCTGCGCAATCTGATCATTTTGGAGGCGCTAGAGGCGGGTAAGCATGTCGTGATAGATGACACGAACTTGCATCCAAAGCACATTAAAGCTGTGACTGAGCTGGTGAAGGGTCAGGCCAAAGTGGAGGTGAATGATAGCTTTTTGCAGGTGCCCGTAAAGGAATGCATTCGGCGTGACTTGAAGCGGCTGAATTCTGTGGGCAAGGACGTGATCATGCAGATGTATCGGCAGTTTTTGCTGCCGAAGATGGCTGCGCCTGTGCACAATCCTGAGCTGGATGATGTGGTGGTAGTGGATATGGATGGGACGCTGGCACTTATGGGTGACCGCAGCCCTTACGATGTCAGTAAATGCGACCAAGATCCACCCAACATGCCTGTTGTTCAAACCATTCTGAAATGGCAAGAAACTCACAAAATCATTGTGATGTCTGGCCGAACAGATGATGGAAAAGAGAATACAGTTACTTGGTTAAACAAGTATGGTGTGAAATACGAAGCGCTGCACATGCGTAAGCTAGGCGATATGCGCAAAGATACCATCGTAAAAGAAGAAATGTATCGGGCACATTTGGAAGGGCGCTACAACGTGATTGCGGTATTTGACGATCGCAAAAGTGTTGTAGAAATGTGGCGATCTTTGGGACTCACCGTGTTTCAGGTGGCTGAGGGTGACTTTTAAGGTAGGTCAGGCCTGACTGCTTCGAGTGGTGAGGCCGGTCTGCTGCTGGCAGTCAGGGGTTCGGAAAGGCCGTGGAATAGTTTCCACACGTGCAGTGTGAAATTGTTGACGATGACAATACCTTGCTGGTCGCTGATGAATCGCATGGGGGTGTTTCTCCCAATGCTAACCGGTAAATCCATCGGCTCGTGAATGGGCTGAGCGTCTGCCTGCCATAGTCTCAAGGTGTCGGTATCATGGGTGAACATGAGCTGGCCATCTGGGCTGGTTTGAATGGATGCGATCGCCTTACGATGTGCCTTCACACCCGAGCCAATTTGCTCCCCACCGATTGTCCACTGTCTCAACACGCCACCTTCAAAGCCGAGGATTAGCCTGTCGCCGTCTGGGCTGAAACTCAGCGCTGAAAGTTTGCTGTAAGGATTGAATGAGACGTTGAACTGATTGAGTAGCTGGCCTTCTTGGCTCCATAGCTGGATTGAGCCTGTGCGGTTGTCAGTGATGATGCCAAGTGCAAGCGTTTGGCCGTCGTCGGCTAAATCGAAGCCGACGAGAGTGGCGTTGTCTGCTAGGTGGATGGGCGCGGCGATCGCATTGCCTTCCACATCCCAAAGCTGCATACCATGACGGTTGGTGCTGATGAAGGTTTGTCCATTGTCGGCCAGTTCAATGCGCTCCCAAAATTCAGCGGACTGGCGATCGCTCGCGCGAGAAATCCCTGGTGGATAGGAGACTTCACGGATATGATTGCCTTGATGGTCCCATAAGCTAAGACTGCCGTCATCATGGCTGGTGGTGATAGTGGTGGGTGAGATGGCGATAGAAAAGATAGGCTTTTCTGTGGTTGCTGTGATTTCGCCAAGCATGCCTTCTTGCAGATTCCACTGGCTAATCAACAGCGTCTGCGGGTCGTAGTAGTCTACGCCGATGATGTGAGCCTCGTCTGTGTGGGATGAAGGGGACTCAGTGAGAGATTCGGGGAGAACTTCGGTGACTGCCTGCACTGGCGACTGCGTGAATCCTAGCCGTAGGGGCGTTCCTTGACTATCCCATAGCCCAAGTACACTATCGCTGCCTGCGGTTGCAATTGTTCCGAAAGAAGAATCTCCTGCCATGGCCACTTCCGGACCAAAGGCAATATCTAGAATGGGTAGTCGATGACGACGGACCACCGAATTGAGCAGGTTCCCTTCCAAATCCCATAGCTTTAAGAGGCCGTCACTGCCGGTGGTGGCGTACCTATTGCCATCCGGGCTAAACGTAATGTTCAAGATGTGAGCGTAGCGCGCGCCCGCAGGGCGAAAGGCTAAATCTAGCGGCGCGCTACCATGGGCGAAAAAAGGTGGACGAATAGGCTCACCCTCCAAATCGACCCAGTGAATTTGTCCGAACTCATCGCCTAGGACGAGCGCGCTCCCGTCAGGGCTGTAGGCCACCCCTACCACTTCATCATGGAAATCTGGATGGTCATGAAGGCGAAAGGCCTCGCCTAGGGGCTCTCCTGAGATTGACCAGCGTTGAATCAGTCCGGTTTGATCTGTTGTGGTTGCTTCTTGATTGTTGGGATGAAAAGCAACCTGAAAAATCTGTTCTTCACTAGCGGCAGATTCGCCCAGCATCTCTCCCTGCTGATTCCAAAATCGCACTTTGCCATCGCGACTTACCGAGCCGATGATCTCTCTATTTGAGCTCACTTCAACTTTATGAATCGCCCACCCATCGTGGGCTTCAAACGAATGCACCACATTTCCCTGCAAGTCCCAAATGTATATCCAGCTGCTCCAGTGCCCACTTACAATGTGCTGCCCATCTGACAGAAACGCTGCGCCGACTATTCTATCGGCGTTATAGTCATCTATCCCAATCGGCAAGCCTAACAGATTACTATTCCGGTCCCATAGCCTTAGGTTGCTGTCACTTCCTCCGGTGAGAATGTATTGGCCATCTGGGCTAAAATCTATTGCAGTAATGGCCTGATGATGCCAATCTATTGTGCCTTCTTGGAATTCGGGGAGGTTGCTGGGCGTGACGGGTGTAGCGGGCTCTCGTGGTGGTGTGTTTATGTCGGGGACCGCGATGCTCTCTATCTCTGGGAGCTGATTGGGGGTAGGTCGTGAGTGATGGCTGAATGTGGTAGAAGCTTTGGCGAGTGGGGGGCTACTGAGTGCGATCGCTGCCACAGTAGACGCTACCGCTGTAGAAAATAAGACTTTGAATACTGTTGTCACTTGAATCTTGCCTAATAGATGATTTGCAAAATATGAATAATGAGAGTTTTTTTGTTCCTATCGGATTTGCTTTATGGTGGCTGCAAGCCGACTATAAACATGGTGGGCGGTAATTTGTTGAAGACGATTAGCTGCTTCGCAATCTGCAAGCTCAAACAGGAGCAGCCTTCCTTCTAAAGTGCCAACGGCGAGCTGGTTGCCACGGGCTGCTAATGCGGTTGCCATCGTATCGACGCCATCAATGGACAATTTCTCCTCGTATAGCTGTTTCCCGTCTGCTATGGAAATGAGCCCTAAGCTACCGTTTGTGAGGGCATAGGCGAGTATTGTTTCTGCGATAACAACCATGTCGATGCAGAGCGCATGGCACGACTGGCTCCACGGAAGGGTGCCCGTCGTGAGGTCGCAGCATTCGATTTTGCAGCTCCCTTGCCCAACAGTCCAGCTGTGGACCTCGAATGCTCGCAACAGCATTCCCTTTGGCCCCCAGCAGGCAATATTTTGCATATGATGGCGTGAGCCTGTGTCCCATAGCATCACAGGCTTTACTGACCCATCTAAATGGAGGCGACAAAGTTGTTTCTGTTCGTGGGATGTTGGGGGTGTTCCCTGCAAAAAGTACAGCGCTTCGCCACCTTCTAGCATCAGGCTATGGTTAAAACAATCGAAATGGCCAAGGTCGGCATGGCCTTGCTCTTGACAATTAGCCTCTAGCCAAATGTCGGTTGATGTTTTACCTGCTGCATTTCGCCCTAGTAGGTGTCCCTGTTCATCTATAGAAAACACTAGCGTTTGCTTAAATGCGTTTACCGGTTCGAGCTGTTGATCAATCAGTCGATAAAGGACAGAGTTACCTGATTTCAAAACGTGACAGAGTAAGCCAGTCGGGGATTTTAGTAGCTGAACGCAGCTGCCTTCAAACGTGAGCGTCGTCAGGTGCTGGCCATCGATATTCCAGATTTCCAGACGGTTACTTTGCACGACTACCGCTAGCTGGCTAGGTTCTATCCATTTAATGTGTGAAATTGTTTGTCGTTGGTTATGCACCCCTAGCAGCTCATGGCTGTTTTTGAAGCTATCCCTATCCACTAAGTCCTTTTTGACAAAGCCCAACGACTGGGGCGCTGTCGTACTTTCCTGAAAAGTGACATTCGCTCTGAGTGCGTGCACGTCCATGGGCTGACTCATGAGCTGTTCTATATTGTTAACCGAGATCCAGTCGTAGCGCTCCCATGCCTCTCCGCTAAAGTCTCCTTCATCTGGCAGCCGTAAAAGAACGCGTAGCTCATTTCCGGTGGGGAAGTAACTCTGAAGCGCTGTTCTGCTTTCGGCAAGCAGACTGACGGCGTCACCAGTTTGCCAGTTCCACAGCCATAGCTCACCCTGGAAACAATATCCGCCATCGTAGTCACCAGTGCTAATGACGACCACTGGCTGAGTAGGATGAAAGGTGATGTCGTTCACGAGGTGCCGGCAGCCCTCAAAAGTCGCTACTCTTTGTTGGGTGTTGCTGTCATAAAGACTGATACGCGTGTTAAATCTTTGGCCTTTCCCGATGAATGCACCTTGCCAGTGCATTAGACGAAAGCTGCTATAAAAAACAATCTTTTGTTGGTTCGGTACTAAGAATCCACCGCCGTTGTGACTGAGATCCGCAAGGTAGTTAGGTGTTAACTGTGAGTGGAGTTTTAGTACAGTCATGAAAAGGGAGATAGATCGGACCTGTAGACGGTCTCACTGACCAAGTACCTTTAAACTTCCCCATGGTGAGTCCCTTTTCCGGATATCGAGTTTGGAAGGGCTGTGTATTGAGTTATTTGTTTTGCAGGGTTGCTTTAGGATTCTTGGTGCTCTGACAGAGGGGCAGGATAAAGGCTGCCATCGGGCATGATGGTTTGGCTGAGCTTGGAACCTGCTAGCTGAGCTTGGTCGCATTCGGCCCAGCGCATTTCGGCGTTGCTAAGGTCGGTTTCCCAGAGGTTTGCGCCAGAAAGATTGGTGCCGCGCAGGGTGGCGGCACGCAGGTCTGCGGTGCTTAGGTCACTGCCTACAAGGTCGGCGTGGCTGAGGTTTGCGCCGCGTAGGTTCGCGCCCATAAGGTTTGCGCCGCGTAAGTTGGCCCCTTCCAGATTGGTGCCAGCCAAGTTACAACACTCCAAATCAGCGTCGGGCAGTTTGATGCCTGCAAGGTTAGCATTGGGTGCCTCGATCCATTTGAGTGGGACGCCGTCGTGGTGTAGGTCGTGCAGGGCTTTGTTGCGAGCGTAGCTGGTGGTGACTTTGGCAGCGGCCGCTGTATCGATCACACGCCAAGCTTCGTAGTGTCGCTGGTTCTTGCGATCGGGTTCACCTTTTGCATAGAGCACGAGGGCGATAATGAGTGCGATCGCTTCAGCATCATTCAAAATAACGTTGAGCACCTTCCGCCGGTAGCCGTAGGGCGCATCCGGATAAATCACATTGGGGTCGCGTAGTACGACGGTAAGAATCGCTAAGATCACAACAGAAACGAGAAAGACTAACCACGTGGGTATGGCCTGAACTCTCTGTTCAAGTCGACGAATAGATTGGTGTGACCAAGCAAAAGGCCGATGCGATCGAGGAGCCATTGAACTATTTAATCCTTGGTGTAATCCTTAGTGTGTTAATCCTTGAGATGTAAGAACTTAGTACAAGCAGGATGTACCCGAAACTTCTCAATATTTTCGAGGTTTACAGTCGGTAGCTCGTAATGGCCTAGGTAGTCGCCTCGATACTTAGCAGAGTTGTGACTATTTCTGGGTACCAGCACCTTAAGAAATCCAATTTTCCATAGAATTTGCTTCAGCTCTAGATAGTCAAGATCCAATACCCAGCCCGAGGCCTGCTCTACATCGACTTCACCCACAGCGATGGAGAGTAAGAGGTAGTCGAGATCTTCTTTGGTGTAGTAGGTCTTTTGACCGCGAAAGACTTCAAAGACGTCCAGTAAGTAGGGATATTGGAAACGGTATTCGGAGGCGAGGTCGCGGGGTTTTTGTTCGGAGGAGGATTCTTCGGCAGCGGCGATCGCACATTCATCAATCCGCTTGGCCACCAGCGAATAGTCCACACGCTCCACACACTGCTTACAAAATTGCAGCAGCTCACGGGGTCTCAGCTGAGTCCGGTCAATAATGTAGTCCAGCGATTCCACATTGCTAGAAGACAGCTTAGACACAAACACCGTCTTCCACCGCTTGATAGCCGGGAGCTTAGCCGCATCTGGAAAAGAATGCGCAATGCGTAGCGCAATCAGCTCTAGCAGCTCATTTTTACCCCAACGAATCACCTCTACGTCTTCGCGAATTTTCTGCGCATCTTCGTAAATTTGAGGAATATTATCAAACAGCTCTTGGCGGATGGATATATAGATACGCAGATTCGGATCTAGTAGATTGATTTTCTGCGTGGCCTGAAAGAGACCTGCCAAGAAATATCTGGCGTCTTCTGAATTGTCCCACCCTTTATCTAACTCATCGACAAGAATCGTAATGCGGGTATTGCTCAAAACATTTTTGAGGCTGGGCAGCAGGACTTTGATTTCTTCCAAGTCGTAGAGCGCCTGAAGGTCTGAACGAATGCCGCCCTCGTAGGACTCAATCTTGACCCGTTCTATGCGTTTGAGGTAGTTGACTAGAATGCCAATAGAGCTATTTTCTTGAACAATGCCGCTGCCATTGACGTAGTTGTAAATATTTTTTTGTGCGCCGAGGAGGAGCCCACGCTTGTTTTTGGCAATGCGTTTGAAAATAAGATTGTATAGCAGGTATTGCCAGGCAACAGAGTAGGCACTCTGCTTTCCCCAAGAGCCTTCCTTTTCGCTACGCAGGTATTCGCTCAGCAGTTCGTAGGAATAATCCTCTGGCGATAGCTCAAGGACGAGGTTGCCTTTCTTTCGCTCAGTAGTCGCAATGTACTTAAAAATTGCACTTTTTCCCGCACCCCGATTGCCCACCAGAATCGTTTTGCGTCCGTTGAGGAAGCGATTGTAGGCGTCGTTTTGGTAGAAGTACTCAGCGAGGCCAACGTCAATGTCGCGTTCAGCCGAATCTGAGCCTAAGTTGAGGCTTTTGATATCTAATCGCATAGGTACGAGCGGCCGTAGGCATTTTCACTCAAGTTTAGACTCATGAGCCGCGCTTGAAAAGTACCCCTGCGGGTCTCTTGACAGATATGCAGTTATTGCTTTGTGAAGCAGATAAGTGTTTCGGTAGCTATGGCAGGCTGTGTCAGATAATAGGACTCCGTCTTCTGGAATCGCTGCTTGTATGACTTATAAAAGATTGTTGATGGCTAGCTGGATTAGCTGTAGTTGTTTGCTGCTGGGTAGCTCTGTTCAGTCGCAGGCAGTGCCACTAGCGGGAGACGATGTTTTAATCGACAATAGGCCTCTCTATGCGTTCGGTTGTCTTAGTTCTATGAGTAGTTCAGAGCTCCCGCTGAGTCAGTTTAGCACTGCCCTTTTAGAAACAACCACTGCGATTGTGGACGCTGTACCCCAGGTCGCTGAGCGGGCTCATCTGTTTGTGATAATGGCTGATAGTTACAAATGCGATCAGCGGGCGACTGCGGCGGCGCTTTTATCCAGGGCGCTGGTAGCGGCTACAGCTGTGGAAGATGCTGAATCGCAAGGTGAGGTGTTGCTGAAAATTGCGACTGCTTACTATGAATCTCTAGACAATGTGGAGAAAATGGGTGAGGTGCTAGAGCGGGCGATCGCACTCGCAGACGATCTCTCTGAATATCCAGATATTCAACAAAACATCTACCGCAATGTTGCTACGGCCTACTTTTCGTCAGGGCAGGCTGAGCGAGGATCTGAGATTGGTAATCGTATTACGGGTGACGTGGACGAGCCTATCTCCGGACAGTTGTTTTACGGCAATCGGGTGATATCTGGACAGGTCTCGTCTAGTTACGGAGAAACAGCGTATGAAGATACAGAGTATCGCTCGAGTGGATTCTTAGTTCTCGATTGCGGTTCGCTGGGAGAGGTAGAGTGTCCTGATGATGCCATTTTTGAGGAATATAACCAGTTTTCGCAGGTTGCTGCCGAGCTTGCTAATCCTCGTAACCTGGGTGGTTTTGATGATGGTGAAGTAGACATTGAGAAATTTGCTGAGACTGCTGCTGAATCAATTGCCTCGTTTTCACGGGCTAGATTACGCGCTTCTTTGTACATAACGTTGAGTCAAACACTGGCACTGATGGAGCAAGCAGAAGCTGCGGAGCATTTTGTCGAGCTAGCTATAGCGGACTTGGATACGGAGCTTTCTGTGTTAGAACAAGAGGCTGCGCTCGAAGATGTATCGTATGAGCGGCTGTATATCGTCAGCCTTTTTCTCCGAGCCAACGCTGTAGAGCGTGCGTTTGATCTTCTCGCAGAGGTCGAAAACTCTCCTGATCTAATTTCTGAGAAAGTTTATACCCTGGTCGATGCCACCTACGAGCTATACGAGCTAGAACAACAAACTATTGACAGAATACTGATAGAAGCTGAGCGCTTGGCTTTACAATTAGAAGATTCTGATCAAAAAGCTGTGCTGCTTGAAGAAATTGCGATCGCTAGTGAAGACTTTCGAGTAGAACAGAGACAGTCTGAACATGAAAATGTGTATGAGCTAATCGACGAAGCCTACTGGGTTACGGATGAAGATTATTCCTACGATGAAGACGGTACCTTGACCCTAGCCGCCCGTGACGAAGTGAATCAATATTTGTCGGCAGCAGAGGCGTTGATTCAACCTATTCAAGACAATGAAGCCAAAGACGACTTGCTTTCTAGGCTTGCTCTGGCGTACTCATTTGCTGGAGATAGTCAGAATACTCGCCGCATCGTTCTGCAATTTGTTCAATTTACAGCTGAAGGGGAACTGCTCAATGTGGAAGATTACTTGTCTTCCCGATGGAGCTATTTGCTGGCAGATATTGGCGAATATAGCAGCGCACTTCAGATTGCAAAATCTGTACAGGAAGATGCAGATGGGCCCTTTCTAGCAGGTTTACTGGTAGAGAAAGGTCAGTATGATTTGGCTGAAGACGTGCTTATGCTGATAGAGGCACTGCCCTTCCGCGTTGAGGCGTTGACCGCAATGGCGAACGCCTATAAGACAGATGGTCAATCGCAGAAGGCCTTTGAGCTAATGGCTGAAGCGATTGACCTAGCTCAGACCTACGGGTCAGCTTATGGGTCAGTTGATGATGATACTAGCGCCTACTGGACAGACGCTCAGACGCAGCTTATTTCTCAGAATCTGTGGGACTATGCTTATGGAACAGACCTAGAGCGTGTTCAACAGCTATTACAGCGAATTGATGACGATGAGGTGCGCGCTGCGGTTTGGCTAGATTTTGCTGATGGCAACAGCGATCCTATGCTGCCTGCTCTGCTGTTGGGTGAAGTGGTACCGTTGTTTTCATCGCTTGATGACAGTAGTTTAGTCAACGTGGCTACTTATGCAGCGCTTATGGGATTTCCTCAGCAAGCACTCGAAGCCCTAGTGGCAGTTGACTCTTCGCAGCAACAAGTATTTGGCCTGCTAGCGGTAAGCGCCTATGCGGATGTGGATTCAGTGATTTTGACAGATGAAATTCGTGATGTCCTTCAAGAAATTAGGGCACGATAGCTGCTTCTGTAGATTTGCTTCTGTAGATTTATTCTATGGGACTGCCTTGGTTTGAACTAGGGGGATTTTGATGGTAAATTCTGTTCCTTTGCCTGGTGCTGAGTCAAAGGTGAGTTTACCGCCGTGTTTTTGGGTGATGATTTGATAGCTCGTAGACATGCCCATGCCAGTTCCTTGTCCTACAGGTTTTGTCGTAAAGAAGGGGTCGAATACCTGTTCGTGAATGGTTTTGGGAATGCCGGGGCCGTTGTCTGCGATCGCAATTGTTACCCAGCGATCGCACACATCTGTCCGCAATGTAATCGTCGGCAACTCGCCTTCATCCATCTGGGCAAGATGTTGTTCTAGCGCGTCGATGGCATTCGTCAACACATTCATAAATACCTGATTGAGTGAACCCGGATAGCACTCAACCTGTGGCAACTCACCATAGTCTCGTACAACCTGGATTTTGGCTGAGCTATTGGGTAAGGAAAGCCGATGTTTAACAATGAGCAGCGTACTTTCTAAGCCCTCATGAATATCTGCTTGCTTGAGTGCAGACTCATCCAACCGTGAGAAGTTGCGTAAAGACAGCACAATCTCTCTAATTCGTTGAGTGCCAATCTGCATAGAAGACAGTACCTTGGGCGTATCTTCTCGAATAAACTCAAGGTCGCTCTCTTCAATATCTGCTTGAAGCTCAGCGGTTGGGCTGGGATAATAGGTCTGATACTTTCCAACTAGGCACAGCAAGCTCTTTACATAGTTTTGCATATGATTGAGATTACCATGAATAAAATTCACCGGGTTGTTGATCTCGTGGGCGATGCCCGCAACCATTTGCCCTAGGCTAGACATTTTTTCGCTTTGCACCATCTGAGCCTGTACCTGATGCAGCTCTCTTAAGGTAGTTTGTAGATATTTGTTTTTATCGTCGAGTTCTTGTGTTCTTTCGGTCACACGCTGTTCTAGCTCTGCGTTCATGGTGGCAAGATCCGCGATCGCTACTCTCAGCTTATCTTCTGCTGTTGTGCGCTCAGCCAAAACCGCTGCCAAAATCAATGCGGTGAAAACTGTTACCGCAATGAACGACTGTAGCAGCGTTAACGACTGATCGAGCGAGTCTCCTGCAAAGCTTCCCAAGCCTCGTACCGTGCCTAAAATAGCCATTGCAGAAATCATGACAGCAGCCAACGTACTCCCTCGCTGCCCATAGCGAAACGTTGGCCAAATTAGCAGTGGAATGAGCATGTAGTCCAACGCATACGGCTGCCAAAAAGAAGCATAGCCAACGACGAGCACAAGCCCCGACATCAACAGGATTTCAAAACCATGTTTTGTATGTACGTAGGTGTTTTTAGGCGATCTTTTTGCGAAAGGGTTTCGCCATTGCTTTACTTCCGGCTCTATTCGCCGAGTGTCTTGCTTTTTTGAAGCCCACAGCTCGCGTTCCCAGCTAATAATCGCCGGAGTGACAATAAAAATTCCCGCTACATTAGAAACCCACCACGTTAGCCATACGTCCGAATAAGCTTCCCACGGTACAACACCCAAGCTACACAGCACGGCAACGCCTGCGAGGGCATTGATAACGGGCCCTAATAGCCCTGCAAAAAACAAGAGCTGAATTACATTAACCACACGGCTAAGCGGATACCGAGTGCGTGCCGTTTGCCATAGCCCAAAGACACCCACGCCCGTGCCCACTGTGGTACCTAGTGCAATGCCCATCACGCCGAATACCGACGTCGACAGCGATAGCCAACTACTCGGATCCCAAAACGCCCAAATATTCGCCAGAAAAGACCCCAGACAAACCCCAGGCAGCATCCAAAACCCGTACAGAAACACAGCTGCAACCGCAATACCATCAGGTGGCCAAACGGGTGTGACATTTTGTGGGGTTGAGGCTAGCCACCGCGACAGCTCTGCGGTGCCGTAATATGCCGAGGCCAAAGCGACATTCCCACACAAATAGAAAAGACGAGTGCGGGAAGCAGGGAGTGCACGCATGGGTAAAGCTGTAGGTTTGATTAAATTCACAGCGTTAGTGTGCCCTACTCTTTTTATTAAGTTAAGGAATCTTGATGTAAATGCTAGTATCCTTTTAATGTAAGATTTGTCGTTTTTGGTAAATTCTAATGGAGTTTCCCTGGATTAGAGACGTGTAGAGAATTCATTGTATATCGTTCACTTCACAACCCTATTTGACAGTGCTAAAGCATAACGAGTCCTGCACGAATGCCAACTGCGACAGCTTCGGTGCGGCTAGCGACGTTGAGCTTGGAGAGGATAGCGCTGATGTGAAATTTTACGGTGTGTTCGGAGATGTTGAGAGTTTGGGCGATCGCCCGATTCGTTACGCCACTTGCCAGCTGATTGAGCACCTGAATCTCCCTAGGCGTAAGCGGCTCGAAATCTTCAGATTCAACAGCGCTAAACGTGTTGCTAGCCTGAGAGAAAAGCGCTTCTGTAATGTCGGGATGGAGGACGTTGAAGCCGCTAATGATGGCTGCGATCGCATTCCTAATCTCATCAGCCGACACCTCCATTGGCAGTAAACTCACCATTCCCGTACTCATTAATTGAGACAAAGCAACAGATTCTGCCTCAGCGGTTTCTATCCACGCGTCTTCTAATAGAATCAAAACAGATAGATTGTCTTCGATAGCTAGAGAATCAACAGTCTGAAAAACAGCTTCAAAGTCATCTGTTGTGACAACGATTGCTAAGTCAGTTTGCTGAGTTTGTAGCCATTGGTTCAGCGCCTCTAGGCTACTGACCTCACCTATCACCTGAGTGGCTGGTATCGTCACCATTGCACAGAGCCCGGCGCGAGTCACCGAATGCGCCGCGCAAATCACAATTTCAGCCATGCTTAGCGCTCGCCTACGGTGAGTGTCACGGTTTGCAGCTGACCACCGCGTAGCAGCTTGACTGATAATGACTGCCCTACACTCTGTGGGCCCAAATGGGTTTGCACCTGTTTTAGACTCTCTAAGTTTTGATCATCAAATGAAATCATGACATCACCTATGCTCATCTCAGCTTGGTCGGCAGCACTTTCTGGCTCTACGCTGACCACCATAATGCCAATCTCGTTGTCGAGAGTATGTTGCTGCCGTACGTTATCTGGCAGCGGAATCGCCTGCATTCCTAGCCCTAGGTAGCCCCTGGTGATTTTGCCTCGCTGCTGCAATTGCTCAACGACTTTATTGACCGTAGCAGCAGGAATAGTCAACACTTTACGCTGAGGTCCAAATGTGTTGAAGCCAACGATTTGCCCACTGTGACTGACAAGCGGGCAGCCAGCACTTCCTCGACCAATATTGATATCGACCGCGATGTATTGGTCAATTTGGCCGCCGCTTTGGCTACGCCAAGTATCGCCTAGCTCAGAAATCATCCCTAGGCTAGAAAACTGACGGATGGCTGACAGCCTGTTTTCATCGTTTTCTCTTTGTTGTCCTCGTCCTCTGCGACCCCTCCTACTGTGTCGCCGACCTCGACCTCGGCCTTGCCCCGCCGAATAGCCCACGGTTACAACCAGTTGCCCCAGTGCTAGCGTCTGAGCATCACCGAGTACGGCTGTCGGATATTCGACTGTTTCGGGGAGTAAGAGAATCGCTATGTCCGTTGTGGGATCGCTGCCGAGTAGTTCTGTCTCGAAGGTTTGTCCGCCTGATAGCTTAACTTTGAAGCGGGTGTCTGACTGTAGGGCCTCGCATGATGTAATAATGAGTCCTTTTTTCCAGTGAATCCCTGTGCTGACAGAGTGCTGACCTTTGATGGAGACGACAACGCGGCTGGTTTGCGTAACAATGTTTGAGAGATCTTGTGAAAGGGTTTCGAAGGCTGTATCCATGAATAGGTGAGGTAAGTTATTGCACCTATTGTGTGTCAGCAAGGTGAGGCTGACATCACCGATGTGGCTAGTGCCTACCTCCCAAGATGGGTAGGAATACTGGTCACATCAATCAGAATTATTGATTGATTGCCGCTTGAGTGAGGGTTTTGCTCAGCAGGTTGCCGTTTTGCCAGGGGAACTCTGAGTCTGTAGCATTTAGTACAGCGCGTTTCATGGGTTTCTATCGTTTTCAGCTCAGACTATGGGTTGTGGGTTTGATTGGATTTGGCTGGTTGTTGTCTGGTGGCCCAGCTGTTGCGGAATCTATGGCCGGAGAGAATACGGCGGTAGAAGCGGAAACTGTTGTTTCTTCTAGGAGCGGTCACGATTGCTTTGATCTTGCCACTGAGCAGCCCGAACCGCTGGGTGAATTTCGTCAGGCGGTAATGGAAACTGCTGCTGTAACAGCTAGAGCAGCAGATACGGTAGAAGAGAGGGCAGGTACGCTAGCTGAGCTGAGTGAGGCCTACGCTTGCCTAGGTCAGGTGGAATTGGCAGATGCGATCGCACAAGAAACCCTACCCTTCATTGAACAGATTGAAGCGGCTGCGGTGAAAGGTGATTTGCTCGTCACGCTGGCAGCTGCTTATGGTGAACACATCGGCGATACGGCGCGGATGGATGAGCTGTTGGTAGATGCGATCGCACTTGCAGAAATGCTTTCACAGGATTCGAGCCGTCAATCTTCACTCGTCGGTGATATTGTTCGCCTATACAGCCGGGCTGGCGAATATCGAAAGATACGAGAGGTGGTGGATATTGTTGACGATGAGTTTACTCGTTCTCAGCTTATACATTCAGGCCTGTTTTTTATTCAAGAGAGTGTATCGACAGAAGAGCTGCAAGAGATTCTAGCGATTTTTCCAGAGCTAGAATCTCTGTTATCTTCTACTTCTCCAGATGATGATGATTTTACCCCTTGGCAATCATGGCAATATCAGCTGCACGAGTTTGTCCGGGCCCTTCATCAAGCGGATGACTTAGCGTCTGTTGATGCGTTGATTGCAGCGCAAGTCGTAAAGATTGAGGCACTACCTGAGCAAGGAAATCAGGTGATGGCTTACATTCAGCTCAGTGAGTACTTATCTGCCAGTGATTATACTGCGCGAGCGATCTCTCTATTGGAGGCAGCTGCCGAGAAGATGATGACATCAGATGCTGTATCGGTCTCAGCTGAGGTAGAAGCCTACGCTTTGGGGCTTTCTCTAAATAGTCGGTTGAGCATAGCATTTGCACAAGCCGGGGACTTCGACCGTAGCTTTGCTTTTCTTCAGGAAATGGAGGCTGTTGATCAGTTGTTCTCAAAGCTGTGGAGCCTGAGCCAAGTGACTCAACTGCTTCCCTCAGATGAACGTATGCAAGCTCAGCTAGAGGGGCTCATCGCAGCTACTGAACAAACGGTACGGGTGAGCGACAATCCTCGGCAATTTTTACTTCAAGTTGCGGTTGTGTATTTTCAGGCTAATGAAGTAGAGAATGCACGTACGCTGGCGCGTGAAGTATTAGAAACCTACGGCGAAGAGGCCCGGACCGATAGTGATTTTCTGGATTACTTAACCGGCGTGTTGTTTGCTGTCGGGAGTTACGAAGATGGTTTGGCGTTGTTAGACCTGGCTGCTGATAGCGCTTCTTTTCGTTATCTCCCAGCGCAATTGCTACGTGAAGAACAGTTGGAAGTTGCTTGGGCGGTTGTTGAGAAGATGACTTCACCCCTCGATCAAATGCTCGCTATTCGTAACATGGCTGAGGTGTATCAGGTGTGGGAACAGCCCGATGCTGCCTTTGATCTCTCAGTGCGCGTACTGGATATAGCGCAATCAGATGCATTTGACGAAGCGGCATATTTTGAGGCTCTTTATGGAGACTATTTGGAATCATTTTCTGA
>JBHJIY010000104.1:0-50136 GCA_050042985.1 Phormidesmis sp. | reverse complement strand
AAGATGACAATAAGCTAGATGGATGAGCGATGTGAAAGCATTTAAAACCACAGACATACCAATAGGTCTCGACTGATTAAAGATGGCTGAAAGAAAATTATCTAGTCGCGAAAAAATTGTGCGCTCTGCCTTACAGTTGTTCGCTGTTCAAGGACTGACAGCGACAACAACTAAGGAAATCGCGGAAAGCGCAGGCGTCAATGAAGTGACGCTATTTCGTCAGTTTGGGAGCAAGCAGGGCTTGCTTTTGGCAGTGCTGCAAGAAGCGCCTGTTTTAGAGGCGATGCAAGCGGCACTGTCAGATGTTGAGGGGGCGAATGCGCCGCTGGTGGCCTACGGCTCGGCCGGGTTGGAGCTGCTAGGCCGGGTGCCGGAGCTGGTACGATCGCTCATCGGTGAAACCAGTCAATCTCCACTGGAAAATCAGCAGGCCCTCGGCCAAGCTCTGCGTCAGGCCAATCAGCAGACCGTAGGCTATTTGCATGGTGCACAAGTAGCGCGCCCAGATTTAGCCGTAGAAGAGCTTGCAAGCCTTCTAAACACGCTAATCGTGGGTTATTCAGTGATGGATTCTACTAGCGGCGGTCAATCGCTATGGAAAAATCAGGCCGCTTTTCTTTCGGCAGTAGAGCGGTTGTTTTTGCCCCAAAGAGAGCCGCGTTCAGATGCAGACCGTGTCGGTGATGTGACGGCAGAACAAGGTGAACTTGAGAGGAGTGTGAGGGACTTGCCTGCTGAAGTGGTGCGATCGCTTTTCCAAAATGCTAAAAAACAGAGCCCCCAGGCCTATGCGCTGGTGTATGTGCTTTTTGGCGCAGGGCTACGGCTAGAAGAGGCGATGGGACTGACGCGATCGCAAGTATTCGCTAGCAAAAATCAGCACCTGATAACGCTTTCAGGCGTAAAGGCGCGCCAAGTTCCTGTCAATCGTTGGATTATGGGCAATCGCTACGGTTCCTATATTAAAAATCCGCTGACTCAATGGCTAAAAAGTCGCTCAGACGATTGTCCTGAAGTGTTTATAAATGATGTGGGTGAACCAATGACATTGGAGAGCTTAAGCGCACTGTGGTCATCTACGCTAGAGGGTGTGACCCCAATTCTGGGCCAGCCTGTATCGCCTTTTTGTGCGCGTCAAACTTGGTGTGTAGAACTATTAACTAAGGGTATAAGTCTGGAAAATCTTAGCTTGCTTTCGGGCCTGAGCTCGGACGAGCTGACGCCCTACGCCAAGCGAACAAAAGAAAAAGCAGCTTTGGAACAAGCATTGGCTATCGACCAGAAGACTACGTAAAAGTCTGAAATTTGACTAAAAAAGCCTGAAAAAGAAATATAGACGATGAAAAAATCAGAGAATCAACGTCTATATCCTTGTTTATATCTTTGAAACCTTTGAACTAAACCTCTGAGCTATGTGCTTTTACGGTTCGATGATTTCGATGATGTAGAGCGCTTTTGCGTTTCCTACATACTGCGAACAGTCGCTTCGCCGTTTTTGACTTCACCAATCAGCACTTCGCTGGTTAGCCCGACAAAAAGTCCGTTTTCTAAGACGCCCGGAATGTTGTTGATCGTTTTTTCCATCTCAGCTGGGCTGTCAATTCCGTTGAAGGTGACATCGAGCACCATGTTGCCTTGATCGGTAATAACAGGGCCATCTTTGGCGACGCCCATACGCATCTCTACTTTGCCGCCGAGCTTTTCTAGTGCGCGAGTAACGGGTGCTACCGCCATGGGCAGTACTTCTACAGGCAGTGCAAAGATGGTGCCGATTTTGTCGCTGAGCTTGGAGCTATCGACAACGACAACGAACCGCTCTGCCAGGCCATCGACAACTTTCTCACGGGTATGAGCTGCGCCGCCACCCTTAATTAGGTTCATTTGTGGATCGACTTCGTCTGCGCCATCGATGGCAATGTCGATATGGTCGACTTCATCGAGAGTGGTGAGGGGAATACCGTGTTGCTTAGCGAGTACCGATGCCTGAAATGAGGTCGGGATTCCTTTAATATCTTTGAGTTCGCCGGATGCGATTCGCTCGCCAATAAACTGAATGGCAAAAGCTGTGGTGGAGCCTGTTCCTAGGCCTACAATAGTGCCAGATTTTACCTGGGCAGCAGCAGCGCGACCGACTTCCTGCTTCATCAGTTTGACGGGATCCATGAACGACTATCTCCTAAGTGTGCGTGTTTTATGTTCCAGTTTCTAGCATGCGGGATTGTGGGTGGGGAGTAAAGTATTCGACACCTTGAACCAAAAAGCGATGACGATAAGTGCGATGGAAACCCAGTCTGTTGAAACCCAGTCCGTTTTGGGCGAGCAGCGGATCTGGATGTGGCGAGGGTGGCGGGTGCGATATACGCATTTGCTGGGTTGTGGTGAGGCGAAAGATGAGAGTCCGCTGCTGCTGATTCATGGGGCGGGGTCGAGTTTGGAGCAGTGGCGAGAGAATTTGGTGGCATTTGCTAGTGAGCGTCCAGTCTATGCCATTGATTTAGTAGGATTTGGCGGCTCTCAAAAGGTAGCTTGCGCCCTGAATAGCGATCTGTGGGTTCAGCAGGTGGCGGATTTTTGGCAGACATTTTTGGGTCGCCCGATGATTCTGATGGGGCATTCGCTGGGGGCACTGGTGGCGTTACAGATGTCAACGAGCTATCCAGCTCAAGTAGAGCGATTGATTATGCTGACGCTGCCAGCGGCCAGGCAGGAGCTAGGCGGGGCAGCGGCGCGAGTGGGGGCGGTGGTGGAAGGGTGGTTTGCCAGTCCGCTGTTGATTCGGCCTTTGTTTCGGCTGGTGCGTCAGCGATGGCTGATTCGGGCGGCGTTGCGGGCGATCGCCCGCAGGCCCGAGAAGGTTGATGATGCACTGATAGATGGCTTTGTGCGGCCTACTCAAGAGCGGGGGGCGGCGCGGACGTTTTGCTATTTGGTGAAGTCGCGAACAGGGGAAGACTTTAGCCCAATGACCCGGTCGCTGATTCCGCTGCTGCAGATGCCAACGCTGCTGCTGTGGGGAACGTGCGATTCGGTGATTCCGATTAGCTGGGGCCGCTATGTCAATACGCTCAGTCATCACCTCACTTTTGTAGAGGTAGAGGAGGCCGGTCATTTTTTCTATGATGAGCTAGCTACTGAACTACATGACCTTGTCGCTCAATGGATTGCCGGTCGGCTGCCAGTGACGAACGAGGATTTACAAGATGATTTGGCTGTGTAGTTTCTGTGTCGTTATGGGGTGAGTTTCTGGTCATGTTGGATAGTAGATGTATTGGTTTTTGCCGCTAAATCGTTGGGTCTATGGCTGCCGAAAGGATGCATTGAGTGGGCGAGCAAATGCAATAATTACGTTGATACGGTTTGTTGCTGGGTGTCTTTTGCTCTTTTGTTGATTTTTATGGCGCTTGATCCTGCCAATCAGTCTAGGCGCGGTGTATCTGAAGATGGTGCGTCTAAAGGCGATACGTTAAAAGGCGGTGTGTCTAGAAGCGAGGGTGTTTCACATCAACTTTCTGATGCGGTGCTTTGGCAGCTGCTGCGCGAGGGGCGTAAAGATGCGCTAGGGGAGATTTACGATCGGCATGCGGCGCTGGTGTATGGGCTGAGTTTTAAGGTGTTGGGTAATGCGCAGGAGGCGGAGGACCTAACTCAGGATATTTTTATTAATTTGTCAGAACGTCCTTATGACCCAGCGAGGGGGGCATTGAGGACGTTTTTGATGGTTTTGACGCGGAGCCGGGCGATTGATCGGCTGCGATCGCGTCAGTCTGCACGGCGTTCAAGAAAGACTTGGCAGGCGGATGTGCTGCCACGGACCCCTAATCTTTCCACAGATGATATGGTTGCGGCGGAGCGGTCGAAGGCGGTGAATGCGGCCGTAGAGCAGTTATCTGAGCCGGAGCGGCAGGTTCTGCGGTTGGCGTATCTTGAGGGGTTGACTCAGGCTGCGATCGCACAGCGTTTGAACCAGCCTTTGGGCACTATCAAGTCGAGATCTCGGCGCGGGCTGCTGAAGCTGAGACAGGTTTTGTCGGCGCGGGGGGAGGTGTAGAGCGATGGCTGAGGTGGTGTTACCGGAAGAGCAGCAGCTTTTGTTAGCTGGGTATGTGTTGGGTGATTTGACAGCTGAGGAGGGACAGGTGCTGGAGGATATGCTGCTGGTGAACCCTGACTTACAGGAGGAGCTGGTTGCGGTGCTGGGCTGTTTGGAGTCGGTCTATGGTGTGTCGGCTGAGCTGCCATTGGGTCTTAGGGTGGCTGTTTTAGCTGGGGCTGTGTTGTCTGGACGCGAAGGGCTTGGGTCTGATGGTGCACTAGGACGATCTGGGCGTTTGGGAACTCATCCTAGTGTTTCTGAGGTGAATCGGCGGTGGGCGTGGCGGGGATTAGGAGCGCTGGCGGCGGGAGTGATTGTGGCGCTGATGGTTCAGAATCAGACTCTTCGTCGAGATTTGGAGGTGCTTCGGGCGCAGCAGGGAGGGCAGCTTTCTGCTGAGACAGTTGAGGTGGCTTTGTCTGCGGCTGATGGTGGGGGCGCAGAGGGCGCTTTGGAGCGTTTGACGATTGACCCGGTTGAGGTGAATGCGGTGTTGACGGCGGAGGGGTTGGAGTCGTTGGCGGCGGGTGAGGTGTATGCGCTTTGGACGTTGGTGGAGTCGGGGGTGCCGGTGACGACGGATGAGAAGGGGGCTGTTTTGACGGCTGTTTTTACGGTGGATGCTGCGGGTGGTTGGACGCAGGTGGTGAGTTTGCCGGGAGGGTTGGGGTCGGTGGATGATGTCAGGGCGATTGCGGTGAGTGTTGAGGATGCGGATGCGCCGCAGTTGCATCAGTCCAGTCCGATTTTGATTGAGATGCTGTAGGGGCACTAGCACTGCTATGCCCTCCGGCCCGGAATGTTTAATCTGTCTAGATACTCTCGCGAGAAGAGGCAAGGCGCAAGGCCACAAGAACCGGGGAACACACTACTGTCTCGATGGACCAACTATTAGTACCGTACCGATAGATATTGGCCTGGCTCTTGAATAGCGTTTTCCCCAGACCCCCTCCTCTGCTGGAGGCCTTAATGGGCTGCCTGGGGACCTAACTTCCCCAGACCCCTCGAACAAGGCGGCTCTGTTATGGTGCCGTTAATCCACTAATGAGTTGCCGAGGTGACCGGTAGGGGACGTGCCACGCGTGGCACAAACGTGAGCTATCCATCCGGATTTTTACCTCTCTCTCCTCCTCTCCCTACTTTGGCGTAAAGGTCTTAAACTGCCGCCGGCGCTGCTGCCAGCGTCGAATTGAGCTTGCTTGGCGGCTGGCTTCAGATTGGCTCGACTGCTCTGTGTTGCTATTGGGCAAGTAGTCGTCGAGGCGGCAGGCGGTGGGGGCTTTGAAGGTGTCGCCGCTGTAGGGCTCGTGGGTGAGGCATACTTTGAGTTCGCTGTAGTGGGGCTCTAGGGTGAGGGCGCACTGTAGGGCATCCAGAGACTGATAGCGGTTTTGGGCTTTGGGGGCGAGGAGTTTGGTCAGGATTTGGGTGAGGTGGGGGCTGACGTGAATGGATTCTTGCCAGCGGAGGTTTTGGCCCTGAGGGGAGATGGCGAAGTCGAGGGGGGAGCAGCCGGTGAGGAGGTAGAGGCAAGTTGCGCCTAGGCTGTAGAGGTCGCTGGCGGGGGTGGGCTGGCCGGCGAGCTGTTCACTGGGGGCGAAGCCGGTGGTGCCGCTGCTGCGTTGGGGTTTGCTGGGCTCTTGGTGGTAGCGGCGGACGGCTCCGAAGTCGATGAGGACGAGTTTTTGGTCGGTGCTACGGCGGATGATATTGGCGGGTTTGAGGTCTAGGTGCAGCAGGTTGTGACGGTGCACGTAGCGCAGGATGGGGATGATGTCTCGTAAAAAGGTTTTGACTTGGGCCTCGGTTTGGATGCCGTGCTGGGAGATCTCTTGCTGGAGGGTGAGGCCAGGAATGTACTCTTGGACGAGGTAAAACTGGCCGTCTTCGATGAAGTGATCGAGCAGGTAGGGGATTTGGTCGTGCTGGCCAAGGCGAGCCATGATGCGGGCTTCTTTTTGGAAGCGGCGCTGGTTTTGTTCTGCCTGTAGGGCTTTGTTTTTGTCGCTGTTGGCTGATTTGTAGCGCAGCTGTTTGATGACGCAGGGCTGACGGTGTGGGCTAGTGACGTCTTCAGCTAGGTATGTGGTGCTAAATCCGCCTAGGCCTAGTCGCTCGGTGATATCGAACTGGTTTCTGAAGAGGGGTTTGGCGGCAGATTTTGTAGTGGTTGCAGTAGCCGGAAGGGTGACGGCTGAAGGCGTCGCTGGCTGAGGGTGCGAGGAGGTCATGGGCGTGTCAGTAAGACTGCGTATAAAAAGTGGCTTGGTTCGATGATGGCCGCAGAATTACTGAGATGACTACCGCATTGTTCTAGTCTTTACATAGTGGGGGCGGTGGGTAATGAAAAGCTGAAGGTGCTGCCCTGGTTTTGTTGGCTAGTGACGGTGATTTGACCGTTTTGTAGCTCTACGAGGCGGCGACAAATGGCGAGCCCTACGCCGGAACCGCCGGAGGCGCGATCGCGCGATCTATCAGCCCGCCAAAATCTTTCAAAGACGTGCGGCAGGTCGGCTTCGGCAATACCGATGCCCGTATCTGAGACGGCTATCCATAGGAAGTTTTTACCGTTTTGTTTGCTGTTGTGAGACTGCGTGTAGGCACGGATGTTGACTTCTCCGGTGGTGGTGTGGCGCAGGGCGTTGCTCAGTAGGTTTACGAGGATTTGCTCGATGCGGGCTGGGTCGCCCCATACGGCTGGCAGGTCTGGTGGGAGGTCGGTGGTGAGCTGTAGGCTTTCTAGCCCGATGAGCTGGTCGGCAAAGCGGTTGGCGACTTGGGTGATGATGGGCGCGATCGCAACGGTACGAGCCTCTATCGGCAAGTAGCCAGACTCTAGCTTGGAAAGTTCTTGCAGGTCGTTGACGAGGCGCTGGAGGCGTTCGGTTTCGACGACGAGGCGTTGGTAGGTTTCGGGGTTGGGTGCGATCGCGCCATCGGCTAATCCTTCCAAATATCCCTTCACATTTGTCAGCGGGGGGCGCAGCTCGTGGTTGAGGTCGCCCACCAGCTCTCGGCGGCGATATTCTACGCCTTCTAGGTCGTCTGCCATCCGGTTGAAGCTGTGGCCGAGCCGGTCAAACTCAGGAATTTCGAGCGGGGGTACCCGTGAGGAAAAGTCGCCTGCCGAAAACTGGCGGGTGACGGCCTCCATGCGCAAGAGGGGACGAATGATGCGTCTCGATAGCCAGTAGCTGATGCCGCCTGCGGTGGTGCCGCCCAGCACAATCGACCACAGCATGCCCTGAATCCAGGCATCTTCAAATCCTTCTAGCAGCTGTCCTTTGACCTGCTGAATGCGCACGCCCTGTCGTTCCATTCTCTCTAGAGTGACGACAAAGTAGCGCGGGGTAGAGAGTCTGCTAACGGTGGCTAGAGCGCTAACGGTAACCGCGAGTACAATCAGCTGCGATACCAGTAGGCGACTGCGGAGAGTGGCTTTATCAATCTTCAAAACGGTAGCCCACGCCGACGACGGTTTTTACAAAAGAGGGAGCGGACGGGTCGGGCTCTATTTTTTTGCGTAGGCGGGCGATGTGAGTATCAACAACGCGCTCGTCGCCAAAGAAGTCACTGCCCCAGAGTTTTTCAATCAGCTGGCTGCGGTTCCAAACGCGCCCTGGATAGCTCATAAAAGTAGCGAGTAAATCAAACTCTAGCGGCGTGAGCTCAAGACTGGTTTTATGAGCTATTTCTGACGAACTGTCTAATTTTGTTTGACTTTGGGCATCCTCTGCGTCAAGTTGCAAATTATCTTGATGATTATTTGTTTGATGGTCTGTTTTGTCGGTTGGGGGTATTTGGCGGGCGGTGCGCTGGTCGATATCTACCGTGAAATGGGCGGTTTGATAGGTAGTGGTCGATTGGCGATTATCCCGTAAACTCCGTCTGAGGACGGCGCGCACGCGGGCCACTAGCTCCCTTGGGCTAAAGGGTTTCACCATGTAGTCGTCTGCGCCGGTCGATAGGCCAATAATGCGGTCTATTTCTTCGCCTTTGGCCGTGAGCATCATGATGTAGGGGTCTTTGAGCGCCTTTTGCTGACGCACTCTAGCGCACACTTCTAGCCCGTCGAGGCCTGGAAGCATAAGGTCCAGAATGATTAAATCTGGCTGAATTGCTTTAAATTGCGCTAGCGCGGTGTTACCATCCCGGCAAACATGACAGTCGAACCCTTCTTTGGACAAATACAGCTGGATGAGCTCGGCAATATCAGCCTCGTCTTCCACAATTAAGATGTCCATGGTCGATGTTCTGCCTTAGTGACTGCTGCTGAAATAAATGCTAGCGAAATGAAGGAACGATTTGAACGCGGTAGCCCTCGATGTTTTATATCAATTTTTATTGTTACTGATTTTATTAGTACTGAGTAAAGATAGCGGCATTCGCTGCTGATTGGCTTGCGGTCGCTAAGATTTGTAGCCTACGATTTTTTAACCTTACCCTCCTGGAAATTTCAGCGTTCTGTGTGAATGCGCCCCGCTTATGTCTGCACTTACTTTTGAGACCCTATCTACCGAACTGACTCGGACGCTATCTGAGCAAGCTACGACGCCGCCAAACACGGTGGTGCGCTGTACGCTGGGCCGAGATAAGGTCATGGTGCTAGTGGAGTACCCGCTAGATAGTGCCAAGGCAGAGCCCTTTGCCCATCAAACGCTCGATTGGCTAGAAGATCATTTGCGATCGCGCTTTGACACCGCAGGCCTCCCCGATGAAGTGGCCGACCTTTCAGATGGCGCCGAGCAAGTTGCGGTGCAGCTATATCTGAAGCATTTGAGCGAAGCCAAGCCCTTTACTATGCGTTCGTTTACCTGGAAGGTAGACGACGGCTTTGACGAATTATTCGGTGATACTGATCCGGCTTCGTTCTTGGATGATGTGGCCAGTCAGCATCAGGCTGAAAGAGAGGTGGATGAAGCGCTTGTTGACTCACCGCTAGGTGTAGAACCGAATGCAGAATTGGATGCAGATGCTACGGCGCACAGTCCGCTGACTGACACAGTCGATGGGCCAACCGTTGAGGTGGATGCAGATGTCACAAATAATTTGAAGGAAGCGGAGACTCTAGGTGGCAGCAGTGCCGGTAGTAACGGTCACTCGCTTGCTGAGAGCGACGCTGCTGCTGGGTTTTTCTCGATGTCATCTGTACCTATGGCAAGTGTGATGCTACCAGATGGTGAAGAAGATCGAGTGCTTCAGGAATTAGAAGAAGACAATCTCTTGCTCGATTTGGGTGATGACCTTGATGTAGAAGATGACCTCAGCCTAGATCTTAGTGCAGATTTAGGGCCAGATTTTAATGCAGTTTCAGAGGTCACTTCGAACGAGATTATTTCAGATCAATCCGCTTCGGAGACAGTTGCATCAGAGGCTGCGACCGATTTCGATCTGACAGCTGACTTTGGCCTAGATGCAACTGCGAAGCCAGATGCACCCCAAAATTCGGATCTATCATCAGATCTCTCTCTAGATCTAGAGCCGCTGGAGTCAACAGCCGAGTCCGCAATGGATTCGGCGGGTAGTGGTGATGCCCTAGATGCGGATTTGTCGGAAGGGGTCGGTTTTATCGATGTATCGGGTTATCCGGCGACGGATTTTATGTTGCCGGGAGAAACGCCCGCCATAGAATCTTCTGAGCTAGATTTGCCAACAGTCGATTTGCCGATTACGCCGCCGGCTGTGGAGGAAAGCGGCCCTTCAGACTTTTTTAGCTTGGTTGATGGCCCAGATTCAGCTGAATCTGACTCAGCTGAATCAGATTTAGATGACACCAACTCATTAGGTGCTGATTGGGTGTTACCGACTGAATCGTCGGTCGATGTCGACACAAGCGATGTAGCCTTGGGTGCTGAATTCATCAGTACTGCGCCTACAAAGGTAGGTCACGGTGCTACTGAAGTTTCGAGCGATGAATCACTAACCGATGAAGTCCCAACAGATGGTGCTTTTAAGGATGAGGGATTCCCAGACAAAGCCTTCCAAGAAAAAACATCCGCAGAAAGAACATCGACAGAAACATCATCAGAAAACGCAACAGCAGATCTGTTCGATTTTTTATCTCCTGAACCATCAACGAGTGACACAGTCGCTGATGACTCAGAGGGATCTTTCACTTTAGAGACCTCTTCAGAAGAAACAGATATTTCAGAAAAAGAGACTTCAGAAGAAGAGACTCCAGAAGAAGCTATTGAGTCTGTTGCGGTTATAGAGACTTCTACTGAGCTAGATGTTGCTACAGCTGATCTGACGCCTGAAGAACGTTCTCCCGAGGATCGCCTCGCTGAAGAGATACTCAGTGCAGGCGAGAGCAACGAAGCGTCTGTAGAGGACTCTGAATCTGTTGTTTTATCTGTAGAACCATTAGCTGAAACTCTATCTGAATCATCTGCCGAATTATTGCCCGAGCCACCGACTGAGTCATTGGCCGAGCCGTTGGCAGATCCGCTAGTTTCTGATGATTTGGTCCCAGATGACCTTGGTGACTTTAGTCTGGATGCTTCTCAGATGGCTGAGCAAGTCTCTACAGAGGCAGAATCTGCTGAGGCGTCATCTGAAGACTCCTATGGAGGCTACACCGATGACGCTGTCGATTCCCCTCGTGAAGAATACAGCGACGATGCTGTCGATGATCCGCTGGTACTGTTGCCAAATGCCAACCTGCTCGACCTCGACCTTGACACTAGTGAAGATACTTCTGATCTATTAGCTTCTAACGAGTTGGACTTAAGCTTCGCTCCGGCTGATGAGGACGTTTCGGCTGATGCTTCTGACTCTCCTAACTATGATTCAGACCACCAAGATTCAGACCACCAAGAATCAAACGACCAGAAACTAGACGATTACGAATATGAGGAAGTCACCCACGACCATGAGGCCTATGCAGACGACCCGGTCTATTACCTAGAAGATGAGGCCGCTCGTACGGATGAAACAGGAGAAGAAGATTACGAAGAAGTGGTTGCTTCGGTAGATGAGACAGAAGTGCAGCGGCAGCGCGAGCTATGGCAGCAGCAGACAAAGAGCGGTAACCCAATGGCAATTGTCGGGATAGTCGGTCTTTTGTTTGCGGGGATAGTGGGCTTTCTGTTGACGCGGCCCTGTACTGTAGGGGGATGCGATCGCATTGAAGCAGCTCAGCTAAAAGGTGACGAAGCCCTTGGCAACCTACGGGTGGATGACTCCTTTGATGCGGTAGCTGCCTCTAAAAAAGAACTGAAAGAATCCATCCTGCTGCTAGAGCCGATTCCGGTATGGTCGAGCCACTACAGCGATGCTCAAGCTATTCTGCCAGAGTACGATCGTCAGCTAACAGCGCTGGACTTGGTCAGCGAAGCGCAGGGTAAGGCCTACAGCGCAGCGGTAAAATCGCAAAATCCACCTCACTCGGTCTCTACGTGGCAAGATATTGCGAGTGAATGGCGGGCCGCGACGACTGCGCTCTCAGGCGTAGCTGAAGATAGCCCAGTGCGAGAGCTGGCCGACCGCAAGCTAGTGGAATACCGGTCCAACCTATCGACTGTTTTGGTGCGAATTGAAGCCGAGTCAGGTGCAGAAGTCAGCCTCCGGCAAGCGCAGCAGGCAGCCAGCCGTGCAACTCAGCAAACGCCCCTAGCCAACTCATCGGAAGCCTGGGAAGCGGTGCTTTCTGATTGGGAAACAGCGGTAGAAAATTTGCGACGCATTCCTCAGGGCACCAGTGCCTACGCTGAAGCGCAGGACATTTTGCCAGAGTTTGAGACGACCTTGCAGGAGGTACGCGATCGCGCTGAGCAAGAGCGCAGTGCCAGCCGACTCCTGTTTCGGGCTCAGCAGCTAGCCAACGATGCCCAGCAGGCAGAAGAAGACGAACTATGGACAACCGCCGTAGAACGGTGGAACTTGGCCGTCATTCAGCTGCGAGATGTGCCAGAAGGCGTATTTTCTCGGTCTACCGCGCAATCACTGCTGACCACTTATACTAGTGCGCTAGCAACAGCGGAAAACAACATGGAGGTCTCTCTGCGCTTTCAGCCAGTGGAACCCAGCTTTTTCCTAGTGTGTGGTCTTAGCGATATTCAGAAGTGCTCTTACTCAATGGCCTCAGGTAAAGTTCGGCTAGACCTCGTTCAGGGCTACGACAGCGTGATTAATGAGTCGATTACGCCACCGCCGCAGCGGGCAGGTTTGGCGTCGAGTGCGCAGCTAGTTAGCCAGAGCAACCAGCTTTTGCAGCAAATTACGCTACTGAGTACGCAAGCTCAAATTCCGGTAGAGCTATACGACTCGAACGGGGACTTTTTGGCTCGGTACCGACCTGATCTAGACGGCTTTGTGCGCCAGTAATCTTTAGCTTCCTCTAATTTTCCCCCTTGTGAAGAGGCAAGATCTAATCTTTCGGCTCTACTAGCTGCATCGCCGAATTGAAAAACTGCCTTGCGATGCCATAGCTCACAATCAGCGAGGCAATCAGCGTAGCCAGGGCCAGCATGAACATAATCAAAATTTGATAGACGGCTGCGATCAAGGGTGCTGCGCCGCCCAGCAGCTGACCGGTAATAGTGCCTGGCAAGGTGACCAGGCCGACTACCATCATGGCATTGATAGTGGGGATGAGCCCGGCTTTAATGGCGGCTTGGCGGTAGGCTGCGATCGCCTGATCAGGCGTAGCCCCCAAGCTAAGATGCGTTTCAATCTCTATCCGGTTATTCCGCAGCGCTGTGACCAACCGCTCCCCTGCAATTGACGCAGCCGTCATCGCATTACCTAGAACGATGCCCGTTAGCGGGATAAGATAGCGCGGGTCGTACCAGGGATCGAGCTGAATCACCAGTAGGCTGACGTAGATCATGATGACAAGGCCGCTGGTGAAAATCGCTAGCCACACCCACTTCAGCAGTTTGGGTAGCTCTGGATCGATGCGACCACGGGCAACCACAGCGGCGATAGTGGTCATCGCGACGAGTAAGGCTAAAACTACCAGGGGTTGATTGCTGGCAAAGATGGCTGTGAGTACAGAGCCGACAAAGAGGAGCTGTGTGATGGTGCGAAAAGTTGCGATCGCGAGTGTGGTCGCCAAGCCCAATCGCTGCCAGCTCGCAAGGCCAACCGCAATTACCATCAGGCCTACAGCCCACAACATGCCGATAGCGCTGGGTTCTATCAAGTTGGCGTCGCCCATGTTGCGTCCTGTATGAATGTCGTTTTGGTGTCAATCGCTGGGTCGATTATTGCTACGGCAAGACGGAAATCCGTCTGTTGGTCTAAAGTTTTTTGTATTTTTGTATACTACAATGAACCATGAACAGAATAGCTGCGTTCTAACTTTGCCATCCGTGTCGTCACTGAAAGTGTTGTTTTTATGACCGACTTTACCGTGCCAGGTAATCTCCCTGGAGATACCGCCAGTAAAAATCGCTACGATTGGCGGGCGATCGCAAAATACTACCGCAGACGTCCCCTCATCGTTTTGTGGCGCACCCTAACTGTTTCCTGGATGCTGGGTACTTTCGCCCTGGGCTTGCTGTTCGACCATCTCCTCGGTCGCACTGTAGCCAATCAAGACCGCCGTGCCATTCGTCTACGCCAAATCCTAACCAAGCTTGGCCCCACCTTCATCAAAGTTGGTCAGGCGCTTTCCACCCGCCCCGACTTAATTAAGCCCAGCTTTTTAGACGAGCTGATTAAGCTCCAAGACCAGCTGCCTCCATTTTCAAATGAGGTTGCTCGGCAGATTATTTTGAACGACCTGGATAGAACCCCTGAAGAGATCTTCAGCAACTTTTCGGCAGAGCCTGTCGCGGCGGCTAGCCTTGGCCAAGTTTACAAAGCCCGACTGTACAGCGGCGAAGAAGTCGCTGTAAAAGTTCAGCGCCCAAACCTGATGCCAATTATTTGCCGTGACCTATACATTATGCGATGGGCCGCAGGCTGGATTGCGCCTTGGCTACCGCTGAATCTAGGTCATGACCTGTCGCTCATAGTCGACGAGTTCGGCAGCAAGTTATTCGAAGAAGTGGATTACCTCAACGAAGGCCGTAACGCTGAGAAATTTGCTGCAAATTTTCAGGACGAGCCGCTGGTAAAAGTGCCTTCTATTTACTGGCGCTATTGCAGCCCCCATGTCCTTACCATGGAGTGGATAAATGGCTTCAAGCTCACTGACACCGATAGGGTAAAGCAGGCAGGCCTTGCCACCAACGACCTCGTTGAAATCGGCGTTTCTTCCGGCCTGCGCCAGCTGCTAGAGTTCGGCTTTTTCCACGCGGACCCTCACCCTGGAAACCTTTTTGCCATGGAAGATGGCTGTATGGCCTACATCGACTTTGGCATGACCGACCAGCTCGATCAACAGACCAAAGAAACACTGGTAGACTCTGTTGCCCACCTGATAAACCGCGACTACGAAGATCTCGCCAACGACTTCGTAAAGCTAGGCTTCTTAACGCCAGACACCGATGTCAGACCTTTGGTACCTGCCTTAGAAACGGTGTTTCAAGACGCTATAGGTGCCAGTGTCGGTGACTTCAACTTCAAATCTATCACCGACAAATTCTCCGAGGTGATGTATGAGTATCCTTTCCGTGTGCCTGCGAAGTTTGCTCTTATCATTCGCTCCCTAGTCACGCAAGAGGGCCTTGCCCTTAGCCTCGATCCCAATTTCAAAATTGTTGAAATTGCTTATCCTTACGTTGCCCGCCGACTGCTCACTGCTGAGACGCCTGCCCTACGTCGTCGCCTTATTGACGTGCTGTTCAAAGATGGCCGCTTCCAGTGGCAGCGATTGGAAAATCTGCTAATGATTGCCCAGTCCGACCAAAGCTTCGACATTATTCCTACTGCTGGCCTTGGCATCCAGTTTTTAATGACAGAAGAAGGCCAGTATCTACGCCGTCAGATTTTGCTAGCACTTACAGAAGACAACCGTCTACACACCGAAGAGGTGCAAAGGCTATGGACGCTCATCAAAGATGACGTGCAGCCAAATCGACTACTGGGCGCAGCTTGGGATGCCTTCACAGACTTTTCTAGAGAGCGAGCAGTGGCACTAGTTCCCACAGAAATTGCAGGTGCACTACAGCTCACCCGTTAGCATTTTGCTCCGATAAAGACACGCGCCTCTAGGCCATTTATGAGTGTTATTTCAGCTACTCTAGGCGCAATTGAAGCGGCGACATGACGATGCTACGCAGATTGACAGCCGAATGGCTAGGGACATTGACTCTGCTGGCAACCGTTGTTGGTTCTGGGATTATGGCTGAGCGGCTGGCAGGTGGTAATGCTGCGATTGCACTCCTGGGCAACACCATCCCAACAGGTGCAATCCTAGTGGTGCTGATCCTAGTTTTTGAGTCGATTTCTGGAGCGCATTTCAACCCCGCCGTTACGCTGGTCTTTGCGCTACGTAAAGAAATTTCGACCAGGGAATCGTTACTGTTCGCAGTGGCTCAGGTGGTCGGCGGCATTACAGGCGTATTCGTTGCCCACATCATGTTTGGCAATCCATTAATCGATCCTTCCACCACACTACGCACAGGGCTTGGTCAATGGGTAGGTGAATTTGTCGCTACTTTCGGGCTGGTCGGCACCATCCTAGGGTGCGTCAAATCCCGCCCCGAAGCTGTGCCATATGCTGTTGGTCTTTACATTACTGCTGCCTACTGGTTTACCTCGTCGACCTCCTTTGCAAACCCAGCTGTAACCATTGCACGTGGATTCTCCGATACCTTTGCGGGAATTAATCCAGCTAACGTAGTGCCATTTGTGGTCGTGCAGCTAGTTGCTGCTGTACTAGCGACTGCGTTCTTCCGTTGGCTGCTAAACGAAAAGAGCTCAAAGCTCTACTAAAAGTCATGTAAAAGTCATGCTAGGCAAGCAAGATTTCTGTATCCGCCTATATATCCGCCTATATTGGATGACAGAAGTTTCCGAGGAAGGACAATGTCTCTTGAATCGATTGCAGCTTTCATGATTACATCAGCATTGCTGAGTATTGCGCCTGGCCCGGACAACATCTTTGTTCTCACTCAATCAGCTCTGTATGGAAAAAATCAGGACTCCTTGTTACGCTGGGTCTTTGTACCGGCTAGGACTGGCCTAGAAAATCCTTGTTTGTGCAAACATCTCGTGCTAGCAGAGCGAATATAACGTCAGGGTTGCAGCGCTTTATCCTATAATTTGGTTAACATTCTTTAACACTTTGAAAGCGTTCTTATGTATTACCCACAGACTCCTCCCTACTTTTTGCTTGCTGCGGGTTTATTCATCGCTATTACCTCCGGCTTAGCCTTTGCCGCTGTGCTGAAAGAATCTATTGGCGACTGGTACAAGAAGCGCTCCACCCGTTCCATTTCTAAAATGCAGGGGTTGGCAATTCAGCTGCCATTCCTAGGCATTTGTCTAGGAAGCTGCGTGTTTTTGGCGTCTGGGATGTGTATTTTCGGGTTCACAGCTAAGATTGCCTATCTAATGGCTGGGCCGCTAGTGCTGCTGAGTGCTGGCTTGGTGTGGACTCAGCTTAAGAACAACCTGGCGCTGCTAGAGAGTGGCAATCCTCGTGCGTTTGAGCTAGATATTTAGGCGATTTCGTCAAACTGAGGAACCAGTGCCATTAATTACTGCACGTTCCTCAAGTTTTCGATTTGTGCGATCTGCGTTTGCGCATTGTTTGCCCACTGGGCGTTGCCCTGCGCAATATAAATATTCGCTGCCGACTGTAGCTCTGTTTGTGCTTCTTCGTATCGCTGCAGGTCTGCTAGCGCGAGTCCCTTTGCATAGTGCGCATGGCCGAACATGGGCTGTAGTTCTGTGGCCCGAGTGAAGGCGATGATAGCGGTTTCCGGGCTGTTTTGGCGGATGAAGCTGACGCCTAGGTTGTAGTGGGCTTCGGGGTAGCGGTAGTCGAGGTCGATGGCGTTTTGAAAGGCGCTTTGGGCCTGGGGGTACTGCTGTTGCTCCTGATAAATTAGCCCGATGTGATAGTGCGACTCGGGGGCGGAAGGGCTATAGGCGATCGCATTCTTAAACGACTCAAACGCCGCCGCTGTATTTCCCTGTCGCCTTTGTACGAGTCCCATATTGTACTGGGCAAGCCCAACTTCAGGATTTAGCTCAAGTGCTCTACTGAGGTATGATTCGGCCTGCTCAAGGCTGTCTCCTTCGAGCAGGGCCGCACCGAGGTTGACGTAGGCCAGCACAAACTCTGGGTCGGCTTGGGTCGCCAGCCAAAAGGCAGAGGCCGCCGCTTGCAGCTGGTTATTTTGCCTGAGCGCTAGGCCAAGGTTGTACTGGGCGGCAGCGGAGTTAGGCGTGAGGCTAACGGCTTGCTCGAAGGCGCTGATCGCAGCGGTGATATTTCCCTGGCGGATGAAGCTGATGCCGCTCGTGAGGGCTCTGTCCGCTTCGGCGCTAGTTTCGGTATTGGTTTCGGGAGACGAGCTAGTATTCTGTTTGGGTTGCACCTGCTTGGTCTGGGCCTGTCTGCTCTGAGCCTGAGCAGGCTTGTCTGTAAGCAATAGCGAGCTAGTGCTAGCGGCCATGGAAGCACCCATAGAGGCGAAGAGAACGAGGCAGGCTCGATAGCGTTTTGACCGTTTCATGGGTGTTGTGGCGGTTGTTTGACTCTAGCTTTCCTCACAATACTATTTGATGTGAGCAAAATCACTGAAGAACCTTATGCCACTTGTCTCAGTGATTTGATGACTGCTGATGCGGTTAATGATGAAACTGTTATGTAGACAAAACTGGGTACGTCAGTGTGAATATGGGTACTCTTTCTTCGTGAAGCGCTTTTGGCGATGGTTATTGCCAAGAAGTGACTAACTTCCTGATTCAAGCAAGATGATACGAAGCCGTTCGGGTTTGTATGGGTTCTTGACCCCCGCAAGTAGAGTTAGCTGATGAAAAAACGCCAATCTAAAAGAGCCCGTAAGCGAGTTTTGTATTCTGTTTTGAAAGCGACAGGCATTGTCGTTGTGTCTGGTGTTGTTGGTCTGAGTGTGCTGGGGCTAGAGCGCTATAGTGCAATCGCCTCTGAAGTATTACCCCGGTTCAACCTCAGCGCCGCTGCCGAAGTTGAAGCCTCGCCAGTACAGCGTGTTCATCATTTTGCGATGACAATTGTAGGCGGCCGTTCAACTATTCCTGGACTGGCGCAGTACCAGCTGGTAGAGATGGAGCTGCTGGCGAAAGGTGCAGAGCCTAGCGTTGTCCTCCGCCTTCAAAAAAACGGGCGAAATCAGCCGGTTCAAGAATACGAAAGAGCCGTGTCCGAGGCTTACTTTTCCCAGATATGGCAGAATCTGCGAGATTTGGAAATTGCTCAGCTCACTGACTTATCTCCCTATACCGAGAAAGTCATGACGAGTAAGCCGGTTTCTTCTAGTTTGACCGCCGCGCCCAAGGCGTCTGCTACCTATCGTTTTCAGTTTAAAGACGGTCTGTACGATTACCCCAACAGCTTTGAAGTTCACGCGCCAGAACAGCTAGAAGATTTTCGATACGAGGGTGTACGTGACCTTGGCTTTTCGGTGCTAGCAGATAGTTTTAGCGATGTGCTGACTCAGCAATAGCCCTTCTGTATAAGAAAATATACCGGTGTAAACTAAACCTACGTAGTAGTATTCACCGTGTTGTCGCTATGACTGAGGGCACTTCAGAATTTTCTGAAAGTATTGTTGACCGGCCCAGTGAGTTGAAAGCGGCTGAGCTGAAAGCGGCTGAGTCAATGCCAGTCAACCCAGGGATGGCTAAATCAACGTCAGCTGAGTCGATAGCAGCAGCAGATAGAACGGCTGTAGATAGGACAACGGTCAATAAAATAGAGCGGCGGGCTTTGCAATTAACGCTGTGGGGCAATGCTGCGATCGCACTCCTTGGCATAGCCTTCGCGATCAAAACCCGCTCCGAAGCGATTTTTCTAGACGGTTTATTCTCAGGCATTCACCTCGCGATTTCTTTGCTCTCCCTCTATATCGCTCGCCTGATTCAGCGACCTAGCGATCAAGACTATCCATTTGGCTATGCCATGTTCGAGCCATTTCTCAACATGGGGAAAGGCATCGCAATTATGCTGGTAGCTCTATTTGCCATGTTTTCAGCTGTGATGGCGCTGATGAGTGGTGGCCGGGCAATTGAGGCAGATGTGGCACTTTGGTATGCGCTTATAGCGTCGGCGGGCTGCTTGGTGATGGCACTGATGCAAAAGAGATTTGCCCGGCAGAGTCAGTCGCCCATTTTGGAGCTAGATTTTAAGAATTGGCTGATTGATGGTGTCATCAGCGGTGCGGTGGCCTTAGCGTTTGGCCTGATTTTGATTTTGCAGAACACTGCATGGGCAGGGCTGATTCCCTATGCGGACCCAGCGCTGGTGCTGCTGTTGGTATTGGCGGTGTTGCCTTTGCCGATACAAACTGTGGTGAAAAATGGTCGGCAAATGATGGGCAAAGCACCAGATGAAGGGCAACGCGATCGCGTAGAAAAGATTGTTGCAACCGCGCTGGAGCCAGTACCTCACGAGAGCTACCATCTGCGACAAAACAACATGGGTCGTTTGCTGTATGTGCAGGTGTATTTGTGTGTGAGCCTAGCGCAAGAAGAGAATTATCAGGCAGGTGAGGTAGACCGAGTGCGATCGCTCATTTATGAACCGCTGAACGCGCAGTTTCCATTCTTGGCGATGGATTTGGTCGTGACCTGTGATCCAATTTGGGTCGACCGAGCAGTAATGCCAGCGTAGAACGTACGCCTACTAACTTACTGGCACAGCTGTAACACTCGCCAAGTCTGCCGGGTCCAAATGATGATTCAACACTTCTCCATCCCGGAACCAGACGACGCGATTGGTTAGCCTGGCGACTTCTGGCTCGTGGGTGACCATCACTACCGTGATGCCGCTTTGGTTGAGTTCGGAGAAAATATCGATCACGTCTTGGGTGGTTTGAGTATCTAGGGCTCCGGTGGGTTCATCGGCCAGGATGAGTAAGGGATTGTTGACAATGGCGCGGGCGATCGCAACCCTTTGCTGCTGACCTCCCGATAGCTGATTGGGTCTGTTGTTTATTCTGTTGCCAAGCCCTACTTTTTCTAAAGCGCTGGCGGCCCTCTCTTTTCGCTCAGCTGAGCGCACGCTAGCATACATCATTGGCTGTTCTACATTCTCTAGTGCGGTGAGATGCGAGAGCAAATGAAACTGTTGAAAGACGAAGCCAATTTTGCGGTTTCGGATATGGGCCAGTTCTGTTTCGGGCAGCTTAGCAACGTCTTGCCCATCGAATAGGTACTCGCCATCGGTAGGCTGGTCGAGACAGCCGATCATATTCATGGCGGTGGATTTACCAGAGCCAGACGGGCCCATAATAGAGCAGTACTCGCCGCTATTGATTGTCATATCTACGTTCCATAGGGCGCGAACTTCGGTATTGTCCATGCCGTAGACTTTGGTGATTTGCTTGAATTGAATAAGAGCGGACATGGTAGATGGTTGCTTGAAGAATGTTGTTTGAAGAACGTTGCTTGAGGAATGTTGCTTGAGGAACTGGGGGGCGGGGGCTCTACAAATCATGCACTCCGCAGAGCTACAATCGGATCTAGCCTTGCTGCCTGCCGTGCAGGGACAACGCCAAAGAATAAGCCAATGCTGCCAGAAACGCCCACTGCAACAATGACAGCACTAGCAGAAACGCCAGCCTCAAAAGGGCTAAGCGCAGCAATCAGGAATATACCCCCACCGCCGACTGCCGTACCGACGAGGCCACCGATAGCGGACAGGATCACCGCTTCAATCAGGAACTGTGTCAGGATATCTTTTTGGCTAGCACCAATGGCTTTGCGTAGGCCAATTTCTTGAGTGCGCTCTCGCACGGAGACTAGCATGATATTCATGATGCCGATGCCGCCAACAAAGAGGGAGATAGATGCGATCGCAGCCAGCATCAAGGTTAGCGCCCCCGTTACCGTGTCTGCGATAGTCAGCAGCGTCTCCTGACTAGAAATATAAAAGTCATCGCTATCGGTAATGCCGTGGCGTAGCCGTAGTAAATTGGTTACCTGAAACTCAGCTGTTTCCATAGCTTCTGGGCTATCTGCCGAGATAGAAATAAAGCCAACATCGATACCATAGGGTGAGGTTCGTCCCACAATGCGGCTTGCCAACGTTGTAATCGGAATCATGACCGCATCGTCGTAGTCGAGCCCCAGACTCGCCCCCTTCTTTTGCAGTACGCCAACTACTTCAAAGGTGATGCCCTTAATGCGCACTTGCTTGCCGAGAGGATTCACATTTTCAAAAAGTTTGTCGGCTAGCGTGTCGCCTATGACCGCAACTGAGCTGTTAGATCGCTGATCGAGATCGCTTAAAAATCGGCCTTTGGCAATTTCAAAACTGCGCACGGATAGGAATCCTTCAGTTGTGCCGACAACGCTGGTATTGGTATTGCGACTGCGATAGCTTACAAGGCCCTGAGTTGTTTTCTCGGCAGCAACCGCAGCGACAGACGGCACTTGCGTGGCTAAGGCCTGAGCATCTGCCAAGACCAAATTTCGGGGTACATCCAAATCACCCAGCTGCCGGGCCTCACGATTCCCTGGCACAATAAAGAGCACATTTGGCCCTAGGCTTTGCAGCTGTCCGTTCACATATTTTTGCGCCCCTTCACCAATGCCAATCATGGCAATGACTGAAGCATTGCCGATGATGATGCCCAGCATAGTCAGGCCGCTGCGCAGCTTATTGGCGCTCAGCGTTTTTGTTGCCATCTTCAGGCTTTCCGCGAAGTCCATCGGCAAAAATCCGTAGGTTCAAAAGTGTGGTCTGCCTACAGGATAGCGCGCTGGCCTATACGTGTAGGCCGCCGTTGGCTAGCTTATTGTTGTTGCGGTGGAAGCGGTGAGCGCGGGCAAAAAATCTGTTGAGCTGTTTGTTTTGGGGTGAGGCTGCGTCTTGGGTAGATAGTATGCTAAAGGGTGTAGAAGAGACTTCGTAGAGAAGGGCGGCGGCTGTGTGCTGGTGGCTGAGGTTTGCCGTCGTCATCGTAGCGGCTGTGCAGGTCAGCGTTACACAAGCAGCCACATAGGCCATACTTACTCTACTATTTGCACCCATACTGTATCTCCTCTTAATATCCACGTGACGCCATCCATGTGACATCGCCACACACAGTATGGCCTTTAGGACATTGGCCCCGGAGGGGTAAATACACCCGTTTCTCTTGATGTATCGATATTTTTGAGCACGTTGAATCGTAGGATATCTGCGTAGGCGCTTCACAGTACAATTTTAGAAGAGTACATTGACCGTGTATCTGACGCTCTAATTTGTTTCAAGACCGGTTTGTTTAAAGATCAGCAGTTCAAAAATCAGCAGAAGGCATCATGAAGAAGCTCAAGGTAGTTTGTTTGGCGTTAATGCTTACCGTGCTTACTAGCTGTGGAGTGCTGGCGCAAACGCCTCCCGATAAGACGGTTTGGCTCGCTATTACCCAGCAGCAGCTCGATATGCAATTCGCGGTTGCCAGAGGCTTAAATCTCTCCACTCAATTAGCGCCTATTCCCGACTTTCACGTGGGCAAAGTCGCTATAGAGAGCAGAGAGAAGTTATCAGATCCAGTTCTTAAAAAGCAGGCGGTTGCCAATGGTGCATACATTGATGGCCTGTATAAAGTTGTGGGCACCTACGACGCCACGCTGACCAAAGGAGATGAAACTATTGAGCAAAATAGTCCTTTTGAGGTTTATTTAGGTAACAGACCCAAGAGCATGCGCAGTACAGTATCTGCTGCTGAAGCTGCCGAAACCTGGTTTCTCCTTTCTCCTGAGTCAGCAACGCCGCTCAAATAGAAATGTCCTGGCCCTTAGCTTGAGCTTTGTGCTTTTATTTCTGGATGGGAAGCTGAATTGTAAAAGTGCTCCCTTCTCCTACCTTAGACGTGACTGTTAGGGTGCCTTGGTGTTTTTCGGTGATGATTTGATGGGCGATCGCCAGCCCCATCCCCGTTCCCTGGCCGACTGGTTTCGTGGTGAAAAAGGGATCAAATACTTTGTCTAAAATGTGACCTTCTATCCCCTTACCATTGTCGCTGATGCGGATGAGAATATTGTTGTCGGTGTATTCACTATAAATGCCAATGCAGGGTGAATCGGTTTGTTCTGTACGGCTACTTAGCGTGTCAACAGCATTGTTCAAAACACTGAAAAACACCTGATTCATTTCGCTGGCGAAGCAAAGAACTTGGGGGAGATCTCCGTACTGCCGATCTAGCTGAATGCGCTTTTGCTGATTGGTTCCTTTGAGTCGGCTTTGCAACAGCATAAGGGTGCTTTCGATGCCTTCATGAATATCAACAGGTTTGAAGTCGGCTTCGTCTAGGCGGGAGAAATTTCGCAGCGAAAGCACAATGTCGCGAATCCGCTTGGCGCCTGAACTCATTGAATTGAGCGTTTTACCCAAGTCTTCAACCACAAAGTCGATTTCGATTTCTTCTATCATTTCTGCTGTCTCGTCGCTAGGGTGAGGACAGCTTTCCTGGTAGCTGTTCAATAGTGCTGTTAGGTCTTGAATATAGCGACGAGTGTTCTTAATATTGCCGTAGATGAAGTTGATAGGGTTATTTATTTCGTGCGCAATGCCGCTCACTAGCTGGCCGAGAGAAGACATTTTTTCTTTTTGTATCAGCTGCATTTGGCGAGTCTGTAAATCTCCGAGTGCTTGGGTTAGGGCCTGAGTGCGAGATTTTACCAGAGCATCTTGTCGCTCGTAGAGCAGCGCGTTTTCGAGTGAGATGGCGGCCTGCGCGCCGATGACTTTTAGGACTTCTAGATGATTTGGCGTAAAGGCGTTAGCGGTCTGCCTATTTTCTAGGTATAAAATGCCAGAAAGCCGCCCCGATTGCTGAATCGGAAAGCATAGGATGCTTTTGGGATGATGCTGTGCGATGTAGGTATCGGCTGCTAGCGAGGGCGTCGTGCTGGCATTGTCGATAATGACGGTTTGCAGCGTTTGCTGAACGGTTTGAATGATACTGACCGCAAGCGCCTGCTCGGTTGTGAGTTCAGCTGTGAGATGTTCTATTTCAAAGCTGCTGTTATTTTGAGCGATCGCTTTGACCTGCAAACAGCTTATTTGCGATGACGGCTTTTTGGGTAGTAGCGACTCTTCTTGTGATAGCGACTTTTCTTGTGATACCGACTCTTCTTGCGGGAGAGGTCTTTCTTCAGCTGCAAGATTCTCCTCAGGTATTAGCAGCGCGCAGCGGTTAGCACCTGCATTTTCGAGGGTGATTCGCAATAGAGACGTGATTAGCTGCTCTAGCTGAACTTCGCTCGATAGCGTCTGAGATGCCTTGAGTAGAGAGCTCAGATCCAGCTGAAGGTTGTTTTGTAGGCTGCGCGATACCTTCGACAAAGCCCAGGATGGGCTAGTGTGATGTGACCGATGAGAAGAGGCTTGCGCGGTGAAGCCTTTTGTTGGATTTGTTTGCTGAGTGCTGCCTTTAAATACGTGGGGATAGGACTGCTGTAGCTGCTGACATTTGGTGATCGCACCCCATCTCTCGTAGCTCGTATAGCTCTCTATCAGGTATTCCTTGGCAATCCTAGGTTTGCCCCACTCAAAAAATAGCTGCGCGGCAAGTTCGTTGGCAAAGGCTGCTTCGTAGTAGTAGCGGTGCTGGTTGGCGAGGGCGATCGCCTCGTCAAATTTTTCACCTGCGAGCACCCACTGCTGAGCCAGCCGCGCCTTTTCGCCAGCCAAGATCAAACACTTATGCTCTATATTCTCTGGGCATGCCTCAACCCATCGCTGTAGCTTAGTCTCTAGCGCTGCTATCTTTTTCGTATGTTGGGACTTTTCTGTTGCATCTTTTGCCTGCTCTCGCAGCTGAAGGTGCATGAGCGCCGCATAAAACGTAGCAGAAGGAACTTTTGCATGCGTCGCAATCGTCGTCTCGATCAAAGATAGCTTATCGACTAGCTGAGCATAGGCAGCTTCATCTTTGAACAACACAGCATGACGGATTTTGATTGCATATAGCCAGGAGAGCGCAAAGTCAGAAGACTGATATTTGTCGATGAAGGCAGCCTCGCTAAATGTGTCATCGTTCAGCGATTTGGCATCTACCGTCTGCCCTAGCAGCTGACGAATCGGCTGAATCACCGAAGCAACTACAATGTCTAGGTTTGCCAGGCTCTGAATCCGCTTTAAAAAGTCTGCGTAGGTTTGTACCGTTTGGTAAAGCTCGTTGAGATTTTGCCCATAGGTTAAGCGGTCGGAGCTGCTGAGCATCATCATGAAGGTGACCGTGAGAATGTTGCCCGACTCCATGCCATAGCGGTAGGCTGTTTCGTAGTAAGTTTCGGCCTCTCGTATGGGCCGGCTCCAGCTTTGCACGTCGCTACCAAAAACAAAATTAGTCACACTGCGGACATCGGCATTGTCAAACTGGTCGCACAGCGCTACCGCCATCTTCCCAAACAGGTATCCTTTCTCGTATTCCTGACGCCAGGCTCCTAGTACTAGGCCATAGCAGGCATAGCCAAAAGGAGACATTTCGCTATTGCCATGCTCATAAGAAAGCGTGGTCATTTTGGTGACCGCTAGCAGCGCTAGCACGGGCTGGCCGCTAAGCCAGGCTGAATAAAAGAGAATTTGCAATATCCGCATCATCTCTTCAATATTGGGATTTGTGAGGTGCTTGGCCTGTAGTCTCTCCTGGATTGTTTGCGTTTTTAAGAACGCGTTAACGCTGTCAATTTCCGCAGACAGACTTAGTCTACAGTCGGCTTCAGTAGCAGGCACTTGCCAGCCCAAGAGCGCTAGACTCTCTCTTTGGCAGTCAATGGCTTCGAGCTGTCGTCCCTGTAGTTCGTACTGCGTCATCTGAACGCGATAGATTTTGGCTTTGTCAAGCGGCGACTGACAGTGAGGGAGTGTGGCTGCATACAGCACTTCTGCCTGCTCGAACTGTCCGCTGAGGTAGGCGGACTCTGCGGTCCCTTGATGGAGCGCATACATGAGGGAATAGTGCGTTTCCCAGGCAGTGGCTGGCAAAGCCGATAGTCCGGCGTGATAGTAGCCGTAGGCAGTTTTGCTGGCTGCCGACCGTAGCGCTTTTGTGCCAGCGCGAAGGTTTAACTTGGCGAGGGTTTGTTGTTCCTCATTGTTGATAGTTTGAGTATTGCCTTGGTTAAGATGGTTAACGATGTCAAACAGCTGTTCTGCTTGCTCTTGCTTAGAAAGCCTGTTGAGTAACAGCTGCCCGATTGCAGTGTGCGTCTGTTGCTTTTCTGCGGCTGGAATTAGGGCGTAGGCTGCTTGCTGAACTCTATCGTGCAAGAAGCGATAAATCGGAACTGTTCTTGTGAGTGCTTCTGTTGTTTCGTGAGAAGACAATGCTTCTGACGCTATGGATGGCGATGTAGCTGTTCCTCTGTCACATTCTGTTGCTGACGGCTGATAGAACTTGTAGGCCTCGTTGACCGGAAGAATCATTCCTGCTTGTAAGGCTTCCCACAGCGCTGCGGCTAGCTCATGCTGCGGGCAGTCGCGCACGATTGAAAGTGTCTGTAAGTCGAATACATTGCCAATGCAGGCCGCCAGCTTGAGTGCGTTCTGCGCTGGCCGAGACAGCTGCCTGAGCTGCTGTAACATGAGCGCGACTACATCATCTGTCAGGGTCGCCTGCGAGATTTTCTCCAGATCGTATTGCCAGCACTGTGCTTCTAGCTCAAAGGTAATCAAGCCTTCTTTTTGCAGGCTTTTCAGGTATTGCGTGGTGAAAAAAGGATTCCCTTGAGCCTGGTTGTAAATCAGCCTTGTGAGCGCTGAGGCGTCTTCGGGCGAGCACTGAAGGGTGTCTGCTGTGAGCTGGTTTAGCGTATCTAGCGGGAGTGGGCTCAAGGTAATCTGCTGCGCGGGCGCATTGAGCGCTGTTAGGGTTTCTACCATTTTGTTGAATGGATGAGCCGGGAAGACTTCGTTGTCTCTGTAAGCGCCGAGTAAGAGTAGGTGCCCAGGACACTGAGTGGCCAATATCTCTAAGAGCTGAAGCGAGGCGAGATCCGCCCATTGCAAATCGTCTAGGAATAGAACTAAGGGATGCTCTGGCTGGGTGAAAACTTGAACGAATTTTTGAAAGACTTGATTGAAGCGATTTTGAGCGGCGATGCCAGAGAGCGGGGCGATCGCACTTTGAGTCCCGATAATTTGCGTTAAGTCCGGTAAAAGATCAACAATAACCTGTCCATTACCGTCTAATGCTGAGAGTATTTTGTTTTTCCAGGTGCTAACATCAGCCGAGCTCAGTTTTACGAGCTGTTCGATTAAGCGCTCAAAGGCTTGCATGAGCGCGCTGAAGGGCCGGTTGCGATTGAGCTGATCGAACTTACCGCTGATGAAATAGCCTCTTTTTTCTAAAATGGGCTTGTGAACTTCATTGATCACAGCTGTTTTGCCAATACCTGAAAGCCCGCCAATGAGGATTGTTTTTGTCGCCCCAGCGGCTACAGCCTCAAACCCATCCATGAGCGACTGAACCTCTTGCTTTCTGCCGTAGAGCTTTTCTGAAACGATGAAAGGCGGCGTTTGATTGTGTATGCCCAGTGGAAAGCTGGGAATGTTTCCTGTTTCTTTCCAGGCGTGTAGGCAAGTTTCTAAGTCGTGTTTGAGTCCAGCGGCGCTTTGATAGCGCTCCTCTGGATTTTTTGCCATGAGCTTTTCCACAATCGCTGCGATGATGTCTGGTACTTCGTGATTGAGCGATCGCAGCGGTGGCGGCTGTTTGGCAATGTGGCAGTGAATCAGGGCTAGCGCTTCTTGCTCCTGAAAGGGCAGCTGACCACTGAGCAGCTCATAAAAGGTAACCCCAAGTGCGTAGAAGTCACTGCGATAGTCTACGCCCCGGTTCATGCGGCCCGTTTGCTCGGGGGCTAAATAAGCCAGACTCCCTTCGAGGGCTTCAGGCGGATGAATGCCCTGCTGCTCTCTAGGTAACAGAGACGAAAGACTAAAGTCGATGAGCTGAATTCGCCTAGAAGCAGGCTGGATGAGAATGTTGTGCGGCTTAATATCCTTGTGAATGATATTGTTCTTATGAACAGCCGTAAGGATATCTGCTATTTGCACCGCAATAGAGAGAAAAGGCTGAATGCCTAAATGTAGCTGCGCCGCAGGCGGCTGTTCTAGTCCAGCATTTGTTCTAGTTTCTGTGTTTTTATCTGTGTTCTCATCTGTATTCTTATCTGGGCTTTTCTCTAAGTCCTTCTTTAGATCCGGTTCCAAAATGGGCTCAGAGTCTGCCCTGCGCTGAGTATAGCGATCTAAAGAGATACCACCAAAGTCTTCCATGATGAGCATGGGCTGCTGCTGGTATTCGCTAAGCTGATATACCTGAGCAATACCTGGAATATCTAGCAGGCTGGTAATGGCTGCCTGATTTCGAAACTGAGAGAGTTCTTCAAAATCAATGGTCGCTTTGCACAGTAGCTTAATGATGACAGTACGGTTCGGGTGGGTGGCGGTTTCGCGATCGCGGCCTAATTCCACAGCGCGGTATACCACCGTTCGCTCATTGATATGTAGCTGCGCTGTGATTTTGTAGCCCGGTATGCTCGGATAGGTAGCGGGTGTACTATCTGTGAAGCTCAGGGTGGAAACGCTCATGGCAACAAAATCAAAATGGGTACTAGGCGATCGCTCACATTGAAGCAGCGCGTTCGCATAGTACCCATTTCTTCATATCGACTTGACTTGATGAGTTGACAAAAAAACTCGCCATGTTAGTCGGCTATATCAAGACACGGCCTGAAGAATTCGCTCGCGGACAACCTGCTTGGCGCTTTCCTCTTGCCACCAGTCCTCGTGCTCAATTGCCCAGTCGATATACTGCCTAATGCCTTGCTGAATGGTCAAGGCTTTGGGGAGATGGGAATACAGCGTATCGAAGCGAGCATTATTTGATTTTCGCCCTTTCTCGCCCTCATCTGCGACCGGAACATAGTCGATTTCGATATCTAGATCCAAAGCGTCGAGAATATGCCCGGCAATGTCTCGAATGGGGGTATTAATCCCCGACCCTCGCTGAACGGGTTCTGTCGGTAATTGCTGAGTATCTGGCAACCATAGATTCATCAGCCAGTGGGTGATATCAGCAACATGAACAAAGTCTCTGCCCTGCCGACCGCTGCCCCAAACCTCAAGATCTCGGGTGGGGTGGTTCAAGGCTCTAGAAATCAGCGCTTGAACAACCTGAGCCCCGCTTCCTTTCATAATGCTGCGAGGACCGTAAACATTGTGAAAGCGAACAATCGCCGCATTAGTCACGCCCATGCCCTGCACATGCATCTGAAGTGCTTTTTCGCTGAGTAGCTTTTCCCCCCCGTAGAGCGTATGCATCTCTCCTTGCCATGCCTGATTCTCCTTGAGTCCTCTCCAGGGAGATGAAAGCCGAAGCGGATATACGCACGAAGAGCTAGCGTGAACAAGATTAGGAACGTTGTATTTGAGAACACCTTCAAACACATTGGCATCGATCAGCGTGTTGTTCTTCCAGATTTTGATGCCCTGGCTAAGTGCATAGGCAATGCCGCCTACGTCTGCTGCCAAGTGATAAACCGTATGAAAACCTTTGAAATACTTCTGGCTACTCGACTCTCTAAGATCAACATTGAAGTAATTTTGATTGACCTTGATGTCGAACCCTACGTCTTCAAGATTTGCCTTGGAGCCTCTAGACTCGTTGTCGATGACAGTAACATCTGCCCCAACAGCCATTAAATCGCTAACCAACTGCGAACCGATAAACCCAGCGCCACCTGTTACTAAAACAGGTCGCCCCGATAAATAATGCATGACCATATCTACGCAATTTCCTGACTTTTTTATCGATCTTTGAGCAGGTTTAAGTTGTAGTCCTTAAATCTCGACAACACTCGTAAAAGAACCGGCTAACCGGCATACGTACAATTACGTATTTGTTGCCTACCGTAACGATATCTAAAGAATGTGACTTTATTACGCTATTGCCATAATTTCGTTTGTCGTGTATGGCGGGTCCTTTCTATATCTTTCTGTAACGAAAAAGACAAAGTTTTGTTGCTTATGTCTTGATTCCTTGATTTTTAACGTCGCTAAATCTTAATACCGTCGATTTCCACGCTGCCGATTTTTACGCTCTCAATTTCTAAGGCTTTAATTTATAGGGCTTCAATTGCTGCGGCCAAAGGTTAAGTTCTCCAAGCTTTGGCCGGGCGGCAAGTCAATGAAAACGCGATCGCATTCTTCTAGCCCATCTGTTACCTGAATACGATCGCCCACAGGCGCACCCAGCACTACTGGCTCAAACTGTGCCTGCCCATCTTCTCCAGGCACCAGCACACCGCTCTCTCCTGCCTGCGTAATAATCGATACTGCCGGTACTATCGCTCAGCTGCACTTCCACCGCCTGAAGCTGTCCTTGGGCTCTAAGTAATCGTGCTTCAGCTTGAGCGATTGTTTCTTGATCGTTGCCGTCTCGTTGATCGGCGAGGCGTTCTTCTGCTTCGTTTACGTGAGCGATCGCTTGGTCTATTCCCGCACGGGCGCTGCGGTTTTCATTAATTGCCCGGTCAAGGTCGCTGCGAGAAATCGCTCCCTGCTCGAATAGTCTCCTCGATCGCTCGAGGTCACTTTCGGAAAGCGCAAGCCGGGCGCGACCGTCGGTCAGCTGAGCGCGAGCCGCAGACACAGAGGCTTCCGCCTGGCCAATATCTGTTGCAGAAGCGCCGTTGATGGCATCGTCTAGCTGGGCGCGTGCTTCGGCGACACCGGCTTCGTTTTGCACCCTCTGTGCATTGAGCTGGTCATTGTCCATCCGGGCGATGAGGTCTCCGCGCGTAACGCGATCGCCCTGCTCTACAAACAGCGCCTGCACAATACCTGTCGACTTCGGGCTCAAATTTACCGTGCGAATGGGTTCTACCTCGCCGCTGGCTGTAATTCTTACGGTGAGTTCGGTTGACTCTACCGGGACGGTAAGGGCGTCGAGGTCGTAGTCTGGTCCCTTGCGGCTGGCAGCAAATGCGATCACGCCCACCGCTAGCACGCCCACTGTGCCCATCCCGGCAATCCAGAGCAGCGGTCTTTTGGTACGGCGAAGAAGAGGCAGATGCATGAAGAATGAGACGCAAGGAACGGCAAAGCTTCATCTAGGATAGTGTTGCAGGGCAGAAGCGCTGAGACTGTCGAACATAGGTTTTTCTTGTGTTAGTGACTGTACCGAACGATGGCAACCATACAAGACAAACGTCAGCTAAAAGACCTCCGACAGACGAAGTGGCTCATTTAACGCTATCAGTGGCAAAAGCCAGTCGCATAGAAACAGTTTTTATCTGAGGGATACCGGGCCACTTTCGCCATCATGATGTGATCAAATTGAGATGCAATGATGGCGTTTTACAAACTATTTTATAGTTAAACGATATAGTGACTTGTAATATTTAGAGTAATGGTTTCGTCACCAAATTTTGATTACCTGCCGTGAAAAAAATTCTGATTCTGGCTTCCAATCCTCGCAAAGATCTGAACCTGGATCAGGAAATTCGTGACTTGAAAGGGGTGATTGAGCGATCACCCAGCCGGGAACAGTTTGAGGTGGTGACAGAGTTGGCTGTGCGGGTGGCAGACCTGCAGGAGCTGATGTTAAAGCATGAGCCCCAGATAGTGCATTTTTGCGGCCATGGCGGTGGGGCAGAGGGGCTGGTATTTGTCAGTGACGAAGCAAAAGAGCAACGGCTAAGCACGAGGGCCTTTTCTGGACTTTTATCATTGTGTGCCCGTCACGTAGAGTGTGTGCTGCTCAATGCCTGTTACTCGGAGGTGCAGGCCTACGCAATGATTGCATATATCAATTATGTAATTGGCATGAGCCAAACGATACAAGACGATGCGGCGATCGCTTTTGCTAAGGGGTTTTATCGTGCTCTAGGGTATGACCAACCGATTGAAGAAGCCTATAAATTTGGGTGTAATGCCATTCAGCTGGAAATTACCGGTAGCTCTAAGGTGCGCTCAACTGCAACGGAGGCAGAGCGTAAGGCGACCGTTGTGGATACGGTGAAGACCACTGCAATTCCTGAGCATTTGAAACCTATCCTGAAAAAGAAAGTAAACCTGGAACAAAAATCACCTACACCAGCGCTGTCTGAGGAAGATCGGGCAGCCCTGCAAGTAGAGGTGGCGCAATCGCTGGAAAGCTCCAGTATGGAAAAATTTCGGGACAGAGTGCGGGAGTATTTAGCCGATCACAAGCTGTCTGCTTTGGAAGAAATTCGGTTAGAGCGGCTGAGAAAGGATTTGGGGTTGTCTGAAGGTGAAGCCAATCAGCTTGTGGTGGAAGAGCAGGCGCCAATCCTAAAAGCGCGAGATGAGTATGAGGAAATGCTGCTTGGGTTGATTGAGGCATGGCATTATCCGTTTAATTCAGAAATCAGTGAAGAATTGCAAGACCATGTTCGAGACTTGGGACTGACGGAGGAAGAGGAGAAAACAGTCTCTGAGCCAATTTTGAAGGCTGCGGAACAGGAGTATCAGGAGCAGTCGAAAGCACAGGAACAGCGTAGGCAGCAAGAAGAGCACCAGGCTAACCTACAACGGTATGAGCAAGAATTTTGTAGAGCAATATCGGGGAAATACCCAATTGATACGTTTGTTCGAGATGGATTGAAAACGTTTCAGCAATCCTTGGGATTGAGTGATGGAGAGGTCGAGCAGATTGAGCAGCCTCTGATAGCGCCCAAAGAAGCAGCCTATCAACAGCAAGTTGCAGAGGCGCTGCAGCGTGAAAGGGAAGCTGAGCGACAGCAAGCGCAGCGAAACCAGGAGCTGGAGCGCCAACGAGAATTGGCGCAACAACGTCAGGAAGAGGAGCGCCGCAAAAAAGAAGAAGCTACCGCAAAAGGACAACAACGTCAGGCGGAGGGGCGCCGCAGGAAAAAGGAAGCCACCGCAAAATCGCTCATTGAGGCGCTGGGAAATGGTGTCACTCTGGAAATGGTTCAAATCCCCGCCGGTACTTTTTTGATGGGGTCACCAGATGATGAAAAAGGCCGCTATGACCGTGAAGGGCCACAACACCAAGTGACAGTGTCAACTTTTTTGATGGGTAAATTTGCGGTTACCCAGGCTCAGTGGCGCTCGGTGGCAGCTCAGCCTAAGGTGAATCGTGATTTAGATCCCGATCCCTCTTCCTTTAAGGGGGCAAACCTCCCGGTAGAGAAGGTGTCTTGGGCGGATGCCGTAGAGTTTTGCGATCGGTTAAACCGTTTCGTAGAAAATCGCTTATCCTGTGAAACCGGCAAGTCATACCGTTTACCCAGCGAGGCCGAGTGGGAATATGCCTGTCGTGCAGGAACGGAAACACCTTTCCACTATGGTGAAACGATTACCCCTGACCTGGCTAACTACGATGGCAACCATCCTTATGGAGCTGGACTAAAGGGGCTGTATCGACAACAGACTACCGATGTTGGCAGCTTTCCACCCAACGCCTTTGGCCTCTACGATATGCATGGTAACGTCTGGGAATGGTGCGCCGATCACTGGCATGATAATTACAAAGGGTTCTTTAAAAAAGCGCCTGCGGATGGCAGTGCATGTGTAACAGGGAACAAGGATTCTTGGAGGCTGCTACGCGGCGGTTCTTGGTACCTCAATCCGAGGAATTGCCGTTCCGCGTGTCGTGGCAGCAACGCCCCCGGCGACCGCAACAACAATATCGGTTTTCGAGTCGTGTGCGAGGCCCGAGGACTCTAATTTCTCTCTTCTTTTTTTCCCTCTTTCCCTCTTCTAGCGAGCGAAGCGAGCCGATCAATTTTTTTGAAAATCAAGGGTTAACGGGGTACGGTCCCGACTTCTGGAAAATCCAGCTATAGATCTAAAAGTACCGTGACAACTGAATCACGAGCCTCTAATTTTGCTCAGTCCACAAAAAGTACTAAATCGGTTTTCGAGTAAGTTGTGCCGCGCCCAGGGCTCTTCCTTAGCTCTTTACCCTTCTTGTGCTTTGCCCTCTGCTAGTCATTGCTTACAAAAGTTCGTCGTGGCACCGCTGTTATCGATTGCCACGACCAAATGTTAGGTTCTCTAGGCTTTGGCCCGGTGGCAAATCGATGAAAACGCGATCGCCTTCTTCTAGCCCATCTGTTACCTGAATACGATCGCCTACAGGTGCACCTAGCACCACTGGCTCAAACTGCGCCTGCCCATCTTTTCCAGGCACCAGCACACCGCTCTCGCCACCTTGCGTGATAATCGACACCGCCGGTATTACCAGTGCCCCTGCAAGTTCATCGCCAATGAAAGTGGCATTCACATTCATGTTCGAGCGCAGCTGGTCAATCCCTTCGAGTAGCTGAACCCGTATCTGAAAAACCGTTACATTTTGCCGTTCAATTGCCTCGGGTGCGATTAACCGGACCTCTCCGTCAAAAGTCTCCTCTGGGTAGGCATCGGCCTGAATTTCAACAGATTGCCCTACATTGATACTGCTAATATCCGCTTCGGGGACTTCAGCAATCACTTCTAATCCGTTGGCGATGGCCACAATCGCGGTAGACGTCGCCGAGGTCACATCTGAAGCAGTTGCGGTCGGCGTCACAAATGCCCCTTCTGACGCAAATCGCTGAGTCACAATGCCATCAAAAGGCGCGCGCACTTGCGTATCGCTCAGCTGCACTTCTACCGCCTGAAGCTGTCCTTGGGCTCTAAGTAATCGTGCTTCAGCTTGAGCGATTGTTTCTTGATCGTTACCGTCTTGTTGATCGGCGAGGCGTTCTTCGGCTTCGTTTACGCGAGCGATCGCCTGGTCTATTCCAGCACTAGCACTGCGGTTCTCGTTGATCGCCCGGTCGAGATCACTACGAGAAATCGCTCCCTGCTCAAATAGTCTCCTTGATCTATCGAGATCGCTTTCGGATAGGGCTAGTCGGGCTCGAGCATCGGTGAGCTGGGCGCGAGCGGAAGCCACGGAAGCTTCTGCTTGACCAATATCTGTACCCGAAGCGCCATTGAGGGCGTCGTCTAGCTGGGCGCGGGCTTCGGCAACGCCGGCCGCGTTTTGCACAATTTGCGCGTTGAGCTGGTCATTGTCCATGCGGGCGATCAGGTCTCCTTGAGAGACGCGATCGCCCTGCTCTACAAACAGCTCTTGCACGATGCCCGCCGATTTTGGGCTGAGGTTTACGGTGCGAATGGGTTCTACCTCACCACTGGCAGTGATTCTTACGGTGAGTTCAGTCGATTCTACTGGAACCGTGAGTGTGTCTAGGTCGTAGTCGAGCTTATTTCGGTTGGTAGAAAATGCGATCGCGCCTACTGCGATCAACCCCACCGTGCCGATTCCAATTATCCAGGGCAGTGGTCTTTTGGTCCGGCGGCGAAGGGGCAAATCCATGAAGAATGAGACGAAGGAAACAGCAGAGCTTTATCTAGGATAGTGAGTTTTTATTGAACCTGGCAGGAAAAAGCCCCAGGGAAGTTTGAGAGATCCCCGAGGCTATTTTAGCAGCTATTTTCTATGTCTTCCTAGTGGTGGGAGTGCGAATGTTCTTCAGCCTTCACGCCTTTTTCCGCTTCGGGATGGTGCTCATTCACATCATGGCTGTGATGCTCGTGCTCATGGTGTGAGTGCTTGTTGTGGCTGTGTGCATTGGCATGGCTGTGACTGCCGTGACTGTGATTACCGTGATTGTGATTACCGTGACTATGGTCGTGAGTATGCTCAGCATTGATAGCGGCGCGTAGCTCGGGGTTCACTGTGATGGGCTCTGCTTCTAGCAACGTCTGAATATGAGTGTCGGCCCAGTCTGCCACCATTTGCATAAACTCAGGATGCGAGTTTACACAGTCCATTTGCACATAGGTTACTTGAGGGTTCTTCTTGCGCAAGCTGTGGATGATGTGGTCTACATCTAGCAGCGTTTCGTGGTTTTCGGTTGCAAAGCCGATAGGCATCATGACGAGCGCAGTCGCACCGAGGTCAATGATGTTTTGCCCCGCAACAGACATGTTTGGCTGGGTCCAATCGATCAGCGGCGTATCGTGATTCATCCAGCCAATAGAAATCAGCGGATACTTATAAATCAGCTTTTCGCGGACGGCGTCGTAGAGCTTCTGGCTCTCGTCAATCCCAGAGGTGAAGCCTTTGGCTTTGTGTGGACAGCCGTGATTCAGCAGGATAATACCCGTTTGCGAAGGGAGGTGAGCAACGGCTAGCTGGCTTTCAATTTTCTCTTCTACCATGCGAGCAAGCAGGTCAATGTAGCGCTCTTGGTTATAAAAAGAGGGAATGTAGCGAGTGCCTTTTAGCCAGTGGTCACCAGTGCCAGCGAGTTTAGTGAGTGCGTTGTTTACCTGCTCTACTGCGATGCCGCTGGTAAAGATAGAGTCCACAACGAGCAGTGGATAAATGAGGAGCTTGGTGAAGCCTTCTTCCTTGATGGTTTCTAGAACTTGCTCGGGTAGGTGAGGCGCGCAGAAGTTGAAGGCTTTGAATACCTTGACGCGATCGCCCCAGCGCTGCTGAAGGCAGGTTTCGATCCCTTCGCGCTGGTCTTCAAAAATGGCATTGTGCGGCGAGACAAAGTTGCCGTGCTGGTGACTCCACTCATGTAGGTCGAAAATGGCCAGCAGCTTGGCGAGCGGTGGATATATCCAGGTAGGCACCGGGGCAAACTTCGCGGTCAGCAGGTTCAGCGCCTGCTCGTTGTAGTTTGCAAAGTCTTCGTAGCTTTCGACTTCGCCATAGCCCATGAGGAGGACGGCTACGCGATCTTCAGTGGCGGTATCTCCAGGAATGGTGGAGTTGCCAGCTGAGGGCTGCTGTTGAATAGATGTCATAGGGCAGTGGGGATCCTTGATGTTGCGTGTATTCTTCGTAGTTTGTTGTGGCGGATGAGATGAAGAATAGTTAAATGAGATTGCAAGCACTATTGTTATGTGACTAATGCAATCAATAAAGAGATTTTTTAATTTAGAACCTTAGATTCTTGTTCTTATTATCCTACCGACAAGAACTAAAAGTAGTGACCTATAAAGCGAAGAAAATCTTTAGCTTGCGAGGAATGTAGGCCCTCTCACTGGGAGTGTTACGTAGGATTTTGAGGTGTGAAGTAACGTGACTAAATGTTCTCGTTGTCTATGGTTGTGTTAACGCTTGCAACGTTGTTTTTGTTGCTTTTCTTATTGAAAGAACAAGCCTAAAGATAGAGAAAACAACAATCTTTGAGTGCTGTGCCGTTTTCTTTTAGTCTATCTATCTATTCCCACCCATTAATCTCCCCACCCATTAATCTCCCCACAGTCTTCTTCTGGCTTTGCCGTTTAGCCGCTTGTGCGTATCTCATAGCAGCGATGGAATATTCAACTCCTCTGGGCATCGCGGCAGGCAGTCGCCACAGTCTGTGCAGCGAATGCCTTTGCGACCTGGAAACCAGTGCCCTGCGTTTTCAAGCATGCCGTAGCGATACTGCCCGTACGCTTGCATGTCGTAAGCCGTGCTGAGATTGCGCAGCCTGAGCACTTCTGGAATGTTGATAGCTTCGGGGCAGGGTAAGCACTCGTAGCATTGGCTACAGCGGTCGCTGCCTAACGTATCTATTTGGACTTTTTCTAACCTATCAATTGCCTGTTGTTCTTCATTGCTCAGCGGCCCGCTAGTATTGACAGCTTGTAGCGGCCAGTCGATTTCATCCGGTGTTGCTGGGCCAATGCTAAGGGTTGTAATGCGCGGATCGCTGAGTAGCCAGCGGAAGCTAAGCGATAGGGGATCGAATGGTGCGCAAAGTGCTTTGAGCTTGTCGGGTGGGGTGTAGAGTAGCCCGCCTTTATCGGCAGGGGAGATGATGAAAATGCCCATATTTTGCTGATGAGCATGGGCTATTGCTGGAGCATTGCGCTGAAAAAAGAAGTTGTAGTGGAGATTGACGAAGCTGAAGGCCCCGGTGGCGATCGCACTTTCAATCACCGCTAGCGGCCCATGGGTTGAAAAGCCCACATGACGAATGAGCCCTTGTTCCTTTGCTCGGTTCAAGGCGTCGAGCATCTCAGACTCAACAAAAGCTAAGTGTGCTGCTGTGTTGATCCCGTGAATTGCTAAGCAGTCTAAATACGCTAGTCCGAGTTGAGAAAGGGAAGCTCTGATCGCTGATTCGATATCATCTTTTGCGATGGTGGGGGTTAATTTGCTGGTGATAGTGAGCTGCGATCTTTCTGTGGAAGGATCCTGCGATCGCTCCGCTCCATCATTAGTAAATATTGCTGCTAGCGCCAGCCCGATGTAGCGTTCGCTTTCACCATAGGCAGGTGCCGTTTCAATATGGTTGATGCCACATTTAAGTGCTGCCTCAATCACCCTCTGCGCATCTGCTGCTGAAGCAAAGCGCATCGTCACCAGCGATAGAACAGATACCTGTCTGTGCGTTTTTCCAAAAAGACGGTTTTGCATCATTCATACAGAGGAGCCCCAAACCTGCCACCTTCCACTCCTGACGTAAATCACCTCCTCGGAGGGGTAGCGCATAGCGACGGGGTGGGTCAGCGTATGCGCTAACTACCCACTCTCCCTAAACCGAGCGTCCGCGCTCCGCAAAGTCAGCCGGACTAATGCTCGACAAAAAGGCATGAAACGCCTCTTTTTCAGCCGCATCCGCTTCCTTATCTACCGGCATCGCCGCATCCAAAATTACCTCTTCCATCACCCAGATAGGCGCATTCATTCTTAGCGCCACCGAGATAGCATCGCTGGGCCTAGCATCTATTTCCTTCTTTTTCTTGCCCTTGCCAATCGTCATCACTGCATAGAACGTATTGTCCCGCAGGGCGTGAATGACCACCCGCTGTAGTGACATATCCCAGGCATTCATCATGCTCACCATCAGGTCGTGCGTCATAGGCCGAGTCGTTCTTTCGCCCTCTAGCACCGCGCGAATCGTGCGAGACTGCTCTGGCGATATGAAAATAGGTAGCTGCCGTCGCTGTGAGCTGTCTCTCAGCAAAATGACTGGATTTCGAGTGCCTCCATCAATGGCAATTCCCGCAACCTGCATCTCAATCATCTGTTATGTCCTTAGGCTCGCTGGGTAAACGTTCACTACTTAAAAAGGAAGGCTATTAATGGAATTTATAAGTCAGACTCACTCGTTAGAAGTTGCCTGTAGAAATGCTCCTGTAGAAGCACTCTAAGCTTATTCAGATGCTCAACTTATACTCTAGGCTAAAGTGATTTTTGCGCTAACTCTGTTAAAGATTAAAAAACTTTATCGAAACGATTGTAAAAGTAAGGCACGAGACACATTTTCTTTTTTGAGGCAAATTTGTCGCCCAGGTTTTCGTTTTTTGTGTACTTATACAACTACGCTAGAGTTGAGCAGTCATCAGCGCAGCGCTTCAATATTGTGTTTACCGGGTTAGTTCAAAGCATCGGCCAGCTACAGCACCTCAACCCATACCAGCTAAAAATCACCTGTAAAACGACTCAAGACCCGGTACTCAAAGAGATCGCTTTAGGTGACAGCATCGCTGTCGACGGCGTCTGCCTCACTGTCGAGAAAATTTTGACCCAAGGCTTCATCGCCACCGCCTCCCCTGAAACCCTCGAAAAATCAACGCTGGGCGACGTCGCCGAAAATGGCCCCGTAAACCTAGAGCCTTCCTTACGCGTCGGCAGCAAAATCGGTGGTCACTTCGTCACCGGCCACGTAGACGGCACCGGCCATTTAGAAAGTACTGAGCGCACGGCCAACGCCTGGCAAATCCGCTTCAAGGGGCTCAGCTCTCAAGTCGCTCGCTACATCGTGAGCAAAGGCAGCATTGCGGTTAACGGTATCAGCCTTACCGTTGCCGAGTGTAGTCCTTCTGGCGATTGGTTCTGGGCAGCCGTAATTCCGGTGACCTACGCTGAAACAAACCTGCAATATTTGCAGCCCGGTGACTTAGTCAATTTAGAAGGCGACGTGCTAGGCAAATACGTAGAGAAATTCACCCAGCCCAGAGCCCATACCTCGTTTGACGCTGGCTTGGACGTACCGACTAATGGTGTCGATGACTTGTCGATGTCTTTTCTTGCCGAGCACGGCTATTTGTCTTAGAAAAGACTACTTGTCGTCTTAAAAAGGCTACGGACAGTACAGCGTTTCTCGTGTTTCTCGGCCCGTTACACTATTCGTTCCGCTCGCCATTTCACATAGCTTCTCATTATCCTTCGGATCTAGCAAAACGTCGGTAAAGTCTGCCCCTTCAATATTGGCACCGCGAAAGTCAATATTAATAGCATACGCACCTTCTAAGTTGGCGTCTTTGAGGTTGGCTCCGACGAGAGACGCCCCGTCTAAAGTTGCGCCTTTGAGGTTTGCGCCTTCAAGGTTTGCTCTAGTGAGTCGGGTGGTAAAGAGCCGTACGAGCTCTAAATTAGTGTGGCTGAGGTTTGCTTCGGTAAGGTCAGCGCGGGTGTAGTCATTATCAGAAAGGTCTTGGCCAGAGAAGTCCTGTTGGCGCAAATTTTTGCGATCGAAGTTGGTAGCGCTGGCGCTTTGGCTACCGCCCAAAACGGTACTGATAACCAGCAGTGCTATCAGCGTAGAGACAACAATCGAACGAGCTGCTGCCTTGATAAACTGCGCTGCTGCTGGCCAACGATTGCTGAGAATAGATTGAATCTTTGCCACTGCCTTTTACGATCCTCTCGATACTGCTGCAAGCCCTTGCTTACCTAGAAGCCCTTGCCTGTCTAGAATCTTAGCGAACTAAGGGATCATAAGGAAAATTGAATCCCGACGAGATTGAGTAGACTGCAAGATACTGATGGTTGAAAGGTGACAGCGTTCTTTAAAGGCAGAGCGTAGAAATAGCACCTAATGCTTCTTTAGAAGAAAGACTTGAGATAGTAGACTCTGTAATTGCTGACTTGTAAAAACAAGTTGCAGTGTCTCAGTAGACAGGTTGACTACAACAAATTACAGGCTCCCTTAAAGACGAATCTGCTTTTGACGAGGTGATCGCATATGGAAGCGCTATCCGGCAGGGAGACGGTTCTTTGCTTGAAGCGCAAGGTAGTCACAAACGGTCTTAGCGTTTGTTGTTTGTGGCCAGTATCTTCGTTATGAATTCTCTTATTGCGCCGCTCGTTCTTTGCTCGTTCTTTGCTCGTTCTTTATGCATAAGAAAAAAGCTTAGTTTTGTTTTAGTTCCGATCATCATCCAACCTGGCTCCGTTCCTTACAACACCTGCCGCTAAGTTGTGATGACTCGGTAGCTGACGCGGACGGCTGATGGGATGAATGACGTGAAACTGGTTAAAGTCGATGATGCGTCTGCCGTGGCTGCCGGTGAGCAGAATGTCGGCGAAGCGGTGGTCCCATCGGATATCTTCGGCGTTGAAAGTGTGGCGGGCGTGGATGGTTTGGGCGAGGGTTTCGTCGAGTCCTGTTAGGGTGACGATGATTTGGGCGCGATCGCGCTTCAAAGTCTCTACCGTATCTCCGTCGAGCAATCCACCGGGCAAAATCTGATGCATGGCGGTCCAGGAGAGGCTGAATACAGGGGTATGCGATCGCACCAGTGGAATATCGTGAAAGCGCCGCATGAAGTCACCTTCCAGGCTGTATTCATCGCGCACGAGCGTTACCCACAGCTGCGCTTCAAGAATATAGTTCTTGCGCTTATTTGCCGTGCGAAACATCAGCGTTGGCACGCCATTAAAAGGCGCGACAACTGCAATATCGCTAAATAAAATTCGCGCCGTAGGTAGTGAGAACCGCGCGTAGACTAAGCCCGTAGTCATCGCAATAAAGAACAACCCTACCAACGACTCAATCACGACGAGCCAGTGGGCAGACACGCTGGTGGGATGCATTACGCCGTAGCCAATAGAGGCCATCGTCTGCACGCTGAAAAAGAAGAGATCCAAAAAGTAATAGGGACCGTCACTATCTGCGGTAGCGACACCCCCATTCCAGCCGTAGGCAAGAGCAAACAGCGCATTGATCACCAAGTACAGTGCACTGGTAAGGCTGATGAAAGTCGGCCAGGGCATGGTCAGCAGCAGATGGTAAATATCTCCCCAGTAAGAATGAGGATCGCCAATCCGCTCGATTTCTGGGTAGGTGCTGTTGCCTACAAAGAATTTTTTGGACGCGCGCCGAATCTGAGGCCGAAACATGGTCTTTCTCTTGAAACAAATATCAAAAACAAATATCAAAACTTGTAGGCGACGAAAGATTCTTGCCAAAGATCTCCACGCCCATAGGACATCTATGCTCTGTTCGTCACCGAAACCCCTAGAATTACTAGGATAGCGCCGATAGCAATACTCGGCGTCAAAGGTTCGCGTAGTACCACTGCTGCCAGTAGAATCGCTGAGACCGGCACCAAATTAATAAAAGCACTCGCCTGCGCCGGGCCAATGGCCTTGAGTCCGTCGTAATACCAGCAAAAGCCGACCGCAGATCCTAATACGCCCAAATACAAGACGCTGCTAAAAGCACTGGGTTGCATAGATTGCAGCGCCTGCCAAAGTCCTTCATGCAGGGCTACCGGTAGCAGCAGTACGCTACCCACCCAGCAAGCGTAGGCCGAAGCGACTAAGGGCGATAGGCTGCGCATCACAGCCTTGCCGATTAGGGTGTAGCTCATCCAGCTCACCACGCAGCCTATCAACATAACTTCGCCCCAGCCAAAAGCCCCAGCGCCGTTACCCATGCTCAAGCTGCTAACCAGCGTTTGGAGGTGGCCTTTGCTGATAACCCACAGTGCCCCAAATAAGGAAATCGCAATACCGATACCTTTAGCCCGAGTGAGCCGTTCTTTGAAAAATAAAGCTGCGCCGAGAGCGATCGCGACTGGATTAAGCGCAATAATCAGCGAAGCCCGCCCAGCTTCTACGGTTTGTAATCCCCCAAAGAACAATGCGTTGTATCCGAAAATGCCAGTAAGCCCCAGACCTAGTACGGTCCACCGCTGCGAGGCTTGTAGCCTGGGAATACCACCGTGAACGCGCCAAACGACCAACAAGAGGCAGAGAGATGCGATCGCAAACCTCAAGAAAGCAGCCGTAAACGCACCCAGCGTTTGCACTGCGATTCTGCCTGCGATAAAAGTACCGCCCCAAATCAAGGCCGTGGCTATCAGCTTAAGATACGTGATACGCAGGGTTGGCGAAGCGGTTTGGGTCATTCAAGTGCTGTGCAAGTGCTATGGCAGATAAGCCCTCATGCTATAGCAAACCGCTCCCTATATTTTCGGCAGCACTCTCTACAACACCTCTACAACATCAGTGCCATAGCAACCCAATCGGCACAGTAAGTGTCACAAAACATCATTTTTTGATGTATAGATGGGTATTAATAGGCTATTCCCGCCTATGTAATCTCAAACTAACGTGGAGCCTTTGTGGTCACTATGAAGCAGTTCGCAGTCCGCAGTTTGGGCTTGGGTGTTACCTTAATGACCCTAATCCAACTGCCTGTTTTGGCAAGTAGCCGAGTTCCTAGTTTTGGTGCTGATCTCAGTGTCGACGTGAGTGTTGACACGAGTGCCGAAGCTACGGCCAGCCCGTTGTTGCCTGTGGCAGAGCAGCCAGTAAAGCAGCTAGCAGAGCAGCCACAGCTGATAGCGCAAGTAGGGCTGACACGTCGTTCGCTCAGCCCAGGAGATGAGGGCGCAGACGTACGAGCATTGCAGCGATACCTCAGCCGTAACGGACTTTATTCCTTCATAATCGATGGCATATACGGTTCAGATACAGCCAATTCGGTGGCAACCTATCAGCGTATTCGCGATTTGCCTGCTACGGGCGTGGCTGACGAAGAGACTTTGCGTGATATGGAATTCGAGTTTTTACCTGGCTCGAGCTCAGGATTCAACTCAGGCGTTTCGCAGTCGCCTAGTCGCTCGGTAGGCTCTGGCATCTTATCGCCGGGTAGTACAGGCACTAATGTCATTTCCCTGCAGCAGCGGTTGAACGAATTGGGTATTCCGGTCTTTGTTGATGGAGACTACGGGTTTGAGACGCAGCAGGGCGTGAGGACGTATCAGCGAGTGCAGGGGCTGCCTGTTACCGGTAATGCTGATAGTGAAACGCTCCGGGCTATGGGCTTTTCGTCGTCGTTTGCGTCATCGTCATCGGCCTCTCCTTATCGCTATGTGGCAGCTATTGTGGCCGACAGCTCGGAGCTTGGTGTGGTGCAGACATTCTTTGCTGATGCCTATGTAGATCGCGATCGCCGAGGCACCTACATCAATATTGGTGACTTTGCTGAGCGTTTCCCTGCAGAGGCTAAGGTAGATGCTGCTAGAGCCAGAGGATTTAATACTCGTGTTCTCTACCGTCGCAGAGGTTTGTTCTAATAGTTTGTTTTGATAGCTTGCTTTAGCGGCTACCGGCAGAAACGCTGCGGGCGGGTCTTCTCCGTCGTTTGGGTTTAAAGCCTCGTCTGCGATTTCGGTGCCGGCTGGAGCGCTTGGAAAATTTTGGTGCATCTGTAGTTATTTTTTTCGTTTTCTCCTTTTTCTTTTGGAGTTCAGCCGCTGGCTGTGTGGACGAAGGAGAGACTACGGGTGCACTTTTTGATTGAGAATTATTTTTTGAGCTGTTTTCAAAAGCCATAATGGTTGAAGGGCTAGAGTTCAGTCGCTTACCGACCGCCGCTTACTGACCCATAAATTTTAGAAGAACTTTAGTTGATAGTTTTTTATTCACGGGTGCGTCTGTAGATTCCGTATGCAGGCAGCAAGTGTCATCCCTTTGGTAGCCGCCTTTTGTGAGTGTCGAACTTATAATGAAGGGTGAGCCCTTTTTCTTGATCTACTCCATGGCCCAGCCTGATCTCAGTTTTTTGTCCCAACAGTTAGAAACCGGCGATATTAAAGATCGGAAGCTGGCTTTAGCAGCTTTGCGCGACGTTCCGCCTGCTCAGGCAGTGCCCTTAATTAAGAAAGTACTGGCCGACAAAAATGAGCAGATCCGCTCAATGGCGGTGTTTGCGTTGGGGCTAAAGCCAACTGATGAGTGCTACGAGCTCTTGGTTGGCATCATGGAAGGCGATTCGGATTATGGCGTGCGAGCGGATGCTGCGGGTGCGCTGGGTTATCTAGAAGATCCCAGAGCGTTCGACCCACTGGTGCGAGCGCTGAATGAAGATGTGGATTGGCTGGTGCGCTTTAGTGCGGCAGTGTCGCTGGGCAATCTCAAGAACCCAAAGGCGCATGACGTGCTGGTGGCGGCTTTGGATAGTTCTGAGGTGGTGATTCAGCAGGCTGCGATCGCAGCCCTCGGCGAAATTCGCGATGTAGAAGCCGTCGACAATATTTTGAACTTTGCCCAAGCAGAAGACTGGCTTGTTCGTCAGCGTTTGGCTGAAGCATTGGGCAATCTCCCGACCCAAAAAAGCATGTCGGCCCTACGCTACTTAGCAAAAGATGACCATGCTCAGGTTTCAGCAGCAGCTCAAATCTCGATAGAGCGGCTTGAAGCTTTGAAGGAAGAAGATCAGCAAGAATCTACGTAGTGACGCGTATAAATCAGACCTCCGTAGACGCAGATAGTGGGATTGTCGTTGGGCATGTTAATGCTACAACGTGCTTTTTTATACTGATTTATGGAAAAATACTTGCTCTCTGAACCTATTCCTATTCCCAAGCCGTTTCGCTGGTCTTGGTTTGCATTAGGATGCGGCTGTTTGCTGGTGGGCTCGGCTTATTTAAGCATTGTGGATCTAGGCGGGAGTGGGATTGCGTACACGCCGACCGATGCACTTGTTTCTGCTGACGCTAATCCGTGATCGCTTCTAGACTTGCAAATAGAAAAAGCACTCTGCCGGTTGGGCAGAGTGCTTTTTTATTGGGTTAACTATTTACAGGTTGCCGACGCTGGGAATTATTGACCCCACTCGGTGTGGAAAATACCTTCCTTATCAGTGCGCTCATAGGTGTGCGCACCGAAGTAGTCGCGCTGTGCCTGCGTTAGGTTTTGTGGCAACCGAGCGCGGCGATAGCTATCGAAGTAGTCTAGCGATGCGCTAAAAGCAGGCACCGGAATACCAATCTTGGCAGCGGTTGCAATGACTTCACGCCACGCGGCTTGTCGATCTAAAATGGTTTGCTTGAACTCAGGGGCGAGCAGTAGGTTTGGCAGCTTGGCATCTTGGTCGTAGGCAGCTTTGATTTTGTTGAGGAAGGCAGCGCGGATGATGCAGCCGCCGTTCCAAATGCGAGCTGTCTCACCTAGATTCAGGTCGTAGCCGTTGAGTGCGGAGGCCTTGCTGAGCAGGTCCATACCCTGAGCGTAAGAGCAAATTTTGGAGCAGTAGAGGGCATCGCGAATTTTGCCAATGAATTCTTTTTTGTCTCCCTCGAAGGTAGCTGTGGGGCCTGTAATTTGCGTTTCTGCAAATACGCGCTCCTCTTTTGCCGCAGACATGATGCGGGCATTCACCGCTGCGGTGATGGTGGGAATGCTCACGCCGAGTTCTAGCGCACTCATTACAGTCCATCGACCGGTGCCTTTTTGTCCAGCTTTATCCATGACGACTTCAACCAATGGCTTGCCGTCTTCGTCTGCCTTTTTGAAAATATCGGCAGTAATTTCGATTAGGAAGGAATCAAGCTCTTCTGTTTTGTTCCACTCGCTGAAGATTTCGTGCAGTTCTTCCTGGGTACAGCCGAGGGTGTTTTTCAGCAGGTCGTAGGCTTCTGCAATCAGCTGCATGTCGCCGTACTCGATGCCGTTGTGCACCATTTTGACAAAGTGACCGGAGCCGCCTTGGCCGATGTAGGTAACGCAGGGGCCGTCGTCTACTTGGGCAGCAATCTTGGTGACGATGGGCTCAATGGAGTCGTAGGCTGCTTTACTGCCGCCGGGCATGAGGCTAGGGCCGTTGAGCGCGCCTTCTTCGCCGCCGCTGACGCCCATACCGATGAAGTTGAACCCGGCTGATTCGAGGTCTTTGACGCGGCGCTCCGTGTCTTCATAGAGGGAGTTGCCGCCGTCGATAATCATGTCGTCGGGATCGAGCAAGGGCTTGAGGCTGTCGATCACCATATCGACAGGCTTGCCTGCTTTCACCATGACCAAAATGCGTCTGGGGCGCTCTAGTGCGCCGACAAATTCTTCGAGTGAGTAGGTGGCAACGACGTTTTTACCGCCTGCGCGGTTTTTCATGAAGTCATCGGTTTTTGAGCGAGAACGGTTGTACACCGCAATCGGGAAACCGTTGCGCTCTACGTTGAGCGCAATATTTTCACCCATGACCGCTAGGCCAATTACACCAAAACTCTGTGTCATAAACTTTCCTTAGGTTATCTCTCGCAATTGCGCTAGTAATCGATATCTAGCAGTCGATAGTGCCGGTCACCTGCTCTTCTCAGGTGCTCTCATCAAATATTTTTGATATTTTTGGATGTTCAAAGTCGCCGTCTAAAGTCAACGGTTAACGTGATGAAGTCCAAGAGCAATCTTCGTAGCTCTAAAGACTTTAAACAACGTTGTCAGTTTTTTCCATTAAGGAGAGAGAAAATTTTTGTTAATTCAGGCGATCCCTATGCAATTTAAGCATTTAGATATAAATTTCTTACGGTCGTCCTCTCGGATATCCTGCCTGATTTGGAAAGATCTCCTGCAAAGCAGCCTGACGCTCTTCCACCGTGCCTTCTTCGCTCAGATTCCATAGGGTTTCGTAGAAGAAGAAGCTGACGCCAGAATAGTTGCGATCGCGCACTGCCTCTACCTGCTCCACAATCTGACTCATGGGTACTGATCGTGTGCGTAAGCCACTCAACACGCCTACGCTCGTGGGAATGTGCGACCGGGCAAACTCCGCCGCTTCTTGACCCATCTCCCACACAAAGCGGCCAAGGTCATTGCGATACAGCTGAATAATCAGCTCCTCTACGTAGCCTCTTTTTAGCCAAGTATCCCAATCCTGTAAGTAATACTCGTAGGCGAATACGTGGGGATTGGGGGATACAGACATTACGGCCTGGGATCGATTGGCCTTGAGCGTGCTAAAGACTTCGCCCATGAAGTCTGTGATTCGGTCGGCGCGCCAGCGAGTCCATTCGGCATCTTTAGCATCAATGGGTGGAGATTGGCCATCGTGATCTTGTTTATAAAGCTCGACGGTGTAGGCATCGTAGCCGTAGGCAAAGGGCAGACCCATATGGTCATCTACTTGGAATCCGTCGATGTCATAGTTGCTAGAGATTTCATCAACAAGGCCGAGGATGAATGCCTGGACTTCTGGGTGGAAGGGGTTTAGCCATACGCGTTCGTGGCTACCTTCGGGGGTCGTGAGGGTGCCGTCTACCTTTTGAGTGAGCCAGTCGGGATGACGCTGGGCCAAGGCGGAATCAGCAGGGGCCATGAAGCCGAATTCAAACCAAGGGATCACTTTGAGGTCGCGGCTGTGGGCGAGTTCGATGATTTCGCGTAGCATGTCGCGATTTTGCTGTGCGGCCTCCAGGGCTTCCTGCCGTCCGCTTTGCCCTAGGTCGGGGTAGAGCCCCTGTTTGTAGCCGGTTGTTTGCTGCGCAACCTGGCTGGGATATAGCGTGTAGCCCCAGTTCCAGACTGTAGGATATACCGTGTTGAAATTGAGAGTGCTGAGCTGGTCGAGGGCTGTTTCAAGGTTTGAGCGCGAGAAGAGGACGTCGCTGTCGATGTTGGTCATCCAGACGCCGCGTAGTTCGCTCTGTGGGGGTGCGATCGCCTCTGGCGGAATAAAGGCAACAACCTGCTCATCACCAACTGTCTCTGAAACCTGTGAGTCAAGACTAGCCCGACAGATGAAGGATGCACCATCGGCGATTGTGGTGTTTCGTCTGGGCCGCAGCTGATGCCTACCGTCGGACGCGGCGCCTTCAGGATCAACAATGTAGCCAGCAGCGAGAGCCGCAGCGACGCCTTCTCGTGTGTTTTTGGGAATCAGTAGCGAATCGCGGAAGGTTGCAGAAAGACTACGCGTAGCGTCTGCTTGGTAAGCCGTAGCTGAACCGGATGTCAAAATTGCCAAGGCTTCGGCTCTACCTAGATAGCGATTTGGATAGGCCCCTTCCCCCAGCGCCGCCATGAGTAGGGCTTCAGCTTCGTTTTCGGCTTCGTTGAAGGTCAGGCCAAGGTATTCATTATTAGCAGCGAACGCACCGGGAAATGCTTTGAGCACAGCGTTCGCAAATTCACCTTGCTTAAAGGCGCTGTTGGGAAATCGCTTCTCTAAAGTGTAAGGGTCTAGCACGCCGCGAACAGTCAGAGCCTCTGTGCAAGGCTCAGCCGAATGTCCTGACCAGTAGGGCGAGACCCGAATAACCGGCGACGCATGGACGGCTCCAAGCCTAGTTTGACCAAAGCTACTGAGCAACCCCGAGCAGAAAATCCCAATTATGAATGCAATGCCTATCTGCCTGGATCTGCGTCGCCATTTGTTTAACATCTGTGCGAGTTAACCTCCGCTAATTTTGGCCTTATAGCCTTTGCTGGTGAGCAGGGATACGAGCTTGGGGGCATGCTCTCCCTGAATTTCTATCGTATTGTCTGCCACCGTACCACCCGAGCCACAGCTGGCTTTGAGAGTTTTGGCCAGTGCTGCAAGTGTCTTGGGATTGTGGGTAAAGCCGCTGATAACGGTGACGGTTTTGCCTTTGCGGCCCTTGCGAGAGACCTGTACGCGCAGGTCTTGCTGGTTTGGGGGTAAGTCGGGTACGGGTCGCTCGGTAGCATCAGCGGCTGTGCCGAACTCGGAATAGACCACTCGGTCAGTCGCTTTGTTGCTGGTTTTGGCGCCGGAGCGCTTGCGTTTTGCCATGGAGATTAGCAGGTAGGTTTTGGCTTCGACTACGCTCAGCCACCGGGATTAGTCGACACCGAACCCTGAGCGTAGTCGAAGGGTGGCTATTAGAGAGCAGTAATTTTCGACTCTCAGCAACATTGCCTGGTGAGTATTCCTCTCTAGAGAGAGACCTTAACAGATCGACCACTCTAGTAAATTTAGAAAACTATCACCTAGAGAGGTCGGCTGTGGTTCCTATTCGCGATGACAACCCGATTACAACA
>JBHJIY010000103.1:0-14258 GCA_050042985.1 Phormidesmis sp. | reverse complement strand
AGGGCTGTCTAGTATCAATCACTACAAGGACTTTGAGAAAGTCTTGCTTCAATGCTAGCAAGTAGACGCAGTGCTAGCGATTAAGGTACTGCTGCTGCTATTACAACATTCTGACTGTTGCCTGAATTTCTGTTCTAACCTTCGGGCCTAGAATAACAGTGCCTAATAGGCGAGGATTTACGAGCATGATGCTTTCTAGAAGACAATTCAAAAACCTTCTGCTAGGTGCTGGCCTCAGTGCGGCGCTCACCGTGAGCTGTACCTCGGGTAGTACACCTGAAGCCAACACGACAACAGATGCTGCGCCTGAGGCAGAAGCTGCCGTAGCAACAGAACCGTCAGCAGAGATGGTGTCACTGCGTTTAGCACAAAACCTTTCACCTATTTCTGGGGTCGCCATCATTGCAAAAGATCAAGGCTTTTTTGAAGCGCAAGGATTGGATGTGGAAGTCAGCAACTTCACTTCAGGCAAGCAGTGCCTGGAGACTGTGATGGGCGGTGCTGCCGATATTGCCACCACGGCTGAAGCACCCACAACAGCCGCTACCATGGCAAGCAGCCTATCGCCTTCTTAGCGCGGATGGAATATTCTGACCTCAAAACGCTCACTGACGTTAACGCGAGCGTAGCTACTCTCGGTGACCTTGAAGGTAAGCGGATTGGCTTTACTGCCGGAACCGGCGGCGAAGTGTACACCATGGCAGTCCTCAAAGAAGCAGGCCTGAGTCCAGATGATGTGACGCTAGTGAACTTGCGTCCTCAAGAGATGTTAGCCGCGCTCACCTCAGGCAGCATTGACGCCTACAATACATGGGAGCCTCACATCAGCAATGGCATAAAAACTTTGGGCGACAAAGTCACGCAGCTAGACACTGCGGGCATTTATTCAGAAACTTTCAACATTGTTACCACTGTGGACTATCTCGATGAAAATCCAGTGGTTGCTGAGAAGTTTATGCAGGCTTTGATAGATGCAGAGATCTGGATGGAAGAAAATCCCGAAGATGCGATTACACTGGTTGCGAAAACCGTGGAGATGGAACGAGAAGACCTCGCCGCGATATGGGACGATTACATCTATGAAGTGGTGCTAGATCAAAAGGTGCTCGATATTTTAGATACTCATGCAGCCTGGCGTTTGGAAAGCGGTAATCATCCTGACGGCGTGACCGCAGTCCCCGACTTCAGCACAATCATTTACTCGGAGCCTCTCAAGGCCGTTGCACCTGACCGGGTAAAAATCTAAGAGTGTTTGGCGCTGAAATGTAGAGTTGGACTCAACTATGGCCGGTATTAGCAAGCAACAGGCCTCTCTCAATCGTTGGACTTTGATTCTATCGATTCCGTTATTCCTGGGCGGCTGGGAGATTATTTCTCGTTCTGGAATCGTGAACCCTGTGCTGTTTCCACCGCCGAGCTTAGTAGCGATCGCACTCTATGGCTGGGCCAAAGAAGGCACACTGCTGGTCGACATTGCCATGAGTCTCTCACGGGTGCTGGTAGGATTTATTTCGGGTGCGATCGCTGGCATCCTTGTCGGCATTCTCACTGGGCGCTATCAGTTCATCGAGAATCTCCTCACTCCCGTTTTTCAACTGCTCAGGCCCATTCCGCCTATTGCCTTTGTACCTATTGTTATTTTGTGGTTTGGGCTTTCAGAACTGGGCAAATGGTTCCTCGTCTTTTGGGGTGTCTTTTTCACCGTGTGGATAGCTGCGCACCTAGGCGTGCAAAAGGTCGACAAAAATCTCATTCGAGCGGCTCAGTGCCTGGGTACGCCAGAGCAACAAATGCTGCCGCAGGTGCTGTTTCCAGGCTCTTTGCCCTACATTTTTGTGGGTCTTCGAACGTCCATCAGCATCTCTTTTTATACCCTAGTGGCCGCTGAGTTAGCAGGTACTTTTTCAGGCATCGCCTACCGGATAGATATTTCCCAACAGAACTTACAGGTTGGAAAAAGCTTAGGTGGATTGATTATTTTGGGCATTATTTCAGCTATTGCAGATAAAAGCTTTGGTGTAGTTTCTAAAAAGCTCGTTTGGTGGAAATAATGACGCCACTGCCTAGCCAGCCAGGCCACATCGCGATACAGCAGCTCTCTGTTGTTTTCGGTACGGGCAAGCAGAGCTTTTTGGCCGTTGAAGACTTCTCACTTCAGATCAATCCGGGGGAGTTCGTTTGCTTAATTGGTCCATCGGGCTGTGGCAAGTCTACGGTACTCAACAGCATCGCTGGATTTGTCTCGCCGACCCAAGGAGCGATTCTAGTCGATGGTCGTTTGATTGAGCAGCCGGGAGGCGATCGCGGCATGGTTTTTCAGCAGCCTTCACTGTTTCCCTGGAAAACCGTATTGGGAAATGTGGCCCACGGACCGCTGATGGCAGGCAAGCCCAAAGCTATTGCGCATAAAATCGCCCAAGACTTTTTAACGATGGTGGGGCTAGCCAAGTTTGCCAAGAATTATCCAATGATGCTATCGGGCGGGATGCAACAGCGGGTGGCGATCGCGCGTGCCCTAGCCAACTCTCCTAGAGTGCTGTTAATGGACGAACCCTTTGGCGCACTCGATACCCAAACTCGGTTTATGATGCAGGAAAATTTGTTAAAGCTGTGGTCAGAGCTTAAGACAACGGTTGTATTTGTGACCCATGATATTGATGAGGCTATTTTTTTAGGCGATCACGTCGTCGTCATGAGTGCCAATCCAGGTCGCATTCTCAAAGACATTAAAATTTCACTCCCCCGCCCTCGCTCCAGCGATCTTTTAGTAGACTCAACATTCTCAACACTCAAAAAAGACTGCTTCGACTTAATCCGCCAAGAGAGCCTGCAAGCCTTCGAACAACAGCTGAAATAAACCACGCCCAGCCCCGTTAGTTTAAGTGCGCGTTAGGTAGCGATCGCATTTAGCTCAGGCTATCCGTAACTGCTGAATATCTTGGAGGGGGGGTGCTCCAAACATACGGGAATATTCACGGCTGAATTGCGAGGGACTTTCGTATCCTACCTGATAGGCTGCATGGGTCGCATCGGCGTCTTCAGCTAGCATCAGGCGACGCGCTTCTAATAGCCGCAACTGTTTTTGATACTGTAGCGGGCTCATTGAGGTGACTGCTTTAAAGTGGCGATGGAAAGATGAGGCAGACATACTAGCTTGTGCTGCCAGCGCCTCAACCCTTAGCGATTGGGTAAAGTCAGCTTTGATCCGCTCGATCGCGCCAGCAATACGCTGCATGTTGCTGCCAGAAGTGGCAATCTGACGAATCGCTTCGCCCTGTTCACCCGTGAGCAAGCGGTAGTAGATTTCGCGGATAATTATTGGCGCTAGAAATGGAATATCTTGCGGCGTATCTAACAGCTGGGTTAGTCTGAGCGCGCAATCAATTAATGGCAGATCTACATCGCTGACCAACAACCCTCGACATGAGCTATCTTTTACGTCTGTTCTGGGTTGAACCTGAGCAACAATATCGAAAAGAGAGAGAGAAGATAATTTTAGGAGAAAAACTAAGTATGGCTGATTGGGCGTCGCTTCTACAATAAATCCTCTGACGGGCAGTTCAACAGAAACTATCAGATATTGACTGGCACCGTAGTGATATGTCTCCTCACCAAGCAATATTTTCTTTTCCCCTTGAATGATGATGGCGAGGGGTGTAATTAAAAGTGGCATTTTTCTTATCAATGCATTCTGAAATGCCTGAAAACACGTCATAGGCCCATACGAGTTTTCAAGGCTTCTAGCTGCTTGACTGACACTTTTAATTACACCCGGCTAAGAGAGCTTCGTAAAGATCTTGGTTACGGATAAACTTCTACCTAAGATTAGCCGTTTTTGAACGGGAGCGGAATATATTTACAGCCTGAATATAATTCCAGGCAACTCATCACATTGGGCAATGAGCTGTAACGCTGTAAATATCTTACGTTTCCAGCTATGAATGGGATAATAGATGGCAAGATGCACTTCTATCTGTCCTGAAAGTACTCGTCTAAATTAGATTAGGCTGTAAATATATTCCGCTCCCCTTTCGCTTTCCCATACGTTTCTATCCCTACCCAGCCATAGGCACCGCAGATCACCGCTAGAATTGAAATCGTCAGGATATCGAGCAGCAAATGATCCTTGGTACGCTCTATTCTCGGATCTGTTATGCTCTCAAAGTGTGCGGCAATGCCGTTCTTCGGTTTTAGTTTCATCGGCGGTTAGGGCTCTATGCGCTCATCCAGATAACCCTAGCGCTCACGATGACTTATCGTCAGATTTAAGATGCGTTTGCCCTAACTTTCGGCAGGGCTTGCTTGACTTTAATCCTGACAGGTGGAAGCCCTTGAGCTTCACGCAATCCGCTGATGTAGCGCTGTAGGGTACGAAGTGAGCCCTTGAACCCACAGGGTTTGAGCAATTTCAACAAGATACTGGGCTCTCTAATACCCTCATTCCACCAGCCTAACAGTTGTTGCCTATGCGGGTCGAGTTTACTGCGTCCGAAAGTGGGCCGACGCGCAGGCACATCTGGAAAATCAGGCAAACTGCTGTAGCATTCAATGGTCTTGAGACTGACGCCAACCTTCTGAGCAACCGCTGTTTGAGGCCATCCCTCAGCGCGTAGGGCTTTAATTGTCTTCTGTTGTTCTATCTTTTTCTGTTGGTTCTTCAGTATCTGCTGCTGTGTTTTCTCCGTGGCAGTTGGCTTGGTGACGGCCAGGACTGTTTCTTCTGAAGCCTCTGCGGCGATGTCTTGATGCTGCGATTGTTCTGCCGCTTTTAGCTCACTGCGGTAGTTGCCGAACGCTTTCTCTAAAGTTTCACTCAAGTTCTTGACTAGGTGAAAGCGATCTGCGATTTGTATGGCATCAGGCGCACCTTCGGTCATCGCACTTTTGTAGGTTTTAGAGCGGTCACGCGAGGGTACTTCTACACCGGGGTGAGTCTTTAGCCATGCGACCAATGTTTCTGCTTTGCGGTCTGCGAGTAGAGCAATCGGCTGATGCGTTTCTAGGTCAACCAGAATCGTGCCGTAGTTGTGGCCTTTACGGAAGGCAAAGTCATCGACGCCCAGCGTTTTGGGTGTCTCGAATTCGGGAAGTTGGTAGTCCTAAACGAGTAAGGATGCGTTGTAGTGGTGAATAAAGTACCAGATAGCGCCGATATGATTTTCCAACTTCTTAGAAAACGATAGTGACTTCCTCACGAGCCTTGAAACGCGCTGTCTCAACGTACAGTTGAATCTTTCGATGTGGTTGGTTTGACCGCTGCCCTTGCCAACCGCACGATGTCGCTTACTCGGTAAAACGGTTTCATACGCCTCCCAAAAGTCGGTGTAGCAAACGGCGCACTGACGATAGACAGGCGATAAGGAAGCCCAAAGTGAGCGTGCACCCTCGCGTGAGCGATCGCCAATATGCATACCCACTATCTCTCTGGTATCTCGGTTAATCGCTAACCAAATCCACTGTTTGTTACCTTTGTTGCCAACAAACGACCAAGCTTCGTCGCATTCCAATGTTAGCCGCCCTTTTTTTGAGGTCTTGTCTTCGCCTGACGCGGCACCTCGGCGTATTTTTTGTTCACGTACTGTTGTAGCCAGGGCTCTGAAACCTTGGCGACTCTGGCAATACCAGCCATCGACAGCCGCTCTAGTAAGAGGTCATCAATTAAGGCTTTGGTAGCATCACTAATACGCTTTTGTTGAGGGTCTTCAACAAACTGACGGCCACAGTCTCAACACCGATGATTCTGTTTCCCGTTGTGAATTTTACCGTTCTTAACGACCTGCTTTGAGTGACAATCAGGACATGTTGGCTTGTGGTCTACCATGAGTCAGAATGGATAGCAGCATAGTCCTAATTCTATCCTTACTGCTTTAGGACTACCCTCTCGTCGATGCTAACGCCGGTATGGAACAGATATTCGGCGCTGTTGTTCTTGGTGAGCGGTGAGCCATTGGAGACATTTTCAATGACGGTGGTGCCGCCGCCAGATGCGGTGAGGAATTTGACGTTGTCGAGTTTTACGTTTTGCCCTGGCAGGTCGGCAGGGGTGCGGAAAAATTCTTCAAAGTCTGTGCGTCCGTTGACCATGACGCCGGTGAGGCCACCGCCGTAGCCGGTGGTGCCGGGCAGGTTGTTGTCTTGGTTGGCGTCAAAGTCCCACAGGAGCGTTTGGCCGGGGAGTAGGGAGAGTGCCGTGCCGTTGCTGGCATCGCGGATGAAGGGGTCGAGTTTGTTGGTGAGGCCGTCATCGTCGAAGTCGGTGTTTACTTCGCTTAAAATCTCGGAGGGTGAGAAAGCTTTGATGAGGTCGCCGCCAATTTCTGCGACCCAAATGCTGCCTTCTGGGCCCACGGTGACATCTAGGGCAGTGCTGAAGCCGGTGAGTAAGGTGTATACGCCGTCTTCGTCGACGATTACGTCATCGGTGGTGCCGAGTTTGCCGTCGCTGCCGGGACCGATGAGGGGTTCTAGGTCTGTACCGGCGTTGTTGAGATTTAGCAAGGTGACGTTGCCGTTGAACTGGGCCACGAGGAGTGCGCCTTTGAGTGCGCCATCGAAAGCGTCGCTGGTGTATTCGCCCAGGCCGTTGCTGGAGGAGCCGAGGGTGGTGATGGCGGGGCTGAGGGGGCTGTCGTAGGGGATGCGATCGCCGCTTTGCTTGAGCCGATTGGCATCACGTGAAAATTTACCCGGCGCAATGAGAAACCCCTCTGGGATAGGCACTCCATTGGGCACGAGCGCCGATAAGTCGGGGACGGTGTTAATAGCTAGGCTAGCGTCGGGATTGCCGTTGTTGTCGTAGACCGTCCAAGGCAGGGTTTGATTGGCACGGGTAGGATTTGGATGGCCGTAGTAGCCGCCTCTTTTGATCAGGAAAAGCGGTTCTGCGTTGCCGATGCCACCGTCATTTGGCTGGTTTGTTGCTTTGCCGTTGCTGTCCACAATGGGGTCGCCACCGTTGTCGCTATTGGAGCCGTTGTCGACGGTGTAGAGTTTGCCTCTGCGGGTAAAAACAAGATCGAAGTGGTTACGGAAGCCATCGGCGTAGATTTTGATGGGGGCGGTAGCCGGCAGGATGGGCATGTTGAAGCCATCGTTACCGCCCCAGGGCCCAGCAATGTCTAGACCTCTGTTATTTTCTCTGGTGTTTTCTCTGGGGCCGCCGTTTTCTACAGTGGGGTCGTCAAGGGTCGGTAGGTCGTAAAGGTAGCGGCGGGCGGTGTTGTTTTGGCCGCCGTTGGGGTCTGTGCGGATAGGAAGGCGGTTGAGGGCGTTGAGGTTGACTTCTAGGACGGTGCCAGAGAGGGCGGATTCGCTGGCATAGGCAAACAGACTAGAAGGGGCTCCGTTGTTGGTGTTGCCGCCTTGGGCGATGTAGAGCCTTCTGCCGTCGGGGCTAAGGGTAAGGCCATTGGTAGCGTGGCTTTGTTCGGAGCGGGGGAGGCCACGGATGAGGTCGATGGCTTCCCACTGACCGTTGTTGCCGAGGGTAAGGCGAGTGATGACGCCGGAGTTGGTGTCGAGGTTGGCATCTCGGTTGAAGGCAATGCGTGGATCGCTGGAGGAGACGTAGAGAATGGGGTTGGTGGCGGTACCTGCGGTGACGAGGCCGGTGACTTGGCGGTCTTTTAGGTTGCTGAGGCTGCCATCGTCGTTGTGGTTTCTGATTTTTTTGACAAGGTCAATTTCTTCTACAGCGGTAGCTGTGTAGGTGCCGTTTTGCCGGGTGATAGTGAAGGCGTTGATGGTGCCGTCTTGCTCGGTGACGTACAGCCGTCCGTCTGGGCCAAACTGAAGGGTCGTGGGGTTGGTGATGAGGTTGTTGTTACCGCTAATGCCTCGAAATTCGCCTGCGGGGTTGAAGTTGATTTCGACCATGGGAGTTCACCAAGGATGTCGCTGAGAAGGTCGCCGCTCGGAGGCGTCGGGAATCATGCTATATCGTTTGGCTGTGGGCGAAAATACTTTAGCAGGCAAGTGTTTTTGCCGGTTTTGGCAATTGCTCTAGCTTTCTTGTCCGGCTGCGATAATCTGTTCTACCGTCAGAGATAACTGAGGAAAAATTGAAGATATGAGCGCGTCTTTTGCTCGTGGCTGCATCCGTTTTGGATTGAGCGCCGTATGTCTTATGAAACCGTCCTTTTAGTACTCCTTGCTGCGAGTACTTGCTAGCCGATTGTGAAGCCGATTGCAGAGGAACCGAATAGACCCGTGACAGAACGCGAGGCCGATAGTGCCCTTGTGGACAGAGTTTGGCAGGGAGATTTTGCTGCGCTGGGTATGCTGTATGACCAGTATTCTGGCTTGGTTTACAGTATTGCGCTGAAGGCGCTTCGCAGTGTGGCGGAGGCGGAGGATTTGACGCAGGAGGTGTTTATGATTTTGGCGCGATCGCACACATACGATCCTCAGCGGGGTGCACTGGCTAAATATTTGACGACGTTAACGCGATCGCGCGCAATTGATCGGCTGCGGGCCCGTGCGACTCAGCAAAAGTATTTGACTCAATGGAATCAACTGCAAATGTCTACAGAAGCGGCGTCGCCGATGAATGATGCTGTGCAGCAGGAGCGGCGAACGGTGGTGAGAGCCGCGCTTAGCAAGCTGAGCGATCGTCAGCGGGAAGTGCTTGAGCTGAGCTACTACGAAGGTCAGTCGCAAAGTGACATTGCTAAGCGATTGAATGTGCCGCTAGGTACGGTGAAAAGTTGGGCACGGCGAGGGCTACTACAGCTCAAGTCGCAGTTACTCGGTCAATTGGAGGATGACAGTGTCTTATGAGTGAACCTTTGGATTCTGAAACGTTGAAAGAGCTGGCCGCTGGCTATGTGCTGGGTGATTTGAGTTCTGAAGAAGCAGAACAGTTTCATCAGCTGGTGACGCAGGTGCCCGCGCTGAGTATTGAGGTTGCAGCGCTACAGGCAGCGTTGCATATGATGCCTTACGGTTTGGCTGAGCAGCGGCCAAATGCGGAGTTGCGATCGCGAACAATCACGGCTATTCAGTCCGCAGCAATACGGGCTACAGAGGAGGGGGCAGTACCTTCTGGTCCTATCAAGCCGCAGATATTTCGAAAGCAGCGCTGGGTATTGGGTGGTATTGCGGCGGGAGTGTTGATGGTACTTGGCATTGGCGTATTGCAACAGCCGGTGAAATATGCACAACAGCCTACAGAGACGGCTCAAGTAGAACAGGTTTGGGCTGGGTTTCGCCAGCTGTTAGAAGATCATCACAGTGCGATAGACAATCCTGAAGGCCCCGCAGATTTTATGACGTGGCAGCCTGAACGTGTGCTTACCCAGCTAAAAGATTTTCAGACGACTGAAGCAGCTCTTCCGATGCTGCCTGAGTCGCAGGCAAAGCTGCTAGGTGCAAGCGATTGCCAGTTTGGCAAAACCTCAGGTCTACGGCTTTCTTTTCAAATGAAAGATCATCCTGATAAGGCTCAAATTGTGTCGGCCTATCAGCTAGATCTTGAAGGCGATCAGTTTCCGCAGTTTGTCTCTAGCACAATTACGCTGCGGCAGAGCGACGGTACCAGTATTGTTCTTTGGCGTGAGGAGTCTTATCTCTACGCGCTAGTCGCAGAGCTGCCGTCGGCTGATTTGGATCGGTTGGCGCATTCTGTTGGTCAGATTTGATTTCTCAGCTCACTTTATAACTTTTACTAAAAAAACAAGTTCTCTAAAAAACCATGGTACGTAAACACAAACAACAAACAACAGGTTTTCAGCGCTATAGCCGCTACCTTAGCGCGGGTGTCGCAGCGGCGGGCGTGCTTCTTTCTGTGGGCTGTTTGGCTAAGGGGAATTCACCCATTAGCGGCAGCGCTTACCTACAGCTGGGCCCGGTGCCTATTCCCTTGCTAGGTGCGATCGCCTATGTACTGGTGATGATACTTTCTCTCGCCCCAAAACTCACTAAAAACAAGAAGCTAGAAGGGCCTACGTGGCTGGGCCTTTTTATGCTTAGTACAGCAATGACTGTTTTTAGTAGCTATGTCATGTATGTGATGTTTGGCGTGTTAGGAGATCCCTGCGTGCCTTGCCTTCTTTCTGCGGGGTTGAGTTTGGGGCTTTGGGTGCTGACGCTTTTGGATAGCGATCGCAAGGGGATTGGTCAGCTACTGCTGCCGGGTATTTCTGTTGTGATGATTGCGCTGGTGACGACGGCTGGCATGCATGCCTATGCACAAAACCCCGATAGCTTTACGGCAGGAAATCCGCCGCGCGCTGTTCAAACAACGTCTGGATCTTCAGAGATTGGGTTAGCTCAACATTTAAAGAGTATCGATGCCAAAAAGTACGGCGCTTGGTGGTGTCCTCATTGTCATGCTCAGCAAACGCTTTTCGGCAAGGAAGCTTTTGACTATGTGCCCTATGTAGAGTGCGACGAAGAAGGGGTGAATCCTCAGCCTCGTACTTGTCAGTCTGTTGGGGTTAATAGCTATCCTACCTGGGAGATCAATGGAGAGCTTTACCCTGGTGTGAAGTCCTTAGATGTGTTGGCAGATCTTTCTGGCTACAGCGGACCTAAAGATTTTACCAATCAGATGCCGGCTAATTAACGGCTTCATCGATGACTCTATTTGTTGAGTCATCGATTTTAGTGATTTTTGGATTTCGTCACCTGAATTTCGTCACCTGAATTTATCGTATGCTGCTTTCTAAAAATAGATTTCACCTGTCGCCTGAAGGGCTAATAGTTGGCTTACTTGGGGTATTGTATGTTCCTTTGCTGTGGCACTGGGTGGATGGTTGGCTGAGTAAGTCTATTAGCATTCAGCATGAATACTTTAGCCACGGACTGTTGGGGATTCCCTTTGCTTGCTTTTTGGTGTGGGAGGGGCGATCGCAGTGGCGGTCTCTTTCTCACCAAGTCCATTGGCTTGCGATTCCCCTGCTGCTGCTGTCGGCGCTCTTGTATGGCAGCGGATTGCCTGATTCAATGAATCTATCTTTGCTGCTTCTGTTGATGGGTCTTTTGCTGGTGCTAAAGGGGGGTGCTGGCTTTCGATTGTTTTTGTTTCCGTGGATACTGCTTGTTCTTTCTACACCTACTCAGCTGCCTTACCTGATTGAGCCTTACATACTTCCTTTGCAGAGCTTTATTGCGTCTGCGGCTGGATTTATTCTGTTACAGTTTGATGTTCCTGTGCAGGTAGATGGTATCTATTTATCTGTGAATGATCAGCTTGTTGAGGTGGCTCCGCACTGTGCAGGGCTGAAGATGCTCTTCACTAGTTTGTTTATGGGGCTCATTTTGACCTACTGGACAGGGCTGAGCTGTTCCCGGCTGAGAACGGGTTTGTTTTTTGTGGGCATTGTTGGGGTGAGTGTGGTGGGTAATATTATTCGCAATGCGACTTTGACTTACTTTCACGGAGCCCAAATGACGGCGGCCTTTGAATGGCTACACGATAGCTGGGGCGGTGATTTATATTCAGCAGCTATGCTCGGTATGCTGATCGTTGTGATCAAAATGCTAGAGCGCTATGTGCCGCCTACGCTTAGGCTTGCAGAGAGTTCTCAGGTTCCGTCGTTGGCTGAGTCGTGCGCTGAGCGATCGCACAAACGACCTGAGCATGATTATTTTTAACGGCTTTCATTTATACAACAAAGTCAAACTCAGCTTGTTGTTCGGTTTGTTCAGCTGCTTGTGGGTTGTTCATCGCTATGAGCAGCTCCGGCTGAAAAAGACCGTCCCGACCGTTTAAAGCTTCTTCTGGAAAATACAGCTGTGTGGTTATCGGTGTTTGGTTGGCCACTTGCACTTTTACGTGAAAGTGGCGGGTTCGCCCAGGATAAATGCCTGGAATGATGGTCTCTAGGCGGTAGCGACCTTGAGTATCGGTAAACTGGTGGCCACGGAGTTTATAGCCGCTGTTGTCGTATTGGCCTTGGTCGTCTGTATGCCAAAAATCTAGTAGAGCATTGGCAACGGGTTCGCAGCTGCGTGAGAGGACTCGACCGGCTAAGACTATAGGTGTTCCGGTAATGCCTGGTTCGCGTAGGGAAGCGCGCTCTGGTGACTTTGGGGTGTAAAAGGGGCCTGCCGTTTGAGGTGGGGTAGTCTCGTCTCCTGTACAGGAAGGCGTAGGAGAGAGTGCTTGTGACTGGGTTGGCTGATTTGGCGGTGAGTTGAGTGATGAGTTTGTGAGTGTGCGACTACAGGTTGCTAGTGCAAACGACGCAGCCGCAGGTGGACCCATCTGTAAAAACAATCGTCGATTTGTCATCACGTTTAGTCACCGCCTTAGCCTGATAACTTTGATTCAATGGTGTGTTGTTTCTACAGTAGCGCTTCCTCCGATAGATTGCCTGAAAGTGCTTTGGCGCTTTGGTGGGTGTCAAAGCGCTGTGGTTTGCTGAGTTTAAAGACTGTGCTACATGAGAAAAGGCTTCCTTGGTAAAAGAAAGAAGCCTTCTATTGTTAACTATTTCAGCTTTTGGAGTCGCCTAGTCAGCCGCTGAGCGAGCCAAGATTTGGCTAGTGATTTTCTCGGGGACGGGGGCGAGGTGAGCGTATTGCCAGCTGAAGAAACCGACGCCGAGTGTGAGCGATCGCAGCTCCAACACCAACGTCTGCATCTCAGAAATTGGCAGCTGAGAGGCAATCACATCCCACCCAGCCCAATTCTCTTTTCCCTCGTAGCCGAGTATCTGCCCGCGCCGACCGCTGATGAGTCGCAGCACGTTAGAGGTGAAGCTCGTGGGTACCGAGATTTCGATATCAGCAATGGGTTCTAGCAGGGCGGGCTCACAATCACTCATGCCAGACTGCATGGCAATGCGGGCAGCTTGCTTGAAGGCTTGTTCGGAGCTGTCGACACTGTGGTAAGAGCCGTTGGTGAGCGTGACCGAAACATCGACAACCGGGAAGCCGAGGGGTCCGTGATCTAGGGCTTCACGTACGCCCATCTCTACGCCGGGGACGTACTGCTTGGGGACGACGCCACCCACAATTTTCTGTTGGAAGTTGAAGCCTTCGCCCCTAGGAAGCGGCTGAATGTTGATATAGACATCGCCAAACTGGCCGTGGCCACCGCTCTGGTGTTTGTATTTGCCATGCACGGCGTTGGCTGAGCGGCGGATGGTTTCTTTGTAGGGGACTTGAGGCATATGGGTGCCCATGGGGAGGTGGTATTTGCTGGCGAGGCGCTCTAGGGCAAGCTGTAGGTGCACGTCGCCCTGGCCCCACAGGATGACTTCGTGGGTGTCGCCGTGCTGTTCCCAGTGGAGGCCGGGGTCTTCTTGTAAGAGTTTGCTGAGGGCGCTGCTGAGTTTGACTTCGTCGCTGCGGCGTGTGGGTGCGATCGCCAGTGCATACATCGGGTTTAGTACAGCTGCGGTAGCGAGTCCTTCAGAGGGTTTGTGGTCGTTTAGCGTCAGCGTATCGCCTGTGCTGGCATGCTCTAGCCGTGAGATGGCGAAAATGTCGCCCGCGTGAGCGGTTTGCAGTCGGGCCTGGTGATGGCCCATGAGGCGATAGAATCCACCCGCTCTATCACCATTAATCGTGTCGTTTTCTTGAAGGGTGCCGCGCCATAGTCGTACGAGCGATAGCTTCCCGCCTTGGGGGGTGTAGTAAGTTTTGAGTACCTGTGCGATGGGGTCGCCTACAGCGTTAATTTTGCGATGCTTGGCCGTTTGTTCTGGTTCTGGGGCTTCTTGCACCAGTGCATCCAACAGTGGGCGTACGCCATAGTCTGCTTCCGCAACGCCGATAAAGACAGGCACGACCAGGTCAGCACCGAGCTCCATTTTAAGATCTTGAACAATCTCTGGTGCGGGCGGTTCAATCTCTTCGAGCAGTTCTTCGAGCAGGTGATCGTCAAAGTCGGCTAGGGTTTCTAGCATTTCGTTGCGGGCGACTTTTTCTTCGGCGGCGAGCTCGGCGGGTAGCGGGACTGGGTCGGCAGGCGCTTCTGGGTGGTAGTGATAGGCTTGCTCGCTGACGAGATCGATGAAACCTACTAGATCGCTGCCGTAGCCGATGGGGTATTGATGAGGCACCAGCGGGCGGGTGGAGAGGCTTTTGAGAGCGTCTAAGACGGTGCGGAAGCTGTTGTTGGCTTTGTCGGCTTTGTTGATCCAAATGATGTGGGGGATTTCCCAGGTGTCGAGGAATTGGAGGATGGGGGCGACGGTGAGGGCACGGCTAGGGTCTGGAGCGCAGACGACGATGGCCGCGGCTATACCGATGAGGGCGTTGGTGGTGTCTTGGAGGAGTTCTACGGAGCCGGGGCAGTCTAAAATGTT
>JBHJIY010000102.1:0-11659 GCA_050042985.1 Phormidesmis sp. | reverse complement strand
AGCTCGCGAGGCTTGGCAACATAGGCATTGGCATGGTGCTGATAGCTACGGCTAACATCGTTTGCAGATGACGAGCTAGAGAGCACAACCGTCGGAATGATCTTCCACTGAGGGTTCGATTTGATATCTTCTAGAACTTCTAGCCCGTTCTTTCGAGGTAAGTTGAGATCTAGAAGAATCAGGCTTGGCCATCTTTTTTGGCCGTCGCCTTCAATATTACAGAGAATATCAATGGCTTCTACGCCATTTTGTGCGACCTGAATGCTGCCCTTGTAGCCAATTCCTTCAAATGCAGCCACAAGGATAGCTGCATCTGTTGGAGAGTCCTCCACGAGTAAAATGTCATAGCTCATATTTCGAATACCTTAGTGAAGACGCTTAATGGAGCGTTGTTTTGTAAGTGATCTGTTAACGGGTTCCGTTTATGACCTTACTTTAGGTTTCGTAAGCTAAAGGGGGTTAGAGACGGTTTTCTAAGATGAGAATTCTTCGCTCTAGTTTCGCTTCGCTAGCTTTGTTTTACTCGCTAGTGTGACGCATAGCTGCTTGGAAGCTACTTGTCGGCGGCTGCATGCTTAGAGAATACTAAGCCCATAGCTTGCATTGTCTGAGTCTACTCATCAATAAAAACTAGGCTATCTAGCGCAAATTGCCAAAAGCTTTGGAGAACCTAATCAACTATCTTAATCAACTATGGATTTGAAAGCTTTTTCTATCGCATCAACGTACCATGTTTTGTTGATATGTGAATTGTATGTAAAAAATGACTGACTGACGAAAAAGATTTAACTTTCTATAGGTTGAGCACTTTTGAGTACGGTCGATGAATGCATCTCTGCGTTTTTCTGTACTGCCAAGGTGAAGTAAAAAGTCGAGCCCTTTTTGGGTGCCGACTCGACCCAAATGCGGCCACTGTGTCGCTCTACAATTTTCTTGCAAATGGCGAGCCCAATGCCGTAGCCTTCTAGTTCTTGGCGAGTGTGTAAGCGCTGGAACAAAGAGAAAATTCTGGACTGCTGATCGTTTGAATTGTTTATGCCAATGCCATTGTCCTGTACGCCAAATAGCCAGTGCTGTAAATCTTCTGCCGAAGGCTGCGGTTCTGCGCTGATATGGATAACTGGCGCAGAACCGTTTCTAAACTTGATAGCGTTGCTAATAAGATTTTGAAAGAGCTGAGTGATTTGATTGGCATCGCAGGCCAGGCTTGGCATGGGGTCAATGGTAATCTTGACGTCGTTTTCATTGAGCAGCGTACTCAGGCTAGAGAGAACGGTTTTTACAATAGCCTCAAGCGAGACTTCCTTAAGGCTTTGACTGCGATGCGTGACTCGAGAAAAGTCGAGAATTCCATCGATTAAGGCCTGCATCCGAATGCCACCTTCTACAATGTGCTTAATGTAGCCGCCTGCGGTCTCGTCAAGCTCAGGGTAGTAGCGTTGCTTTAGCAACTGTGAGAATACAGTCATTGCTCTCAGCGGTTCTTGCAGGTCGTGAGAGATAACGTAGGCAAACTGTTCCAAGTCAGCGTTGGAACGCTCTAGAGATTGAGCCCTTTCATCTAGAGCCCTTTGCGCCTCTATCCGTTCGGTAACTTCTTTGGTGAGCTGTTTATTGGCACTCTGAATCTCGGCAGCGCGGTTGGCGACCAGCTCTTCTAAGTGTTCTCGGTAGCGAGAGAGTTCTTTTTCTACTTTGTTTCTCTCAGTAATATCAATCAAAACGGTGAGCAGCTGATCTCTTTGGTCGGCCGGATTCTTTTGGAAAACAGCGGAGAGTTCTACGTCGATGATGTCACCATTTTTACAAACAAACTGGCAGATGAGACTTTTGCACCCTGCTTCGCTTAGCCATGCGGGAGGTGTTTGAGGTTTAATGCTTGCTTCGGTGCTTGCTTCGGTGCTTGCTGAGTCAGCGTTTTCTGTTGTTGTGACTGGTTCGTCGGGTGTGTTTAGGAAGTGGGTAATGGGCTGACCGATGACTTCTTCAGGGGCATAGCCTAAGCGATCGAGCAGTCGCTGGCTCACGCTCAATATATGCCCTGTAGAGTCAACGGAATACATCATTACAGGGGCGTTGTGATAGAGCTGGCGGTAGCGAGCTTCGCTTTGCTGGAGTTCTATAGAGCTGGCTTTGCGATCGCTAATATCAATCACCGCGCCCAATATCTGTGTAGGTTGCCCCTTTTTGTCGCGGCTAAAAATAGTGTCCTGGCAGTACAGTGTGTGCCAGTGTCCCTTGCGATCGCGTGCCCGATACTCCAGCTCAAAGACATGAGTATCGGGCACTGACGAGTTGACGATGATCTCGTGATGTTCAGCGATTCTTAGCAGGTCTTCAGGGTGAAAAATATATTTGTTAAATCCGTCGCCTAGGGCCATCAGCTCATCATGGGTATGGCCTAGTATGCGCTCTAGGAAGGTGTTGGCATAGACATTGCGGTTCTCTACCAGGTCATAGACATAGATGCCATTCGGGGTTGATTCGGTAATTGATTGCAGTAGCTGCTGGCTGTCGTGGAGTTCGGCGGTGCGGATGCGAACTTCTGTCTCTAGCTGTTCGTTGGCCTGATGCAGCTGTTCGGTGGTTTCGGCTAGCTTTTGCTGTGCCTGCTGAATGTCGTTAACATTCACGAGTGTCACAACTAGGCCATCGACGACTTTGTTTTCGTTTTTATACTGGGCAATTTGCATCAGCATATGCGGCCCGTCTTTTTTTAGCTTGACCTCGTGCTGCACACTTGAGGGAGACGTCAGTGCTTGCGCTAGCATTTCGCTGATATCTACATTCTCCAGATTGTGGGAGAGATGTTCGAGGGGCCGGCCAATATCTGCATTAACAAGATTAAAGGCAAGGGTCGCAGAAGGGGTGAATTTGCGAATTTGCAGCTGGTCATCGAGATAAATGACCCCGATCTCAATATTCTTCAGCAGGTTGTCGAGGTCGTTATTGAGTTCAGTTAGCTCCATAATCTTAGACTGATACTCCGCATTAACGGTGTACAGCTCTTCGTTGACAGAGTGCAGCTCTTCGTTGGTACTTTGCAGCTCTTCGTTCGAGGCAATCAGCTCTTCGTTGGTTGCCTGCTGCTCTTCATTGGTGGTCTCTAGTTCTTCCACCGTTGCCTGCAAGTTCTCTCGGTTGGTCTGCAATTCTTGCTGCAGCTGCACAATGTATTGCGCTGTATCTTCATCCGCCGTGAATTTCTTTTCAATGAAAGTAGAAGGCTCAATGTTTTTTTCGGCCTCTATGATCACCATCAAAAACAGCCCTGCCTGAGTGCTTCTCTGCTGGCTCACCTCCATAGAAACGCTATTGATTTTGTAGTCACTGTCTTCTACGGGGCAGCGGCTGTAGCGAACGACACCCTCCTGGTTGCGGGCTCGATGCAGCGCGGTATTGAGGGGTAGCTGCAAGGACGGTGGCAGCAGTCGCAGCACATCTTGAGACGCCTTCCCATCCGACAGCCGCAGTAGCTGTAAAGTATCGCCACACAGGTGCAGCAGCGTATTGTCTCGGTCGACCAAAAAACAGGTTGCTTGGCGTCCTCGTAGCATTGCCTTAAAAGCGTCTGCTAGCAGTGGGTCAAACTTAGGTGTTTTTGGTGCTGGCAGGTTGGCCTGTAGGCGAAATCTGTTGGCCTTGGCTTGCAGTAGATGGTTGTTGAGCAGCGGTAGGCGAATATCTCTCAGCTTTTGATAGATTTTCCAGGTCTGTTGCTTGGTCGTAAATTCTTGTTGGAGTTCGCCCAAGTTCTCGGACTCTCCTAGGAACAGGTAACTATCTTTCTTCAGAGAAAAATGCAGACTACGAAGCACCTGCTGCTGCAAATCAGGCTGCATGTAAATCAGCACATTGCGGCAGCTGGCCAAGTCTATTTGGGTAAATCCAGCGTCTTTTGTGAGGTTGTGATTGGCAAAAATAATCATCTCTCTGAGTGCCTTGGTGACCTCAAAGTTGCCGTCTTTTGGCGTAAAAAAACGCTCTACTTGCTCGTTGCTTAGGTTGCGTAGCGTGGCTTCTGGAAAGACGCCGCTAGAGGCTTTGGCCAAGGCAATCGGATCGATATCTGTGGCAAAAATCTTGACTTCAACGCCTTCAGGATTGCTACCCAATAGCTCTTTTAGAAGGATAGCGATGGAATAGGCTTCTTCTCCCGTTGCACAGGCCGTCACCCAAATGCGAATGCTTTTGCTGCTTGCCTGGGCTTTATTGACAATCTGAGGCAGCACCTGGGTTTTGATGTAGTGCCACGCACTAGGATCTCTAAAAAAGTGGGTGACTGTAATGAGCATGTCATTGCGCAAATGACCACGCTCAGCCGGGGAGTGTTCGAGATACTGAATATAGTCTTCGAGCTTGGGGTAGCCTGCAATCATGCAGCGGCGATTGATTCGGCGCTTGATGGTGGTGGGCTTGTAGTGCGTAAAGTCGATGTTTTCGTAGCGCTCTAGGATGGCGATGATGCGCTGAATTTGAGTTTTGCTGGTGGCGTTTTGGTGCAGCTCTGCGCGCTGGTTTGGGGAGGTGACGAGCTGATGGGTGGTTTTGGCGAGTTCGTCAGCGGGCAAAATTAAGTCTGCTAGGCTGGTTGCGATCGCACTCAAAGGCATCCCGTCAAACTCAGCGGTATCAGGGCTCTGCACCATCACAATGCCGCCCATCTCAGCGATGCTTTGAATCCCTCGGGTGCCATCGCTACCCGTACCAGAGAGCACAATGCCCATGGCCTTTTCTTGGCATTCCTTAGCCAGCGACTGAAAAAACAGATCGATGGGGAAATGAGGCTGACGATGCGAATCACGATTCTGTGCGGTGAGGCGCAACACATCTCCACTCAAGACTAAATTCTGCCCTGGCGGAATCAAAAAAACCGTATCCGGCTCGATTTTCATGCCATCGGTGACCCGCCGAATAGACATTTTGGTGCGTTGCTCTAACAGCTCCTTCATTAGGCTTTTGAAGTCAGGCGAGAGATGCTGCACGACCACGTAGGCTGCACCACCATCGTGAGGCAAGTGATCAAAAAAATCTTCGAGTGCGCGCAGCCCTCCGGCAGAGGCCCCAATTCCAATTACCGGGAAAGTGCTACCTTCAGCATCGGCCGCCGCTGACGAATTTTCTACTGACTCTATATCTGCTGCTGCTACCTCCACTGAAAGGGCATCTACCTCTAACAAAGGTTTCTCTCTATGCGAGGATGCATCTTTTTTCCCTTTCAGCTGAGATTTAGTTCTCGGTGGTTTTTTATCAGGTGCCATCGATATTTTAGTTTCTGGCTGCGCAACTTTTTTCAAACGAGACATAGTATCTCAATACCTATAATTACGGCTTCCAGGTGCTCTGCTACAAACTGCTTTAGCCCATATCAATTTTTTTAATGATATGTATGGTACTACATATGTCTTATTCACATTGTGATGTGAGCACTCACGCCTGACTTAATCTTTCTTAATCCTGCCTCAACCCCTGCTGCCACTCTTCTGTAGGCAGTTCACATCAGACGAAATATCGACAAAACTAGCCACAAAAAAGAGACAGCGCTGTTAAAACCCTATCTCTTTTTTCATCGACTGTCTTACAGCCTGTTTTCCTGATTTTTTAGGTGCATGCTGTCTGTACTGAAAGCGTGCGACCTGTGCAAACCTGCTTTAGCGAACTGTATTTCGATTTGTTTCCATGCTAATGGGCTTCATGAAATACAGGTTGATCAGCTTACTGCCGATACCCACGATATGCGGAATCTTGCGCAGCGCCTGAATCACTTTAGGCTGGTTCGACTGACTGATTTCGCTAACAGCAGCGGTATGCTTTGTGCACTTATCTAACTCAGCGAAGAACTTAGGATCTTCCACATCCAAAATAATGGGGAATAGCCGACCCGCCGATTCGTTTGTTTTCTTGATAACTTCAATGTCGTACTCACGCGCATCTAGCCCCAGTGCTGCGTAGAAGCTTTTGCGCTGAATATCGTTGAGGTACATGGTGGCAAATACTGACAGCAGGAAGAATCGGCACCATAGGCGAGCCTTAAGATCGTTCAAGAACTGAGGCTGAGACTTCATCATTGCTGCAAAGAAGTCACCGTGGCGGTTCTCGTCTTGGCACCAGTTATCGAAGAAGTTGAAGATAGGGTAGATAGTATCTTCAGGGTGCTGCTCTAGGTGACGGAAGATAGTGATGTAGCGCCAGTAACCAATTTTCTCAGAGAGATAAGTCGCGTAGAAAATAAACTTGGGCTTAAAGAAAGTGTATTTCTTGCTCTTGGTCAAAAAGCCAAGGTCGAGCTGTAGGTCGAAGTCGGACATGGCTTTGTTGAGGAAGCCAGCGTGACGCGCTTCGTCGCGGCTCATGAGGTCGAAGCCTTCTGCCAGGAGAGGATTGCGGCCCTTGAGCTTGCGGGCAAGCTCTTTGTAGAGCAAAAAGCCAGAGAATTCGGCGGTACAAGAGCGCTCTAGAAATTCAACGAAGACCTGGCGGCGCTCACCTTGAATGTGGTCCCAGGCACCATCGAACTGATCGTTGCGCACGAAGTGGTGGCGGTTGTAGTCGACTTTGAACTCAGCGATGATTGCTTCGAGTTCTTCCGCATTGGCCGAGACGTCCATATTGGCCATCTCTTCAAAGTCGGTGGTGTAAAAGCGAGGGGTGAGGATTGTGTCCTTGGCCGGTGCTTTTACTCCGGGGCGAATTTCGTTGAAGTCACCTTTAGGCGCTTTTTCTGTGGTTGCTACCATGAGTCCTCTGTAATAAGGCCTTGTAGGAAGATCCCAGTCGAGAAATCTTAGTTGAGAAATCCCAGTCGAGAAACTCCACTCGGCTACTTCTATTCTTTAAGTATTAGGAGTAGTGTACCAAGGCAAAATGGTTGTATCTAGCGTTTTTAAGAAATGCAACAATATGCGACAACAACTGTCTTTTCTTAATGGTAGGCATTGAGTAGAGCCGACATCTGGTGCCCCTTACCAAGGGGCACCGTAGATCGGAAGATCGGTGCAGGTCAGAAATATTGCCCTACCAGTCGAACCGCTCCACTGCATCGTGCAAATTATTGCCCTGCTCTCGCTCCTCAATCGCTTCCTCTACCGCCTCTTCCACATTGCCGCCATTCTCCGCAGCCCGCTTTGCCTCGTACGCGGCTAGCTCCCGAGCGACAATGTCCTGAATCTCCTCATGGCTAGCCACGCCCTCGTAGGTATAGCGGTTATACCCACCTCGCTCCACCAGCGTTTTGAGATAGTCGACCCGGTCGGCTGGGTTCGGATGGCTCGATATCCAAGTGGGCACGTTGCGCCCGGCGGCCTGTTCATTGAGCGTCACCATGACGTTGTAAACGCCGTCGGCTGCGTAGCCGCTGCTGGCCAGTATCTGGGTGCCAACAATGTCGGCCTGACGCTCCATTTTGCGGGAGTAGCCACTCATAAATACGTTGTTGATGAGGCCGCCGTAGGGTAAATACTGGGCGACACTGCTGGTGAGGTTGCCCTGGGTGGCGAGCTGAAAGCCATGAGAGAGGACGCTGTGGGCAAGTTCGTGGGAGAGCAGCCCGGCGAGTTCTGCTTCTGAGCTGGTATCGAGAATGGCACCTGCATTGACAAAAATCTTGCCGCCGGGCAGGGCAAAGGCGTTGAGGTTGGGGTCCAAAATAACGAAGAACTCGTAGTCTAAATCGCGGCGACCGGTGGCGGCGGCTAGGCGAGCGCCCATGCGGTTGACGTAGGCATTGGCTTCTGGGTGTTGCAGCATGGGCAGCTGCTGCTCGATTTGGTTGGCAAACTGGCTGCCGACCGCGTTTTCGCCCTGCATGAGCAAGATCGCAGAGTTGGCGGCGGTGAATGGGCCAAAGATGCTGCCGGTGAAGGCGTAGCCGAGGACGCCGGTAAAGAGATTGGCGATCGCACCGTTACGAATGGTCTGCCTCGTCTCTCCTTGGAAGCGCGATAGATTTTCGCTGGCGAGTTCTGCCTGCTGAGGCGTGGCGGCATGGTCAGGATTGAGCGCGACAAACTGGCGAGAGGCGATCGCAGCTTCTATCCACTGCTCCTGATGCATCATCAGATCCACCTGTGCCAGCAGTAGATCAGTATTGTCTGGATACAGGGTCAACGCTTCTTCTATAGCTGTACTAGCCGCTTCCAGCTCGCCTTGCTCTCTTAGCACCGTTGCGTAGAGCACAGTACCCGGAACAAATTCTGGATACTCGCTGGTGAGCAGACTCAAGGCCGACATCGCCTGAGAAGGCCTTTGATTATTGACGCCTGCTTGGCCTTCGCGCCAGTAAACGGCTGCCCCTGGCCGCAGTAGCTCTTCATCGCTAAAAGGCTCTGGCGGTAGGTTTGAAAATTGGCGCGACAGTAGCCAGGTTTCGTCCTTAGCCTGCTGATATAGAGCCTGTGCGGTGGCAATGTTACCGGCCTGGTATTCGCTATCTGCCTGAATTAAAAGCTTGCGGCGAATTCTTTCGCTGGCGGTCAGGTCAGGTTCTGCTGGCTCAGTCGCTGATTCTGCCTCGGCAGCCTCTATATCAGTGTCTGTGGCCTCTTCAGTTTCTGCGGTTTCTATTTCTGCGGATTCTTCAACCTCATTTGCGGCCTCTGCAGTCTCTGCGGCGCTTTCAGGCTCTGTGGCATCCGCTGCTTCAATGTCTACAGGCTCAGTTTCTACGACGTCTTCTATGACTTCTACCTCAGGCCGGGCTGTTGTTGGCATTTGGCTGCTGACAGGGTGTGCATACCCTATCAACAGCGTGAGGACAAAGCTAAGCAGCGTCAGATAACGCAGCGCAGACATAGACAGTGGCAGGAAGCGTTTCATAGAGGTTCACACAGCAGTAGAAGAAGGGTAGTGAGGTGTTAAAGAAAGTGAGGTAGATGCCCAGGATAGAGGCAGCTTTTATCGGTGGAGGTTCGCTATAGTAAGAACTGTAAAGATTTTTTAATGATTGCTATGAATTCCGAGACCATTGAGGCCGTCAAACCCTGGCTTAATTTTATCCATCCGCTGCTAATGTGGGGCATTTTGGCGTTGACGCTCTACGCGGCCTATTTGGGCTATCAGCATCGGCAAACTAGGCTAGCAACCGGTGAAGAAAAGAAAGCGTTGATCAAAGGTAAGTTTTTGGTGCGTCATCACCAAGCGGGATCTGCTTTGCTAGCGGTGATGGTGCTGGGTAGCTTGGGCGGCATGGCCTCTACTTATATTAATAACGGCAAGCTGTTTTTTGGGCCTCATCTGCTGGCAGGCTTGGGCATGATGGGCCTAATCGCGACCTCAGCGTCGATGGTGCCGTTTATGAAAAATGGTAACAACACGGCTCGCTACACGCACATTGCACTTAATACCGTACTGGTGGGTCTTTTTGGGTGGCAGGCTGTGACAGGTGTGCAAATTGTCCAAAAGATTTTGACCAGTATGTTTGGTTAGGTTTGTAAGGCGGCTGTGTAGATTCTCTTGTGAGATGTGTACAGGGAGCACGAAAGTAGCTCCGTAGCTTGGGAAAAAGAATGCAAAGAAAAAGGCAGTCCTCCAAATAAGCTGGGGGACTGCCTTTGAGCTATCTCACTGTTGATTCACGCAAAGCTTCAATCCATGGAAGGATTTCACCCCGACACAGTGAATTGGCTTCGTTGACGATAATATGCCCGTCATATAAACCAAAGTTGCTACATCCTCACAAATTCAGTATTTGCCTTTTTGCTCTGTATAAAAATGTATAAAAAGCTGCTGAGGCTCTCTGGGTTTGAACAGTCTTCTATTTTTGCTGAGCCTTGCTCAAGCTTGGCTGTTGTTAAATGTATTGATTTTTGTTGATGACGTTCTACTTGCTGCGAGGAATTCCTGCTATACGTGGCCGACTATTTGACCCACGCTTGCAAAGCGATCCGGCAGGTCAGTACTCTAAAAGAGTCGGTGTAAGTACGGACCAACAATCGTCATGTTCTTTCCAAAAGTTCAAGAAACCATTGGCCAGAGAAATAAGGAACTGTCCCATGCGGGGATCAAGAATCGGCGAGTACTCGGGTTGGTTGCGGGTGCGCTAACTGTTGCTTTTGCATCTGCTGTGGCACCAGATACTTTGTCTGGTGATGCGATCGCCCAAACACTCGCTCAGACACCCGTTCAGACACCCGTTCAGACAATCGCCCAGGCATCCCGCTTACCCGCCAGAGACCCGCAGCAGGTCCCTACGGCCCGCTATGGCCGAGGCGAAGCGGTGGATTTGTCTTTGATTGTAGAAGAATGGCGCGATCGCTACCCTGCGATTCCGGTATACACCTGTAGCTGCACTACCGATGCCTGTGGTGACGACACCGTTTGGCCGTTCAGAACGTTCACTCGCTATCAGCCTTTTGTTGCCCTCGGTGCTTTTAACGCGACCAACAGTGAAGAAACGGGCTTCAATTGCTTCGATATAGAGACAAGCGATCGCCCCCAAGAAACTCAGCAGTGAAGGCTTCTCTCTTTGTTTTTCCAGCGCTTCTCTTTAGACTCGCTCACTTGAAAAATCGTTGTGGTTCTTTTTGACTATGTGGCATTCTGCTTTCTCATCATTTTTGCCTTCCTCTTTCCCGAGACTTGATTTCCCGAGACTTGATAGAACCGTTAGTGGGTCAGCGAGTGCAATGATGCTGGGCCTACTGGGTGGACTGTCTTTTGTATCGTTTCCTGTGATGAGCGCATTAGCTCAGAGCCCTGCCGACTCGGCAGAACCGGTGGCGCCTACCGCTCGATATGCTCAAGGTGAAAACGTCGACCTCGCCGAAATTGTGGCCGAGTGGCGCGGTTACTACGACGATGTCCCGGTATATCAGTGCGTTTGTCTAGATGGCACCTGCAACCAAACAGAAGAATGGCCCTATCGTGAATTTGACCGATATCAGCTCAGCGTGTCTCTTGGCCCCAACAATGCGACGGTGACAGAAGCCGCTGGGTTCAACTGTTTTGATATTGCAGATGGCTCTCGCCCAAGCGATCCTAGAGCGTTTTCAGCAGCGCTAAGCGGCAGTGCTGACTCAGAGAATGAGGCTACAGCTTGTGCGATTGCTCGACCTGCCAATCCTGCGGAGCAACCTGCATCCGAGCCTGCCGTCACCGCCCCAGTGCGCCCACCGGCACCTTCTACCTCTCAGTCTGAAATCTCTCAGTCTGAAAGCGGTGATAGCCCCGCTTCTGCTAGTGGTGTACTGGTGGCTACCGCAATTAACGATGGCGCTGATATCCGCCTAGACTGGCCTAGCGGTAGCTCCAACGTAGTGAATGTGGCAGGTAGCAGCTGGAATATCAATGTTTTGGATGCGCTGGATTGCGAGAGCCTAAGCGTAGTAGCGCAAAAGATGATGGTGGCTCAGCGTGTGCAGGGAAGCCCTGTCGTGGATGCGGCGACAGGCAATGTTGCGGTACCGGTGCTGCTAGATTCTTGTGTAGAAGTCGATCAAATGGCGGTATTTGTAATGGATCCGGCTGAAGGCGGCGGGTATGCGCTGTACAGAACGCAGCTGCCACCGGTAACAGGCGCACTTTCGCAGGGGACGTTTGCCTTCCCAAATGAGTTTTCTAGCTATGCCTACAGCACAATTTTGGAAATGCGCTACTGGGATAGGGCGCTACTGGTGCGTCAAGGCTCGGCGAGCAGTGCGGAGGCGATTAGCATATTTCGCTC
>JBHJIY010000101.1:0-17701 GCA_050042985.1 Phormidesmis sp. | reverse complement strand
CTAATTCCCTATAAAAATAGCTGACTATGGCGTAAACTTTAATCCCCCAGGTTTTATCAGCTTATGCCCCCTATTGAATTTTCGAGTTGAATTTTCGAGGAATTTGTTCTGCTGAATTGACTTTAGCTGAGCGCAGGCTGCGACGGCTTACGATTACCAAAGAAGACATTTCCTTCTCGGGAACATTCGCTAAGCAAAGATCGTATCTATTCAGTAAGGGTTGTGCGTCAGCCCCAATAGTGTCAGCCAACGTTTGTGTGAATGCGATGAGATTTTCCAAACCGTCAATTTTCTCTAAATTAGTTCAGTGTGGCCTTCGCTAACACTCTCCATACCAGCAAAGCGAGCGTCGTCTGTAATCACAGGGCTCCCTGGAAGACGATATGTCGATATTTGGGAAATCGCCATATTCATACCGAATTCCTATCTTTTTGGTTTTCCGCCTGCCCATTGATCTCCAACTATCTGTGGTTCGACTAAAATGTAACCTGCGATCGCATTCAAATCATCATCAGTTAATCCCCGCATTCGAGGAAATAAGTCAGCCCTTTGCACAGAGGGATGAAGCTCGGCTAAAGATCTAAGGCCATCATAGGTTGTCGGATTATGCAGATAGTCTATTATGCCTTCTACATTGTTGCGGTTAGGGGTCGCGTTGGCGAGCGATAGCTGCCCTAAGTCCACATCTGGATTTGTTTTAGATCCGCCGTCTATGTGGCATTGAGCGCAGCTCTCGTTAAACTTGCGCTGTCCTTGCATCAGCTGCTGAGTTGTCAGTGTAGTGGTTTCTCCTAACTCATTGAAACGAATAGTTCGGTTTGCAGAAGGTACTTCTACAGCGATCGCGCTATTCATCACAGCAAAAGAAAGCATGAGAGCGACTAGAAAAATATAAATGGCTAATGCTTTTGTCAAAATGTTTTTAAAAATATAAAGCATGTGATTCCTTAAGCGAATGGCTATTTTGAGTGGTTGAGAGAGAAGAGCTAAATCACGTTTTATTTTGAAAGTCTGCTACAAAGATTTTGATTGAAAGACAATAGACTGAGCATATTGTCGCTGTGGCATTCCGGTTGTGGTCAGTAAATGGGCGATTAAATTATCTCGAATCATCATCTGTCGCATAATTTCGACAATATATGACTGAGCCTGCTCTAGAGCAAGACTCTGAGCTTGGTCTGTTATCTTTTGCAGCTCTTGTTCTTGATCTGCGCTCAACTGTCCAAGGATATCCATAGTATTTTCTCCTTGAGCTATCTCTGAATAAACTGCATAGCAGCAATAGCGCCCAGAAAAAATACGGTGGGAATGGCCAATGCATGTACAGACAGCCACCGGATAGTGAAAATAGGATAGGAAGTGGGTTGGTCACGGTTGATATTAGTCATCGCTATCAAGTCTCTAGGTAAAAGGTGATTGAGATATTTGCTACGTGTTTGGCTACACGATTGTCAGTAGCCGTATCAGACCATTACAGGCTCGATGCGACTATAAAATTGGCCCAAAATTTTGACTGGCATGGCCTCTTTTGAGCCAAAGTCGGTATCGGAAGGCTGTTGGCTTTCAAAGGAACCTGAAATCTCCCCGGTTGCTTTGCTGACTCGGTTAATCTTGAAAACGATATTGCCTTGCCCAATTTCAAAAGACTTATTGTTTTGGCGAGAAAACTTTTCTCGATCAGCCTGTATAGGAATGCCTACAGCTGCGTCATAGCCTACAGCAAGCCCTCGCCCCTTCGGGTCAATAAAGCTAGAGGTGCGATAGGGCGGCACATCAAAGCTTCCAGCTAAACGAGTGGCCGGGCTAAGCGCACTCACAGTTCCTTGACTCCTAGCAGTCAGTCCTTTGACCGTGAATAGGAGAGGAACACGCTCGCCATTGGGAATTTGCAGAGTCACGGGCTGAAAGTCAAAACCGCCTCGCTCTACAAAGCTCAACTCTCCATTGGAACTGGTCTGCAAGTCCCCGCTGATTTGGTCGAGCGTAAAGCTAGCGCGGGTCAGCAATTTTCCTTCTACAAATTTTCCAGCTTGCCGCTTAACCACAGGAGAGTCTTTGACTAAAAAAGTCTCGGGCTGTAGGCAGAGTGCTGTTATTCGGTAGGCTTGGCTAATCTCCAAAGGAATGGAGTCCATGTTAGTCCCTGTTAGGGTAGGGCAGTTGTTGGCCAGCCCACTCCCTCTAATATCGTCGTAGGAGAGTGCATCTGTAGGCACTTTAACGCTGCTACAGGCAGTGAGCAGTCCTAGCGTCAGCGCTAAAACAGCTGTAATAAAGAGTTTGTACTTCATAGGTATGGGTATTACTTGCTGGAGTGGGTAGGCGGCGTTCGTCATCGAAATTAGGCTAGCGACATCTGCTGAAGAAGTTGTGAAGGAACGAGTATGGGTGCAATTTTCATTTGTTGCAGGCTGTTTTCACAACTTCTCCATTTTTGTGGCTTACGGTGACAGCAACTTCCACACAAGTTGACCTTCCACACAAGTTGACACATTGTGTTTGGCATTTTACGTCAGCCTTTTACAAAAGTGAGAATATTAGACTATGAGCTTAGTAACAGAAATGATCTTGAGTGCCGATAGCGAAGCTCGCTACCCTGCACCAAAAGAGCTGAGAATTTTTCAAGACTTCGCAAAAACAGGAGAGCAGCGCGTTCGGATTGCCAAAGCGCTAGCGGCAAATGAACAACAGATTGTGCAGAACGGTAGCCAAAAGTTCTGGGAGCGCTGTCCGAATACGCCTAGCAATAGCGGCGTTGATAGAAAGACAGCTTCTTGCCAACGCGACCAAGGGTGGTATGTGCGGCTAATTGCTTACTCTATTTTGGCCGGTAGCGAACGCCCGCTAGAAGATATCGGTACGGTAGGCATTAAGGAAATGTACAACAATCTAGAAATTCCGATTCGGAATATCGCAGAGTGCATGCGCTGCCTAAAAGAGGAGGCGATGGCGATTTTGAATGAGGAAGATGGACAAGAGGTCGCCCCGTATTTTGATCTGATTATTCAATCGCTGTCGTAGTTTTTCCTGTAGCTTTTGCGAGCTATTTCGTATCAGCTATTTCGTATCAGTTGTTTTACACCACTCATTTTTTAAGGAGATTACTCCCATGCAAGATGCCATTACAACGTTGATTAATGTATCTGATGCCCAGGGTAAATATTTAGACGAGTCGTCTTTAGATACTTTGCAAGACTATTTTCGCAGTGGAGACCTGCGTGCTAGGGCCGCAATGACCATTAGTGCCAATGCTTCTAAGATTGTCACCAAAACAGTAGCCAAAGCGTTGCTGTATACAGATATTACAGGCCCCGGCGGCAATATGTACACCTGCCGTCGCTATGCTGCTTGCATTCGCGATATGGACTTTTTCTTACGCTATGCAACCTACGCCATGCTGGCAGGTGATGCGTCTATTTTGGATGAACGCGTGCTAAACGGACTCAAGGAGACTTATAACTCCTTGGGTGTGCCGGTAGGCGCGACTGTGCGGGCCGTGCAGGCGATGAAAGATGTGGTGAGTGACATGATTGGCGCTGAGGCCGGAAAAGCAGTTGGTGGTTACTTTGACCATATCTCCTCTGGGCTGAGCTAGGGTTACGCGCTGTTCTGTTGAGCGAGAGCTTATTCACTAGGCTCTGTGCCATAAATATCTATCGCAATTAGGAGAATCTTTGATGAGTGTGATTACTCAGGCGATCGCAACTGCCGATCGAGAAGTGCGCTATCTCTCTAAAGGAGAGCTAGATATGATCAATCGTTTTTTTGATGATGGGCCTCAGCGGTTACGAATTGTTTCTGTTTTGAACAACAATGTTGGGGAGATTGTTGAGAAAGGCACACAGCGTTTTTGGCAACGCTGCCCCCTGACCCCAAGCAATAGTGATAATTCGCAGTTTCAAGCCTCGTGTTTACGAGATCAGGCTTGGTTTATTCGATTAATTTCGTACGCGGTTGCCGTCGGTGATGTCGACCCGTTAGACGCTAGTGGGGTAAGGGGTGCCAAGGAGATGTATCGCTCTTTGGAAGTGCCGCTGAGAAACTTAGCAGACTGTATGCGATCGCTTAAAGAAGTCACTTTAGAAATGCTGAGCATAGAAGACGCCGCTGAGGTTGGGCCTTATTTTGACTACCTGATTGCTGGGCTAATGCCCTAGGAGACCGATATGACCGATCGAATCAATGGGGGAAGTCCGGTGGTTCATGTGCAGCAGTACCACACGGTGCCGACCGCTGTGATTGTAGGCGCGGATCAACGCGATCGCTACTTGAATCACAGCGAAACCAAAACACTCTTAGCCTTTTTGAACACTGGGCTACAGCGACTAGAGGTCGCTCGAGTACTGGCTCAGCATGCCTACGAGATTGTAGCGGCTGGCGGCAAACGGATTTTTGTGGGTGGTAATCCTATGGATTACTTAGAATTGCCGGGAGAGTCAGTAGGGATGCCAGGGTCCGAGTACTTTGTTGCAGAAGACTATCTCTCGCCCAAGACAAAACAAACAAAAAATGGCCAGATAAATCGCACCGTTAGCCCAGGCATTACCAACCCAGTCGACTGGGTAAAAGGACTGTTTTTTAGCGGTAAACCCAGCGTTCCGAGCCGGTTTAGAGCTATTGGCATTGCTGACTACGGTTCAGTGCGGATGAAGCGATCCATGCGTGATTTGGACTGGTTTTTACGGTACATTACCTATGCCATTGTGGCCGGTGACACCAGCATTATTAGCGTCAATACCAAAGGACTGCGCGGGGTCATTCCAGAAGATGTCACTGTGGCTACAACCGTTGCTCTTCGAGAAATGCAGTGGAAAGCACGCTCTTATTTCCCCAGCGAATCAGCGGCAGCGGCTTTGGTCAAACAATATTTTGATGTCTTGATTGCTGACTATCAAATAGAAAAACCTTCTGACCGGCCGCGCAATGGCGTCTCCAAGCATCATCAAGGCCTCTCTTTGCCAGCAAGCTATGAAGATAGCGCTAGCACTCAGCCCAGATGGGTGATGAAAAACAACCTGCCAGACCTTGAAAAAGAGGCCGTGGTTAAGGCTGCCTACCGGCAGGTGTTCGAGCGAGATATCGGTCAGACCTATGGCGGTGAGCTGTCTGGGCTGGTGTCGCAGGTAAAAGATGGCCGTGGGTCTATGGAATCATTTATCAGACAGCTGGGTAAATCACGCGTTTACAGCCAGCTGTATTATGAGCCCTACAACATTAGCCGAGCGATTGAGCTAGCCTGCCGTCATTTTCTCGGTCGTGGGCTCAGCTGTATGGGCGAGTTTCAACAATACTTTGAGCTAGTTGCAGAAAAAGGATTCCCTGCCCTAATTGATACGCTGGTGGGGTCACAGGAATATTCTGATTACTTTGGCGTAGAAACGGTTCCTTACATGAGAGGGCTAGGGCGAGAAGCTCAAGAATGCCGCAATTGGGGGCCTCAGTTAGATCTGTTCAAATACAGCGCTCCTATGCGTAAGGTGCCTCAATTTGTGACAGCTTTTGCGGGCTACCATCAGCCGTTGCCCAATCAACATCCATATGGTGTGGGCAACGATCCATTAGAAATTCAGTTCGGGGCAATTTTTCCTCAAGAAACGAGAGATCCCAAGGCTCAGCCCGCTCACTTTAGCGAAGACAGCCGCCGAATTTTAATTAACACTCAGCCGCAGCACAGCGCTTTCAGTGGCATTAAACACGACCAGCGCTCTATTGTTGATAAGGCGGCGGCTAACAAGGCCAATCGTCGCAGCACTCTTCAACAGAAAACAGACTATCTCAGTATTGATAGCGTTCAACACTCTGTAGATGCCGTTATTTTAGCGGCCTATCGGCAGGTGTTTGGCTGCGAAATATTAGAGAGCCAACATCATACAAAAGCTGAAACTCAACTAAAAGGGCAGCTGATCACCGTTCGAGAGTTTGTACGACAGCTGGCAAAAACTCGGGCTTTTCGACGGGCCTATTGGGAAAATCTCTATGTTACTAAAGCCACTGAAATCATTCATAGACGGTTGCTAGGACGACCGACCTACGGACGTAGAGATAATAACAAATACTACGATATCTGTGGCCAAAAAGGCTTTTATGCGCTGATTGATGCGTTGATTGATAGCGGTGAATATCTGGAAACATTTGGAGAAAATACGGTTCCCTACGAGCGCTATGTCACCCCTCGCGGACTGGCTTTACGAGCGCCCACAGGCCCTAAGGCCGGACCCAATCTTAGGGAAGAGCCGCCTATCGTCGGGGACTATATGATGCGCTATCAGCCGTCGATTTCTCCTATCTCTGCACCAAGTTCCAGACTTGCCAACGTCGATAAAAACGGATATTCAACACCGCCTAAGCGACAACCTGAAAAGGCACCTGATGCATTACCGGAAACCTCCTCTCAGGAAGGTCTACAAGCATCACCCGAAGAAAATCCAGCCTCAGCACCAGATTCTGACCCCGTGGAGGTCATCGAATGATACCGACTGTAGAGAACGCACCCACAGGCTGCAATCGAGGAAAAAATCGATTATCGGTTGAGATAGAAAAAAGTGAGATTTTGAAAAAGAGATCTTATCTTCGCAATCAAAATCCTTTTAACTACCGCATCTGTATTAGCTGGTTTGGCGGTGTGCAAATTCATCCCAAGTTTTAGTAAAGACGCTTAGAGAACTATCAAAGCCATGAGTATTGTTAAACAGATTATTCTCAATGCCGATGAGGAGCTGCGCTATCCCACACCAGGAGAGCTGCGAACAATTCGGAGTTTTTGCCGGACGGGAACCACCCAAATTCGGCTGGCCAAAACCTTAGAGTACTATGCCCCAACCATCGTGGAAAAGGGGACACGAAAGTTTTGGCAAATTTGCCCTAGAACGCCTAGCAATAGCGGCAGTCGAAAAAAGACTGAAGCGGCGCAGCGAGATATGGGCTGGTACATTCGCTTGATCAGCTACTGCTTACTGGCCGGAAACGATCAGCCGCTCAGAGAGATTGGACTTTTGGGTATGAAAGAGCTGTACACCAATGTTGGCATCCCTCTGGATAATATTTTGCAGTACTTTCGGTGTTTGAAGGCTGAGGCGATCGCACTTCTTTCTCCCGACGATGCCGCCGCCATTGTGCCCTATTTCGATCAAATTATTCAGGAGCTGGTGCGGCCTGGTCCTGCTTACTTTGGCATTAAAGATCGCAGTGTGGCCAAAGCCGCTTAGGGGTCAAAACCCACTCAAAAAGAGAATTACAAAACATCAGCACGACAAGGATATCGCTATGACAATTACGATGGGCACTTTGGGCTCAGCTAAAAGCGGCATTACAAAAATAGATAACTGGCTAAAGCGCGATCGCTTTGTTTTCTTGGGCTGGTCAGGCCTCCTTCTTTTTCCCTGTTCTTTTTTAGCCTTGGGAGGCTGGTTTACCGGTACCACCTTTGTTACCTCCTGGTATACCCACGGGCTTGTCTCTTCTTATTTAGAAGGCTGTAACTTTCTCACAGTTGCGGTCTCTACCCCGGCTGAAAGTATGGGACATTCTCTGCTTTTGCTTTGGGGGCCAGAGGCAGGCGGAGACTTTGTTCGGTGGGTGCAAATTGGTGGACTCTGGACGTTTACCGCTTTTCACGGTGTGTTTGCGCTGATAGGGTTCATGCTTAGGCAAATTGAAATTGCCAGACTGGTGGGGATTCGGCCTTATAATGCGATCGCATTTTCAGCCCCCATCGCCGTTTTCTGCGCTACCTTTCTCATTTACCAGCTGGGCCAGTCCAGCTGGTTTTTCGCTCCTGGCTTTGGTGTTGCCGCTATTTTCCGATTTCTGCTATTCTTCCAAGGCTTTCACAACTACACCCTTAACCCCTTCCATATGATGGGTGTCACCGGGGTTCTGGGCGGTGCTCTACTCTGCGCCATTCACGGTGCGACTGTGCAAAATACGCTTTTTAGAGACAACAGCAGTAAAAACACCTTTAAGGGGTTTAGCACCACCCAAGGTGAAGAGACCTACTCCATGGTTACGGCCAATCGCTTCTGGTCTCAGATTTTTGGTATTGCTTTTTCCAACAAACGCTGGCTGCACTTCTTTATGCTGTTCGTGCCTGTAACAGGGCTATGGATGAGTGCGATCGGCATGGCCGGGTTGGCCTTTAACCTGCGCGCTTATGACTTTGTCAGCCAAGAAATCAGGGCTGCTGAAGACCCTGAATTTGAGACGTTTTACACGAAGAATATTCTGTTGAATGAAGGACTCAGAGCCTGGCTCTCGGAAATGGATCAACCTGCAAAAAAGTTTGTTTTTCCTGACGAAGTATTGCCTCGCGGTTTTTCGGAATAAGCTTTCCATTATCAATTTCCCCCTTTTTTATCATTCCTTCCACGAGGCTCCCTTATATGGAAACCCCCTTCGAGACGATTCCAGATTTGGCCATTCCCCTGACCACTGACAGCGACTCCATTCTGGCCCCGCCTGGCCCCGGCTACGATGAAGCCACCAGTGGCTTTGCCTGGTGGGCCGGTAATGCCCGCCTTATCACCCCTGAGTTAACCGGTCGCTTTTTGGGGGCGCATGTCGCCCATGCGGGGCTGGTTGCGCTGTGGGCTGGTGGCATGTTGCTTTTTGAAGTCTCCCACTACAGTGTGTACAAACCAATGTATGAGCAGGGGTGTATTTTAATGCCTCACATTGCCACCCTTGGTATTGGCGTAGGACAAAACGGAGAGATTACCAGCATATTTCCCTTCTTTGCCATTGGAGTAGCCCACCTGATTGGCTCTGCTGTCTTGGGTGCGGGCGGGATATATCATGCGATTAAAGGGCCAGAAAAGCTCTATGGATTTTTCCAATTCGATTGGACAGATAGGGCAAAAGTCGCCCAAATTTTAGGTTTTCATATTGCGATTCTGGGTGTTTTTGCTCTGCTGTTTGCAGCCATAGCGATGTACTGGGGTGGGCTTTACGACCCTTGGGCTCCGGGCGGTGGAGATATCCGCCTAGTGACTAACCCAACGCTCGATCCACGGGTGATCTTTGGCTATCTGATCAAAAAGCCTACAGGGGGCGAGGGTTGGATCGTCAGCGTCAACATCTTAGAAGATATTATCGGGGGCCATATCTGGATAGGGCGTCTGTTAATCATTGGCGGAATCAGGCATATTTTAGTACCGCCATTGCGCTGGACCTACAATCTGTTCCCTTGGACGGGAGAGACTTATCTGGCTCAAAGTTTGGGCAACGTAGCCGGACAGGCATTTATTGCGGCTGCCTTTATTTGGTTCAACAATACGGCCTACCCAAGTGTGTTTTACGGGCCGACCGTGCCAGAATCTTCGCAAGCACAGTCTTTTGTATTTCTAATGAGAGATCAAAATGTGGGGGCAGATGTGGCCTCGGCGCAGGGGCCTACGGGATTGGGTAAGTATTTACAGCGATCGCCCACCGGAGAAATCATCTTTGGCGGAGAAACAATGCGGTTTTGGGATGCACGAGCACCTTGGCTAGAGCCGCTGCGGGGTAAAAACGGATTAGACCTAGATAAGCTTCAGCACGATGTTCAACCCTGGCAGCTTAGACGCGCAGCTGAGTATATGACACATTCGCCTATCGGGTCACTCAATTCTGTTGCGGGGCTTGCTACAGAGTCCAATGCGTTTAACTATGTTTCACCGAGAACCTGGCTAGCGTCAGCACATTTTATTTTTGGATTCTTCTTCTTAGTAGGTCATCTGTGGCATGCAGGACGAGCTAGAGCGGCGGCGGTTGGCTTTGAAACCGGGCTAGATCGAGAGAATGAGCCAGTGCTTTCGATGGCTCCGATTGATCCTAGCCTGCGTGAGGACTAAGGGCAACAGGTTGAACAGTTGCTTAACTGTTCAGTATTTGAGGGCGTAGCCTCCTATGCCCCTGACGTTAGTTATCTATTTAGGAGAGAAAACCAAATGGGACTCCCTTGGTATCGTGTTCACACTTCTGTGCTGAACGATCCGGGTCGACTGATTGCGGTGCATATTATGCACAATTCGCTGTGTGCGGGTTTTGCTGGTTCAATGTTGCTGTTTGAACTTGCACGGTTCGACCCGAGCGACCCGATTTTGAATCCGATGTGGCGGCAGGGATCTTTTCTTATGCCCTTTGTGGCCCGACTTGGGGTGGTGAATTCTTGGCAGGGCTGGAGTATTACAGGAGAGACGTTTACAAATCCGGGATTTTGGACGTTTGAGACGGTGGCGATCGCGCACATTCTCTTCTCCGGCCTCTCATTCTTAGCCGCCTGCTGGCACTGGGTATATTGGGATTTAGCCACCTTCTTCGACCCTAAAACAGACGAGCCTGTTATTGACCTACCCAAAATCTTCGGCATTCACTTAACTTTGGCAGGGTTGCTCTGTTTTGGCTTTGGGGCGTTTCACCTAACAGGAGTATTTGGACCTGGCATGTGGGTCACCGATCCCTACGGCCTAACAGGACATGTGCAGGGCGTTGCCCCTGAATGGGGCGCTGCCGGATTTGACCCACACAATCCAGGCGGTGTTGTCGCCCATCATATTGCGCTAGGCATTGTCGCCATTATCGGCGGTCTGTTCCACATTGCAGTTCGCCCCCCGGAATATCTTTACCAGGGGCTCAGAATGGGCAACATTGAAGGCGCACTGGCCAGCGGCCTAGCCGTTTTCTTCTCGGGTGCGTTTATTGCCTCAGGCACCATGTGGTACGGAACTGCTACCACACCCATTGAGCTTTGGGGGCCGACTAGGTATCAGTGGGATCAAAGCTATTTTCAACAGGAAATTGATCGACGTGTAGAGGTGAACACTCAAATGGGGAAAAGTCTCTCAGAAGCCTGGTCAAACATTCCAATACAGCTAGCTTTTTATGACTATGTTGGCAATAGTCCGGCGAAAGGAGGTTTGTTTCGAGTAGGGCGCATGGTCGATGGCGATGGGCTCCCAACCGGTTGGCTAGGTCATCCCATTTTTAATGACGGCGAAGGAAGAGAGATTACAGTTCGCCGGATGCCAAATTTCTTTGAAAATTTCCCAGTGGTATTGCTCGATAAAGACGGTATTGTTCGTGCAGATATTCCTTTCCGACAGGCAGAGTCCAAATATGGCATTGATAAAACAGGCGTTACTGTCAGCTTTTATGGCGGAGAGCTGGATGGGCAGACGTTTAGCGATCCTAAAGACGTGAAAAAATATGCTCGTCGCGCCCAGCTAGGTGAGTCCTTTGAGTTTGACCGCAGTGTCTATAACTCAGATGGATTCTTTAGAACCAGCAATCGTGGTTTCTTTGCCTTTTTTCATGTTTGCTTTGGCTTTCTTTGGTTCTTTGGCCATATCTGGCATGGTCTGCGGGCACTCTTCCAAGATGTGTTCTCAGGCATCGATCCGAGCCTCAGTGCCGAACAAGTAGAGTGGGGATATTTCTCTAAGGTAGGCGATCCTACCTCCAGGCAAACCGTAGCTTAAAGACTGTTGCCGAAGAAAAATCGGCAGAGAAATTGACAGAGAAGTTATAGATATGCCGCCGAGACATTGCGATGGGACGTGAGTGTTTTTTACACCTCATCGCAATGTCTTTTTCTTCATTAATGCTGTGCCTAATCAGGAACAAAAAATGCCACAAAAATACGTTTCAAACAAAACGGCTCCCTTTCAATACGCCTTCAGACGGCTCAACGCTAACGCCGGGAAGGTTTCACCTGGGTGGGGGACAACCCCCTTTATGGGTGTTCTGCTAGTGATGCTCTTACTCTTTATTCTCACGATTCTACAGCTGTACAACGGCACTGTTTTAGTAGAGGGTGTCGAGATAGATTGGAGAGGCTTGTAAAACAATAGGTTAATTTCTGACAAGCGGTTTCAAGAGTTACTGCTTTAAAGGGCTTCTATGGTTCATGCCATAGGAGCCTTCTTTACTGTTGATGACGCTATGACAAGAAGCAGAAAGGGTAAACAATAAAGCCACTTACGATGTCACATGTTCTCTTTAAGGCTGAACGACTGTTCTGCCATCAATTATTGGCTTCAATGATTGGCTGTCGACATTGATGCTCTGTACGCTGTTTACAGCGATCGCGATGTCATCCGTTGGGTAGACGCCATAACGAGGATGAGTCCACAATGTTTGCTTTCAGCTGGGTATCTAGCTAGCATAGGCTCTGAGAAGGTATACAAGATAAATGTCAACATAAAAAAAGCGCCCTTCTTTCGAAGAGCACTGCTGCTGTAATTACTCAACACAGTCAGCAAGCTTACTGTGTTGAGTGAGAGGGAAAGACTATTATGCTCGGATGGCAGGTGCCTGCAGGGCAACAGGAACAGATTCACCGCTAGCTAAATCTAGCGGGAAGTTATGAGCATTACGCTCATGCATTACTTCAAAGCCCAGGCTTGCCCGATTAACCACATCGGCCCAGCTAGGCAATACACGCCCTTGTGAATCTAAAACAGAGTGGTTAAAGTTGAAGCCATTGAGGTTGAAGGCCATAGTGCTAATACCTAAAGCTACAAACCAGATGCAAATCACGGGCCAAGCCGCTAGGAAAAAGTGCAGCTGGCGAGAGTTGTTGAAGCTGGCATACTGAAAAATCAATCGACCAAAGTAGCCATGGGCCGCCAGAATGTTGTAAGTCTCTTCTTCTTGCCCAAATTTGTAGCCCTCATTTTGTGATTCTGAGTCGGTGGTTTCTTTGACTAAGCTAGAGGTCACCAGAGAGCCATGCATTGCACAAAACAAAGAACCGCCCAGTACGCCTGCGACCCCAATCATATGGAAGGGGTGCATGAGAATATTATGCTCAGCTTGAAAGACAAACATAAAGTTGAAGGTACCGCTGATGCCCATGGGTAAGCCATCGGAGAAACTGCCTTGACCAATGGGATAGATCAAGAAAACAGAGATAGTCGCAGCTACTGGCGCAGAATAGGCAATGCAGATCCAAGGGCGCATGCCTAGGCGATAGCTTAGCTCCCATTCTCGACCTAGGTAGCACAGGAGGGCGGGAATGTAGTGGAAAGCAATCATTTGGTAGGGACCGCCATTGTAGAGCCATTCATCCAGGGTAGCGGCTTCCCAAATGGGATAAAAATGGAGACCGATTGCGTTAGAAGTGGGAACAACAGCCGCAGTGATAATGTTGTTGCCGTAGAGCAGCGAGCCGGAGAGCGGTTCGCGAATACCGTCAATATCGACGGGTGGTGCGGCAATAAAGGCGGTGACAAAAACGGTAATAGAAACACCAAGCAGTGGCAGCATCAACACACCAAACCAGCCAATATACAGTCGGTTTTCGGTGCTGGTGATCCACCGGCAGAATCTCTCCCACTGGCTAATATCTGGACGTTGAATAGAGATAGTCATGGGTTCTTAAGGATAGGGTTATTTACATGAGTCAATCCTATTGGAACAAAAGAATGTGGAGATGTAATGAAGAGAATTAAAGTAAGTATCAGATGACTAGCGCTGATGCAATCTCATCCGAAATAGTCATTGGGTCATAGGGCTTTGTGATAACAGCTGCAACTTTAAGCTGGTCAAACACCTTTTTTTCGCTGGATTGGGCTTTGGCCGTCAAAATAATGATAGGAATTTCTTGGGTATCAGGGTTCTCGCGTAGCTTCTTCAAAATAGTGATACCATCCATGCCGGGTAGCATCATATCGAGCAAAATAGCGGTGGGCTTTTCTAGCTGTGCGATCGCAAGTCCATCAGGGCCATTTCCCGCCATCAGCACTTCCCACTGGCCGGTAATCTCCAGACACAGCTGAGTGGCCTCTCTAATATCAGCATCATCATCCACGATCAAAATTCGCTTAGTGGCCATAGCAACTTTTCTCATATGTGTTCCACCAATCATAATGCTGACTTCTATGTTTTTGATGAAAGTATGGCCTCCCACGTTTAGCACTCTAGCCCTTGTTCTGGCCCTATCGGCAATGTGAACAGAAACGTACTCCCTGTGTCACTCCCCAAGGAATTACCAGCAGAAGCATCAGAGAAGCCATCAGAGAAACCATCAGAAGAGACCTGGCTTTGAGCCCATATCTCACCGCCATGCCGCTGAACAATACTGCGGCAGATCGCGAGTCCTAGCCCTGTGCCACCCTGATGGTCATCATCTGATATATTCAGCTGTTCGAACTGCACAAAAATATCTTCTAGCTTATCTTTAGGAATACCCTTCCCACGATCTTTCACCGCCACTAGCAGTAATCGTTCGTTGACTTCTAGCTCCGCCCTAATAGCGAGCCGCCCTCTCTCATTAACTTGCTTTTCTACATCAGCAATGTCATTTAGATCAATTTGCCGGGCCGACACTTCTACTGCCGAGTTAATCGGTGAAAATTTGATCGCGTTACTAAGCAGGTTGGCAATGGTCTGAATAATCTTATCCGGGTCTATACACAGTTCGATATCAGGCGACGACACTAAAAGTTGAATGTTGCGATTAGCCGCCATCGCCTGCATTTCGTCCACCGCTTGCGCCATCACATTTGCCAGGTTACAAGACTGTTTATTCAGTACTATCTTACCCAGCTTTATCCGCTCTACGTCCAAAATATCGCTTACCAGCCGAACCAAACGATTCGTATTAGAAGAGGCAATTTTAATCATGCGCTGACGCTTCGTCGCCGGAATTTCAATCTTGTTTTGGGCCAGCAAACCGAGCGCGGCACGAATAGAGGTTAAAGGTGTTCTCAGCTCGTGACTCACCACTGCGATAAACTCATCTTTCATCGCATCAATGGCCTGTCTTTCGGTAATATCTTGAAAAATAACAACAGCACCAATAATTCGTCCATGTTCTTGAATCGAAGTGCTCACATACTCTACCGGAAATTTAGATCCATCTTTTCTCTCAAACGCGTCTCCAACAACATGCTGCGTTTGGCCATGACGCAGCGTGTTGAAAATAGGACTTTGTGACCAGCTGTAGGGTTCACCCTCAGGCTTTGAATGTTTTAGCAGATCATGCATAAATTGGCCTACCAGGAGGCCTTTGCGATGCCCTAACATTTTGGCAGCGGCGGGGTTAGAAAAAACTATTTTACCCTTGGGGTCGATACCGTATATGCCTTCGCCTGCCGCATTGAGAATCAGCTCGTTTTGATGGCTTAGCCGCTTTAAAGCATCTCTTGCCGCCTGTAGCGCTTCGAGGGCACGTTCTCGTTCAACAATCTCTTGGGTTAAGGTTTGGTTCGCAGATTGTAGCTCAGCGGTCCGTTGAACCACTCGCTGCTCTAAATCTGAATTGAGCAACTGAATTTCTTGGTAGAGCTGCGTTTGGTAAATGACAGAAGAAAATCTATCGACTAAGTCCTGTACTAACCCAATTTCTCTAGGCTCCCACCAATGAGCTTGATCTTTTCTAATCTCTTGCCAAGCCTCGAATGATCGACGCGGACGCTGCTGCCTAGCATCCGAAGCATCTAGTCGTCCGGCCCACACAGTTTCAATATCAATAGACTGACGAAACAAGCTTAAGTAGCCCAAAAACCGATGTTGATAAACGAGTTTTGCAACGAGTGCGCCGCGAATATTGCTTCGGTTAAATGCAGTAGCAATGATGGGCGGCACATTGGCATCGCGAGCATCAGAAATAGCCCACAGGTTTGCCACTATCTGATTTGAAGATTCATTCTGTAGCCAGGTTCGCCACTCGTCTAATTGTTCTAGTTTCCGCGACTTTACATAGTGCGACTTTAATTTATTAAGGCCTAGTTTGTGCAATTTTGCAGGCTGTCTACCCGTCAGAATCCATCTATCTGTTGCTTTTGAAGTAGAGGGTTGATCGGAGTGTATGTAGAGCCTTCCTCCAGAACACTTCAGCGCATTGACCACATGCCAAAGGGCACGTTTGAGGGGGTCTTCTACGGTGGAGTGTAAATAGGAAACGGTTTGATTAATAATGGATTCGTGCTGGCCCTGCAATCGGGTGAGCTGTAGTAGGCTAGCGTGGGCGATCGCAACTGACACCTGGTCTGCAACCAGCTGAACAATTTCAAGCGTTCTGCTATCAAATCTTTTGGGTGCACTGTGATGGGCTACCAGCAGGCCCCACAGCTGATGCCGGTAAAGAATAGGCACAACCAAGGAAGCCTGAACCCCCATAGCGGTAAGATATTCAACGTGACAGGGGTCCACCGAACGAAAAGAGATAGGGACAGATGCGTTCTTAGCATCTCTGTTTCGCAGCGCTGATTTGACGCTATCTTCAGCAAAAGGGCTGATGCCAATTTCTTGAGTCGCGACGTTTACAATACTGCGCTGGCGTTGCTTTAAAAATAATTCACGAGCCCTTTCGGGAATATCGTCTGCTGGAAATCGCTGGCCCAGTAATGAGGGCAGACGCTGTTCTTTAATAGCTTCGGCTACCACTTCACCACTGCCATCTGGATGAAACCGATAGACTTTCACCCGATCAGTTTTCAAGAAACCACACATCTCATCAACGGTTGCCTCTAAAATTTCCGGCAGCTCAAGCGACTGCCGAATCCGATCGGTCATGCGATGCAGCAGATCTTCTAGATTGTTAACGGTGGTAGGCGATCGCTGGGTCATAAGACAAAGCAGAGAATAACGCTATAAAACGGCAGCATTGGCTTGTTGAATGATTTGTTGGAGGTGCGACCGCTTAATTTGATGATTGAGTTGAGCAAGTAGCTGTGAATCTGATGTTGACTTTTCAATGAGGTTATCAGCACCGGCCCTGAGGGCGACCTGCTGACTATGCGCATCGGTATGTGATGTAAAAAACACAATCGGCAAGTGACTCCAAGCAGGCGCTTGCCGCACCGTTTGACACAGTTCAATCCCGTTAAAATCGGGCATTGAGATATCTAACAGCAGCAGATCAGGCGCTTCGGTTTGTAACGTTTTCCAAAACTCGACGGGTTTGTTTAAGGTGACAATTTGGTAGCCTTCTTGCTCTAGGCGAGTTTGTAGGGCTTGCAAGATCTGAGGGTCATCGTCCACGGCGAGGATTTTCTGGGTTTTGGCTGGGGGGTGCGATCGCAATAGCTCTACCGTTTTAATCACACTGGCCGCATTCGGCTGACAAAAGAAAGGATAGTCTCCTAGCTGAGAGGCCTTAACCCGGCTCGAAAGCGACCCGTCAGCACTACATATCAATATCATCAAAGACGGCAGCTGATTGGCTAAGGCACTCAGCATATCTAGCGACTTTGCACCTGCACTATCAAAAGAAAAGTTAAGCAGTACCACATCAGGAATAGCGCCGTTCATTTCTAAAGAGTGGCTACGCTCTCTTGTTTCAGTACTCTTTTGAGTAATAGCTTCAGCAGCAGAATCAGTCGTCGCTCCACTATTACCAGTCGTACTATTCACAGCCGCCAACAGGGTCGATAGAGCAGCGATCTCCTGAGAGATTTTTACCGTAAAGCCTTTTTTCCACAGTGTGCTTACCAGAGTAGGCATTATTTCCAATTGAGGGTCAACCAGCACCAGTAGCGGCATTCTCAGCGTTTCTACAGCAATATCTTGATGATATTTCATCGCGTCATTGAGCCTAGCCTCAAGGGTCTCAACCATTAACTTCAGACGCCGTTTATCCGCCGCCAAAATCACCGCGTCACCTTGTAGCAGCGTCTGAATCTGATCGGCAGTGTGAGCTCCCTTTTTGGAGCCAAAAATACCCAAAACCCCGGTTAAACTGAGGGCACTACGATCGGCAGACTGTCATAGCTCGACAGAG
>JBHJIY010000100.1:0-7468 GCA_050042985.1 Phormidesmis sp. | reverse complement strand
ACATGACCTTTAGTCTACCACGCGAGATAAATACCCTCACCGTAGGGCCCTCTAAGATGAGTGGGATCGAAGGAAAAGTTTACAATTCGACCCGTTCAGTAAGATTTGTGAAACGTTTTGCAAAGAAGTTAAACAGTCTTAGGGCAATCACTTCTAATCGCTCCTTCAGATCACTTCCAGATCACTTCTCAAGAACTCCCAAATAATCAGACTTCACTGACGGCTAAGCCCTGCAATGTAGTTGTATCTGTAGCTGAAAATCTATGGCTGAAATGTATATACGGACGTTCAAAACAGTGTTGTCGGCTAGGCGGCTAACACTGCTGATAAAGGAAGTTCAATAAAACTTGTTGAAGACAACAGCACTTGTTGCAGATTCCGTATAGGAGTATACAAAATCTACTGTTCGCTATCCATAGGATCAAATACGTCCTTAGATGGCCCTTTTGCAAAACTTAGGAAAGACCTTATGACTGGAAACGAGTCGCGTGCACAAGCAATTTACGAAATCACGAACCGGGAAGCAATTATCCCCAAAGCTCCCGAAAAGCTAGAAGACCTCTGGGCGGCTAATGTCTTTGACTTAAGCAAAATGAAAGCGAGTCTTCCTAAGGACGTATTCAAGTCACTGAAGAAAACTATCCAGACTGGCCAAAAGCTAGATCCTTCTATTGCCAACACTGTCGCTAGTGCCATGCGCGACTGGGCAATCTCTAAGGGCGCGATGTACTATGCCCACGTGTTTTATCCCCTCACTGGCGCAACCGCAGAAAAGCACGACGGCTTTATTGAGCCCCAGGGAAATGGCGAAGTCATCTCAGAATTTGCCGGCAAACTCCTAATTCAAGGTGAGCCCGACGGATCTTCTTTCCCTAACGGCGGCATTCGCGACACCTTTGAAGCTAGAGGCTATACCGGCTGGGACGTAACTAGTCCCGCTTATGTTTTAGAAACAGAACAGGGTGCTACGCTATGCATCCCTACTGTCTTTATCTCCTGGACAGGTGAAGCGCTAGACAAAAAGACACCTTTGCTGCGCTCTATTTCTGTTGTAGATAAGGCCGCGAATCGTCTGCTCAAGCTGCTTGGCAATGCGGAAGTAGCACCTGTTAGCTCTAGCTGTGGCGCAGAGCAAGAGTATTTCTTAATCGATTCCAACTTTGCCAATGCTCGCCCTGATCTTCTGCTTGCAGGCCGCACTTTGTTTGGCAAGGCTCCTGCAAAAGGTCAACAGTTCGACGACCACTACTTCGGTGCGATTCCAGCCCGCGTACAGGCGTTCATGCACGACGTAGAAGAAAAGCTATATAAGCTAGGCATTCCAGCCAAAACACGTCACAACGAAGTGGCTCCTGGCCAGTTTGAAATCGCCCCTGTTTATGAGTCTGCAAACGTCGCTAGCGACCACCAGCAGATGATTATGACTACGCTGCGCGATACAGCAAAGTCTCATGGCTTTATTTGTCTTCTACACGAGAAGCCTTTTGCTGGCATCAACGGTTCTGGTAAGCATGTCAACTGGTCGATTGGTAACTCTACTCAGGGCAACTTGCTCGACCCTGGCGATACACCTGAGAACAACATGCAGTTCTTGGCTTTCTGTGGCGCGGTCATTCGTGGCGTTCACATGTATGGTCCGCTAATGCGTGCGGTAATTGCCAACGCCAGTAACGACCACCGTCTGGGCGCTAACGAAGCGCCACCAGCAATTATGTCTGTGTACTTGGGCTCTCAGCTCGAAGACATTTTCAACCAAATCAAGGACGGCAATCTCAGCGGCTCTAGCCACAAAGGTGAGATGCAGCTGGGCGTGGATACGTTGCCTCCTTTGACGAAGGATGCGGGCGATCGCAATCGCACCTCCCCATTTGCCTTCACTGGCAACCGCTTTGAGTTCCGCGCAGTCGGCTCTAGTCAGTCTGTATCGGGTCCACTGATCGCCCTCAACACTATGATGGCCGACTCTCTTACCTGGATTGCCGACCAGCTAGAGGGTAAGCTCTCCGGTGGTGGCGACCTTGGCAGCTCCGTCCAGGCTGTACTCAAAGACGTCATGGACAAGCACGGCGCGGCAGTCTTCGGCGGCAACGGCTACTCGGACGAATGGCACAAAGAAGCGGTTGAGCAGCGCGGCCTGTTGAATATTCCAACGACAGCAGATGCACTTCCATACCTACAGAGCGACAGCATCAAACAACTGTTCAGCAGCACAGGCGTTCTTTCTGAGCGTGAGCTGGAAAGTCGCTATGAAGTCTACGCTGAGCAGTACATCCTCTCTATTGATGTAGAGGCTAAGCTGGTTTCGGATATGGCGAAAACAGTGATTTATCCTGCAGTGATGCGTCACTTGAACGAGAGCGCAGGTGCGATCGCAAACCTCAGCGACATCGGCATCAGCATCGACAAAACCCCCGTCGAGAAAGTATCTGGCCTCGCCAAAGAACTGCTCGATGGTGCCAACGAGTTAGAAGCTGCTTGCAACAAGCACGACTTTGGTTCTACCGAAGACCACATGCAGTTCTGCGCTGGCAGCATCCGCGACCTCATGGGTAAAGTCCGCGATGCGGCTGACACCCTAGAAGGAGAAGTTGCTGACGACCTATGGCCTTTGCCAACTTATGAAGAGATGCTCTTTATTAAGTAAGTCACTCAGCAAACAGCGCTAGTTCTCTAAGTACATCCGAAAGCCGCCTCGTACGAGGCGGCTTTTTTCATCAAGACCGATATTTTCTGAGCCAATACACACATCTTCCGTAACATTCTTTTACAATACGAATAATCCAAATCCATACAGAAAAGCTCAGCCTACGTCAGTTCTATGCCAGAAACGCTCACCCCCGACCTCACCAAACTCGCCTACCAAACCTTTCAGCAGGGCAAACAGGCCTTCGGCTTCGCGCATAAAACGCTGAGCACTCAGTTTCTAAATACCTTCGCTGACACCAAGCGCGAAGAGCCCAATCCACTCGATCCCAAAATGCTTGAGCTCATCCAGAGCCGCATAAAAGATCTGCTGGAGGCAGACTGGGCCGATGCCGAAAAAAACGTTTATCCCAAGTCAGCCCTCTTCGAGAATCGCTGGGATGACTTCTTTCGCTACTATCCTGAGCTCTGGCTAGACTTACCCAAAATTTGGGAGCGCGCCTCCAATAAGCGCCACCAAGAATTCAGCGAAGGCATCGACACCAGCGGCTACCCGTCCTACTACGTCCAAAACTTCCACCACCAAACCGACGGCTACTTCAGCAAAATCTCTGCTGATATGTACGACCTCCAAGTAGAAGTCCTCTTCAACGGCACGGCCGCCCCCATGCGCCGCCGCATTCTCGCATCGCTCAAGCAGCACCTCATGGCAATGCCTGTAGAAACAGGTGTGACTCCACAGCCCCGTAAAGTGCTCGACATCGCTTGTGGCACTGGTAACAGCTTGGAGCTGATCAACCAGTCAATGCCAGACGTTGCCCTTTACGGCGTGGACCTTTCTCCAGCCTACGTTCGCAAAGCCAACGAAAACTTGGCAGCTATTAAAGGGACTGTTCCAGCTCAGCTGATTCAGGCAAATGCAGAAGAGCTTCCCTTCATAGATGAATTCTTTGAAGCGACCACCAGCACGTTCCTCTTCCACGAGCTACCGGCTGAAGCCCGCCAAAACGTCATTAACGAAGCCTACCGTGTGACAAAGCCAGGGGGTGTATTTGTTATTTGTGACTCAGTGCAAGCAATGGACTCTCCTGAGTTTGAGCCGTTGATGGAAAACTTCCCTGCAATGTTTCATGAGCCTTACTACCGCAACTACATCGGCGACGATTTGGTAGCCCGGTTGGAAAATGCAGGCTTCCAAGAGGTAGAAACCTACAACTACTTCATGAGTAAGTATTGGGTAGCGAAGAAGTCAGTATAGGTAAAGGTCTTAGCCTAAAAAGCGACAGTCGCTAGCTGCGAAAACAGCTCTTTTACTTTCTCTATATCCTTATCCCCCGGCGACCTCTCTACTCCACTAGAGAGGTCTATTCCGTTTGGAGATAGCTGCGCCAGCGCTGTACATACGTTGCTGGGGTTCAGTCCACCTGCTAAAAACCAGGGACAGCGCGGTGAGAAGGTTTGTAGAGCTTGCCAATCCAAGGTTTCGCCTGTGCCACCCAGCTGATCAGGATGGTAGGCATCTAGCAAAAGCGTGTCCACACAAGGCTCGTAGCGGCGGGCATCATCAAGGTCGGCAGTCTCACGAATCCGTAGCGCTTTGACGATTTTCACTTTTGGTAGACCAGACATTTCGAGGGCATCGCGCAAGAGCTGACAGAGGGCGGGCGTTTCGTCGCCGTGGAGTTGAAGCGTTGTGAGGTTTGCTTTGCGGGCGATCGCCACCATATCCGCCACACCCTCATTCGCAAATACCCCAAAATGCTGCACATCCGGATACTCAGCAACTACCGCAGCCGTAATCGGCGCAATCTCCTCAGGCGTGATGTAGCGAGGCGACTTCGTTACACAAATGTAGCCGAGGGCCGTTGCATCTAGCTTCGCGATCGCCAATCCCTGATCAACTTTTGTAATCCCACAAATCTTGACTTGTAGCACCTGCTTACCTCACATTCATCAGCTCATTCCAACATAGTTTTTGGCCCCAGCACTGCCATAGTCGGTTATCCCCAAAGGCTCTCACTACAGCCCGCCTATCCTATTAAGTACAATAGAGAAACATTAAAGCAAGGCAACATCAGTCTTCAGTACCCAAAGGTAGCGATATGCAAAGCGGCTGGCGAGTGGGCACCCTTTTCAACATCCCACTATTTATTGACAATTCGTGGTTCCTCATCGTGCTGCTAATTGCGTTCTCCTACGGCAATGATACGAGCATCATTGAGCTAATCGGACCGGGCGGGGCTTGGGCTTTTGGCTTTGTTTACGCACTAGGACTATTCTCCTCGGTACTATTGCACGAGCTAGGCCATAGTCTCGTAGCACAGTCGCAAGGCATCACGGTCAACTCTATCAAGCTCTTTTTGTTTGGTGGTGTCGCTTCGATTGAGCGTGAGTCGAAGACGCCGGAAGGTGCTTTTAAGGTTGCGATCGCAGGCCCAGCCGTCAGCATTGCGCTCTTTATCATATTCCTCTTCGTAGGCCGCTCCATCCAGCTCCCCGAAGCTGCCGCTTTGATGATTGGCCAGTTAGCCAACATCAACCTTGTACTGGCTCTCTTCAACATGATTCCAGGCCTGCCACTAGATGGCGGACAAATCCTCAAAGCCGCTGTGTGGAAGGCAACGAATAGCCGAACCGCTGGTGTACGCTGGGCTGCTCGCTCTGGGCAATTCTTTGGCTGGGGTGCGCTCGCCCTTGGCCTCGTCCTCTCACTCAACCCAGCGCTAGGTCTCTTTGCCGGTCTCTGGCCCGCCCTCATCGGTCTGTTCATCTTGCGCAATGCCAGTGCCTACAAGCGCATGAACACCCTGCAAGAAGAACTCACCAAAATCAAAACATCAGACGCCGCCATCCGCGACTTCCGCGTCCTCGATGCCAACATGACCCTACGACAGTTTGCCGATGAGTATTTGCTCAATGCAGAAACACTAGAGCAGCTCAGCGATGACAGTAAAACCAAACAAAGCAAACCAGCACCTATCTACTTTGCCTCTTCAGATGGTCGCTACCGTGGATTAGTTTCTATCGAAGGCCTACGTCAAGTAGAGCGTAGCGAATGGGAACACCAAACCCTTCAAAGCATCGCTCAACCCCTGCTAGAAATTCCCCACGTGAGCGAAAACACACCACTCACTGAGGCCATCCAGCTCATGGAAGAGCAAAAAATCCCTCGGCTCACAGTTCTCACACCAGCTGATTCTGTCGCTGGCACACTCGATCGCGGTGACATCGTTCGAGCCCTAGCAAAGCAACTCAAGTTCCCTGTAACAGAAGCCATCATCCAAAAAATTAAGGAAGAAGGCGCTTACCCAGCTGGTTTACAGCTCGGTGCCATCGTTCAATCAATTGAGAAAGCCTAATTAGCAGGATCAAGATTGTTATGACTGTTACAACTCGAAAATTTACCTTTGAGGAGTATCTCATTTACGAAGACGGTACGGATACTCGTTACGAATTGGTCAATGGAGAGCTGGTCCCGATGAGCGTAGGCACTGGAATACATGCCCTTATTATTGATTTCCTAGCAGACCAGATAAAAGCCGTCCTAGTTGATCTAACAAGTCCTCACAAAGCTCTCTCTGGATCTGTTGGAGTACAGTCACCTAGAGGCGGAAGATTCAAAACCTCTCGGATTCCCGACATAACTGTTTTGCCTGTGGAGCAAGCCAAACAGTTGTTAAATCGAGAAGCCGTTATCCGGATTGATGAGCCGCCGCCAACATTGGTTGTTGAAGTAGTGAGTCCTTCCACTAAAACAGAAGACTACAAGGCTAAATGGACGGAGTACAGTGTTCTCGATATTCCAGAATATTGGATAATCGACCCGCTTAGCCACGTTGTTACTGTTTGCGTACTGGAAGATGGGATGTATACATCGAACGAGTTTCAAGAAGCGCAACAAATTCAATCGCCTCTCCTGCCCAGATTTAAGTTGACAGCATCCCAGGTCTTAGCAGCTGGGCTTTCATAGCACTTTCCATTTCTGTAGAAGTGAGCGTTTGAGTTTCAAATTTAGAGTCGAAGATTCTTTGAGCAGCAGTCACCAAAGCAGCTGTGATTTGGTCGATATTCCCCTCAGCGCTCAGAGCACCTGGAATATTTGGCTGTGCAATACGTTCACCAAATACAGCTGCAAATAATTCACTATCTGGTCGCAACCGAATAGAACCGTGCTGTAAGATGCAGCCTTCTTTGTACACTTGGGCGCTGCCGATTAACTTATAGCCGTCATTCATTACTAGGTCAGCAGCGGTTGCGGTCCCAAAACAGTTCGGATTTTTGATGTAGCCACGCCCAGCCGCACCAAATTTCAATTCCACACCTAGCGCCTTCCAGCCTTCTATCAAAAACTGACAAAGATGCTCATATACCACTCGTCGTGAACCTGTCAGCCCAGAGGTCACCAAGGCATACGTAAGATCGCCTTGATGCAGCACTGCTCGGCCACCCGTAGGTCTACGAACGAGTTCTACAGGCTCACCTTTGCACTGCAAATTGTTCCAGTGTGCTGGAAACTGGCGCTGATGATAGCCTAGCGAAATTGTCGGCTTCGTCCAAGTGTAAAACCGCAGGCTAGGAGGTTGTAATCCTCTCACGTGCTGATCTAGCAGCCAGCGATCAACCGCCATTTGTTCATGTCCGAGACCTTCAGAAAGCGGAATAAATCGCCAAGTATTAGGAGACATCGTAACTACTCAGGCTGAAATGATGGCAGAACAGGGCTGCCGATAAAGGTACTTGTCAAAGCATCAAGAACAGGTAGCCCTTGCTTTCTCAAGGTCGAGATGTAGCCGCGAATGCGACAGAACTGACGCGCCCCGTCAGC
>JBHJIY010000099.1:0-16256 GCA_050042985.1 Phormidesmis sp. | reverse complement strand
GCATGATAAGCCGCATAGATTCCACCCCCTTGAGCAGAAACAATATAAACCGGGTAGTTTCCTTCAGATTTAAAGTCATCTTTGTCGGTGCGACTATTGAACCATTTCTCAAAGCTTTCCTGAATTCCGACACTTTGACTGGGCTCAGATGATTGAGTGCTTTTTAGGTATCGAATTTCATGGTTGTCATTCCAGTTGAATTGGCTGGAAACGATAGCCAAAATCAATAGGATGGAAACGGCAGGAACTCGCTGGCCCATCACAGCAAATAGAGTGTGGGTTCCCTTTTTTAGGGAATACCCCCAATAGTAAATAGTCGAAAAAATCACTGTGACGCTGCTTAGACAAAGCGCGGCAATACTGATAGAACCTAAAAAGTTGGACCAGAACAAAGGTGGAACGAATAGCAGAAATATAACCGAAAAAAGAAAATGAACTGCCAGTGAAATTAGGAAGTTGCGCTTAACAATTTTTCTTTCTTTATCACTCAAAGTGGTGTCAGATTTCTGAAAATAGAAGAGAATCACATCTAGTGCGAGAATGGCGACTAGAACCATAGCTATCCCCGCTGAAGTGATGCCGGATAGTGCCTTTACGATTGGAATGGTGAGGGCCGAAAACCAGAATAGTGCAATGCCTAGCACGATGCTCTCATCTGAGTCATTGAAAAGCCCGTCGCTAATGCTAATGTTTTTTTTGGTCTTATTTTTGGTAAAGGGCCACCACTGCTGAAGTTGCTTTTGTATCTTTGTATGGCAGAAAATAAGGGCGTTGAGAAAGACGAATATAGCGACAACAACAATTAAGCACTTGATTTCGTAGAGCCTGAAGGACGAGAATATACTGAACTCTCCAGGAACGTTACGTCCTAGTACGACGATGAACAGCCCTGTAATTAATCCTCCAAAAGGTAACAGTCCCAGAATTTGGGGGAGACGCCATAGAATTTTGAGTTTTAGTTTTAGTTGTGACACTTGGTCACTTGTGAGCTCAGTTTCGGATGAGTTTTGTTGCCTTACAAGTTGGCGTACTCGTTTGCGATTGAGTAGCCGACCAGAGTTCCAGACGAAGAGTGATAGCCAAAATACATTGTATGCACCCAGGGCTATTTGAAGCGTGTTTGCATCTTCAATGAGAGAGCGATATATCTCTAACGTTTGATCGACATATCCAAAAAGAAGTAAGCCCGCTAGTCCAGCTAATGCAGGAATCCATATGTGAAAAGCGATAATGCGAAGGCTAAGGAATAGACAAACAAGTCCAACCACCCAAAAGATAAAGTTGGAATTTAGGAGGTAGAGAAAAAGTAAGCTAAGGACTGAAGAAACCGCAACTGTTGAGAGCTTCGGACCGGCTTCTGATGTTGACATTTTTATATAACCCGCATGCAGCTTTTACAAAACGGCCTGGAAATTAATGCGTGAAATGTGTAAGCAGAGTTTCTCAGAGTATTGTCCTTGAAAAGAGCGTGAAAGATCTAGTCACCTTAACGAAATTAAACTGGGCACTGTGTGAACTACTGTGTGGCGTTTTTCCATTTAGTGATTTGTCAGTAGTAGCTTGCAAGTAGTGATTTGCAAGATTATCGTTTATTGCTGACCGAAATCCTTGTAACGGCGTCCACGGCAGTTTGTAAAGTACTGAAAAACTAGCCACCACACAAAGCGGGCCACACAAAGCTAGCCACACAAAACAAGGCAGCGCTTGATATCTGCCTCATTGAGATATGTGCTTGAGTATTTGTGAGCGACTAGATTAGAAAAATGCGATCGCTAGTCGAGCGTGAAGGGAACGAAGTCGTAGCCAGTGCCAGAGCGGGTGCCTGCTTCTACCTGCACGAGTCTATCTACTTGGCGGCGATCGCCTGATGGCAAAAAGTTGATGGGGCCGGTAGCGCTATCAACGCTGAAGTTGTTATCGTCGAGGGCGGCCTTGAGGCCTTCGCGACTGGCGTCTCCGGTGAGTCCGGCTGCGATCGCAATTACCGCATCATAGGCAGTAGCCGTTCTCCAGCTCACATCCCCTTTCCACAAATCCCGAGATGTCTTTACAAAGTCAGCTTCTGTATCGCGTGAGAGCAAATGCCAAGGAACGGCAACGGTAAGCGACTGGGAGTCGCTGCCCGTTTCTTCTAATATGTAGCGGTTGTAGATTTCATCACCGCCTAGGACAGGTTTGTCACCGCTGTTGGCGTTAATGACCGTCGCTGCCGCTTCTAAGGTATCGGCGCTGGCCGCTAGCATCAGCACATCAGCCTCTTCGTCTTCGACAACGTCGGGTGAAAAGCTGCTGTCGGTCATGTCGTATTCGCTGACCACGTCGCCACCCCACGCGGCTACAAAGGCGTTGAATTCATCTTTGAGTGAGCCGCTAAGCTCGCTGGTGGAATCGAAAAACACCGCGACCTGACGATCTTCGCGGTAGTAGAGCATGTAGGCCGCGAGGGCAGCGGCGGCGAAGCTGTCTGTTGGTACGGTGCGGTACAGGTATGGGCTAATGCCGGAGAGGTCAACCGCTGTGCTGACAGGGGTAATGGTGACGAGTTCGCCCTGTGCATAAATGGGAGCGGTCGCTAGGGTGACGTCGCTGCTGTAGTGGCCCACTACGCCCAGAATTGAAGGGTCTTCGATAAGATTGCTGGCGATGGTTTTAGCAGTCTCAGGATCGTTGCCATCGTTGACTAGTATTAGACGTACGGGCGTACCGTCGATGCCGCCGCCTCTATTAATATCGTCTTGGGCTTGGGCTGCGCCTCTCAAAATCTCTAGTCCAATAGGGCTCGCATCCCCTGCGGGCGCAACGACAGCGATGACATAGGCGCGCTCACCACCAATGCGGGCATTGCTGCGGTAAATAAAGGTTTCAGGGTCGTTAGGATTATCTGAGAGTGCGGCGTTGAAAACGGTGACCGCGTTGGCAAACTCACCTGTTGCGATCGCCTCCAATCCTTCTGCTTTTGTGGCAGAACCTGCATCGAATAGGCTCTGTTCTCCTACGCTGACACGAGCTCGGACGGCTTCGGGCAAAGATTCGCTCAGGGCAATACTGCCACCGTTGGACTGGAGCTGTACGGCTCTATCTACACGGCCAGTCAGTGTCCATAGTAAAAGCGAAATGCCCCCTACCAAACCGAAGGCCAGCAAGGTCGCTACGATGGCAAACCGACTGTCATTATCCTGTGCCATATAGTCAACGAATCCGAAATCTTACAGAGCTTGCGCAGCTAAACAATACTAATATACGCCGTTTCAGTAGTGTTTTTGCTGAAGGGCAGAATACCCTTGGATTTATTTGCGATTCGGTCTGTTACCGACGTTGAGGACGATTGCAAGGTAGTTTAGTTCCAAAAAACTTGGATTTAGCAGCTCTAATTGAGTATTTTGCGGAGTGTTGTTTTCTGCTGCTGTACCGGAATCAGTGTGTGGGCTGTCATCATGCCGCTAGCGGCCACTGCCGGTAGCCCAATTCCAGGGAAAGTAGAGTCGCCGCAGCACAGCAGTCTATCGATAGGCGTTTTGGGGCCAGGAAATAGAGCCTGCCCTGCTTGAATTGCTGGCCCATAAGAGCCACGATGCCGTCGAAGAAAGCGTTGGTGGGTCAGCGGTGTGCCGGTGAGGGCTAGGGTGGTGCGTGTACGGATGTCTGGGATGACGCGTTCTAGGGCTTTCCACATAATTTGCGATCGCACTTCCTTTTGCTTCTTGTATTCAGGCGTCCCTGCCTTCAAGGGCTCCCACAGCTCGTAGGGCTCATTCCCTGGTGTATACACATGAATCGTATGCTTTCCCTCTGGTGCCAAGCTAGGATCCAGCACAGAAGGAATCGAAATGAGAACTAGATTTTGCGGTGCGGTGATGCCCACATCCCAGTCATTCACCACAATATAATGACAGGCCAAATCCGACGGCAGGTCTTTTGCGTCTATGCCCAAATGCAACTGCATAAAGCTATCGCAAGGCGGCAGCGACTGTCGCTTCTTCGCAAACTGTTTCGGCAGTGCATCCTCTGGAATCAGCGGCAGCGTATCCCAAATAGAAGCATTGGAAATAACAGCCCTGCGAGCGTGAATAGTTTCTCCGTTGCGTAGCCTAATACCTGTCGCTTTGCCCTCTGCTATTTCGATGCTCTCAACGTGAGCATCCGTTTTTATCTGCCCCTGGTGCTTCGTAATGCCACGAGACAGAGCTTCCACCAAAGCCGCCGAGCCACCCATGGGATAGTCGAGCTGCACGCCGGGGCGATACCAATCGGCAAACATAAACGCGACTTCGGCAGTACTAGTACTACTAGCAGGAAGCCCAGAAAGCAAAAAGCACAGCATCTCTAGCCAGTTACGAGCGAAGGCATCGGTGATGACACCATCCATCACTTTGCTGAACGGTCCGGTGAGTTTGACCGTGCTAGCCGTATGGCGTAGCAGATGTGGAACGAAGGGCGCAGCAGTGCGAACCGCACCCCAGTCGAAACGAACGGCAGCGGTAGGTAAGGCCACAGCCGCACTCGCCAAGGGCTTCATAATGCGCTGAAGTTCTCGCCACTCGGCCACGGCCTTATCACCGCGCAAACTTTGAAGGACTTCGCAGAACTGATCGACCCCAACAGCAGTGTCAAAATCACCTTCGGGCAAACGGCAGCCCCAAGTGTCGTAGTTGGCCCAGGCAATATCTTCATCGATAATATCGAGAACTTGCCGCAGAGGATTCGGTGAAGGACTGTAGGAAAGACCGGAGTAAAGAGAAGGCCCAGAGTCGAAGTGATGACCTTGACGCTGGAACCCATGAGCTGCACCTCCAATCAGGGTATGGCTTTCACAGACGGTGACCTCTAGTCCGTAGTGAGCGAGTAGCGCACCGCAGCACAGTCCGCCAATGCCGCTGCCAATAATAATGATGTCTGCTGTTTCTAAGGGCACAGGGTTTTACCGCTTGTATTATGAGAATTCTAAAACACTGACGCTTGTTCAATACTGCGCTGAGGGAACACTGCACAGGGTATATGAAACATGCTGAAAGTAGCCGCGAGCTGGTGAGTACGGTAGTCTGCAAACCTATGGTTAGAGTCGAGAACAACAGCATAATTCACTGGTTTTTTGAAGCCATAGTTTTTCTGTTGACTATGGTGGTGCTTTTTCTTGTCATCGGCTGGAATATGATTACGTCAAACGATAGTGATAACAATACGTCAGCACTTCCTATTCAGTGAGTTAACAGCTCTACCAATCCGCCCGTACAAGAGAAAGGAGGTGTCTCTGTGCAGCATTTAGCGAAGCATTGAAGGGATGTCACTCGACTTCTCCATCTGTCTTATTCTCAGACTCATCTGCCTGAGCAGACTGCAATATCGTTTCTACACGAGTCTGTAAGCCTTGAATCTGTCCGATGACATCTTCTCGTTGGATTGACTCACTATCAGAGAGAAAATCTTCGTATCGGAACCGCACTCCAAACGTAGTGAACCTAGTTAAATCCCAGTACTCATTAACATCACAGCCTAAGTCTTCCAACATCTGAAGCAATGTATCCAAATCATGAATCAACGGGTACTTTTCTCCCCGTGCCGACAACCATGTTTTAATCAGCTTTTCGACAGCTTGCTGCACGTGCTGCCCAAATATCTCATCAGCGAATAAATCATTGACCTGAAGCATTCCGAGCAAGGCGTTGAGATCTCTAATGGCTGCTCTGTAGAGAGTTTTTGCCTCATCAAGCTCGCTCATAGAGAACTTTTCCCTCCTCTAGTGCGTAAGATACAACATTGTTTTGCCAATGACGTCGCTGTTCTACCTCTTTAGCGCTGTACAGCAAAATATCTTTTGGTACTCTGAACTTCGCTAACGCCCTGCCTAATTTACTCACAGACTGCCATCGACTTCGCCCTCCATCAAATGGCTCAGCATCGATAATTAAAAAGTCATAATCAGAATCTTCCCTAGCCGTTCCTCTAGCCTGTGAACCAAATAATATGATCTTTTCAGGAGAAGCTATCTCAACGATGACTTCTACCATATTCTCTAGCAAATTCTTGGTATCAGCGTGCTGGCTATAATTATCACTTTTCATCTGTTCTCACTATATGCAATTTGACGAGCTAGCGCTTTACGAACAACCTTGCCTTTTAGGCTTACGATAGCGCCGCAATCTTCTGTTCCTCCTTTGCCCTGAATCCGACCATCACGGCCTTGCCGTCTTTTTCAAAAAGGGGGCGCTTGAGAAGCATAGCGTCTTCAGTAAAGGCTGATATCCACTTTTCGTCGCTCCATTCTTTTTTCTCCTCGCCAAGTGCACGGTAAGATAGTCCAGAGGTGTTACGCATGGGCCGTGCTGTCAGCTCTGCGACCCACTGTTGAATCATGTCTTCAGTCGGGGGCTGCTCTTTGGTGTTGATGAAGGTGTAGTCGATTTCGTTTTCTTCTAGCCAGGCCATGGCTTTTTTGCAGGTGCCGCAGTTGGGGATGCCGTAGACGTTGAGACTCATAAGAACAGATCGCGACCAAAAAGTGGGCGAGAGAAAGGGGTTGGTTGTTTACTTTGTCATTTTAATTCTATGGGTTGGGCTGAGGGGGAGCAACGTCTATTACAGGTGGTGGTGTAAGGGGTTCGGTTGGTGCAGGTGGCGGATTGAGCATGGCGGCGGTGAGCGATCGCACAATATACAGCGGCAGTGGCTGCGCACCGAGCTGCACAATAGAAGCATCGTCAAAGGCATCTTGATAGACAGGATCCTGCTCTAGTTCGGCGCGCAAAAAGCCAAGTGAAAGTGCTTTGAGGTAGCTGTAGCCGAGCTCAGGGTCGGCATTGACGAGGCCGTTTGCCAGTGCAACTCTATCGGCACCCTCTATATCCAGCGGGTCGTAAAGGTGAGAGCCGCCTTCTATCAGTGCGAGATAGTGGGCTGGGCGCTGAGTTGGGTTACTCTCTTCGGCGGCGCGATCGCCTTCATTCAGCCAAGTAAAGGGTTGAATCTGTTCTGGTAGGGCCGGGGCCACTGGGTCGACGCTGCCTGAAACCATGAGGCTGGGAATGGCGAGTTCGGCAAAGCCTTCTGGGCCAAATAGGCTGCTGGTGACAGGATTTAGGGCAATGACGGCCTGGATACGGGCGTCACGAAGATTTTCGTCAAACTGGGCTGGGTCTAGCAGCGCTGTGCACTGCAAGGCCATAGAAGGATTCGCGCCGCCGTAGATGAAGGCGATGGAGTCGCAGTTGGCCTGTAGAGTGTCGTAGTCGAGCTGTGCGCCAGAGAGGGCTAGCGCTGTGTAGCCGCCGAAGGAGTGGCCGATGATGCCGATGCGATTAGGATCTAGGCGGCCAGCAAGGGTATCGCCCGGTTCGTTCATACGGGTGAGTTCGTCTAGCAGATAGGAGACGTCGTAGGGGCGATCGCTAAATTCTGTGGGGTCGGAAACTTCACTAGCCACGCCGCGAAATAGGTCGAAAAGCCGAGAGGTGTTGCTGCCGGGGTGCTCTAAGGCGGCGATCGCATAGCCATGACTAGCCAGATGATTTGCCACGGTGACGAAGCCTTTGCGATCGCCCGCTAATCCGTGAGAAATCACAATGATGCCCGCAGGTGGTGCGTCGGTAGGTAAGTACAGATCGGTAATGAGGTCGCGATTCCGATCACGGTCTACTACGGTGATGGTTTCGGCAGTGACGGCATAGGGCCCTGGCGCAGAGAGCGCATCTAATGTGGGCGCATTGGCTTGCATCAGTGAAGCAGGAGCGCTTTGGGCACGGATGGCTGCGATCGCCCGATCGGTGTCTTGAATCAACCCTGTCAGTGCGCCAAAAGCGCGAAACGCTCTCTGCGAGTCGATGCGAACGTTGTCTGTTGGGAATTGGTCTAGCACGCTGAGTAAAGACAGTCCTTCGGGTTCGGCAGCGGCGAGTACCAGCGCGCCGCGTAGCCCTTTGGCACCATCTTGGCGACCTTGGGTTTGGATAATGTTGCCCATCACGCGCAAAATATTGTCGCCAATCGCCGAGTACAAAAACTGAGACATTTGGACGTGGTCGATGTCTTGACGAACTTGGAGCGCCTGACGAAACTGAGTCCGCTGCTCCGTGCTCAAAAATCTGAGGTAAGCATTTAGCTCTCGGTCAGCAATGCCTGTGTCTGCATAGCTTTGCAGCGCGTCTACTGTAGTGGAAATTTCTACAAAACCATAGGTGAGGGTAACGCGTTCGGCCGCTGAAGCTGAGGTTGCGCTAGCAAAGGGAATGAGCGCACTGAGGCACAGCCCTGCCATCCAGCTTAGGGTGCGTACTTTGAGCGAATGCGCTCCATGTGAACGGTCAAAGCGGCGAGGTGAACGGTCAAAGGGGTGATCAATAGAGATATTCATAGGTGTTTCTGCCGCTGTCGTCGCAGCAGACGAAACAATCACAGTCGATACTGATTTTTCCTAAACATAGGCAAAGTATCAGAGGCTGCATGGATAGGCAGGACAGTCTCTAAACCGGTTAGTTTAGTTTATCGGCTATTGCGAATATTTCGATGATTTGGGCCGGATGCTTTACAAACTGAGGCTGACGGGTAAAACGCCGTTGCGCAGGCCCGCTTGCTCGTGCAGCCAAATGTTTTGGGCGAACTTGAAGCGGCCGAATAGGGATGCGATCGCCTTAAATCCCTCATAGGGCAATCCCGGCGTAGAAATAAACGCCACCTTACGCCATTCAGCCAGCTGCATCTTTTGCACCGCTTCTATTTCAGGCTGCCGTTCCGCCTGAATGGCTTGAAATACCTCAACTGGCACCGGTCCATTGCGGTTGTCCACCTGCTGCATGTGGTTAGCGACCACAATGGCATCTCGCAGGGCCATGTTGATGCCCTGCGCTCGGTTCGGTGCCATAGGATGCGCTGCATCGCCAATCAGCAACAGTCCAGGTTGGCTCCATTGCGCGCAGCAGCCCACTTGCACATCTAGAAAAATAGGCCCTTCCAATTCATTTTTATGTGATCGAAAATGCGCTGCTAAGTCCGAGGGTAGGGCAAGGGCAAATTCTTCAATCCAATCTCGATTCTTTAAGTCTTGAACGCTGGGCGTTGTCTTGATGCTCTTTGTTTTTTGGGTAATCCAGCCAATTTGGATGCGGTTATCCCAGGAGGGGTAAAAGGCAAACTGTCGATCGGGTTGAAGGCAGGCGACAAAAGGCGTTTCTGCTTTTAGCGTGGGCGGAGCAGGAAGCTTAAACCACAGGACATCGAACTGAGTAGGCGATTGGTCAAGGCTCAGCCCTGCTAACTTGCGCAGCCGTGAATAGCGACCATCGGCTGCGATCACAGCATCGGCCAAAATGTCTCTACTCTGTCCGCCGTTTTTGCCCTTTGCTTTGGCACGCACACCGATGACGTTACCTACCGGGTCGTTTTTACGCTGAGCTTTCAGCAGCTCCACCACCTGCCACCCTGGGCAAAACTCAAAGTTCGACAGCTTGTTGGCTTTTTCTACCATGGCCTTCAGCAGCGCCGACTGATTGATGATGTGTGTTGCGAGCCCGTTTTCCTCCGGCTCTACCACTCTCATGCGCTGTTGACCACCCACATAAAAGTCCCACGCGTCTAGCTGCCGAGACTCAATGCTGAAAAAAGTCTCTTTTAGCCCCATTTCGTACAGTGCTGCTAGCCCAGAGGGCATCAGCCCTTCGCCCCGAAAGACGCGATCAAATTCAAGCTCTTGATCTAGAAGGGTAACTTTTAATCCTTGCTCAGCAAGCAGAAGGGCTGTCGCGATGCCTGCAGGACCGGCACCTACGATGGCGATGTGTTTCATGAGCTAGTGACTAAGGAGAGAATAAAAACTGTTGTTGTTGCCAAAGAAAATGCGCGAAGCGCGAGTAGATGGGTTGTTTCCTGTGCATTTTTCCTTAGGGCATAAACCGATCCAGCGCGGCTTTGAGCGCATCGACCTCTGCCGCAATATTTCCCTCGTCGACAGCGCGCGTAATGCACTCATTTAAATGCTCATCCAAAATCAACCGAGCGACTCGGTCTAATCCACCGCGAACGGCAGCAACTTGAATCAACACATCTGGGCAGGGTCGATTTTCTTGCACCATGGTTTTAATGCCGCGAATATGGCCCTCTAGCCGCGACAGCCGATTGACAAGCTTTCGTAGTGATTCTTCACTGTGAATGTGCTGATGCAGCGACTCGTGGTGTGGATGTGCGGGCGTTGCGAGCACGTGCTTCACCTCAGGGTTGGGTGAAGGGCTTTTTTGGGTGTCGTTTCTGGTGCCTTTAGGGGCGGTAGGTGTGTTTTCTAGTCGCGGATTCTCTTGCTTTTGCTGGGGATGCTCTTGATGTGAATGGAGCGAGGTTTGATAGGGCTTCACTGAGTAATACGCGATGTAATGCGCGATGTAATGCGTGGTGAGAATGGCTAATAGCAGCCAGGACTAAAGGCATGTTTTAAGCTGACAAGCAGTGTTAAGCCGGCATAATTTAAGTGAAGTTGCGTAAAGCTACTCTTGAGGTAATAGCCAGTAGGCTTCGTGTGAGTAAAAGCGTGTGATACGCCTCGTATGAGTAGGTGCTAACAGCATAGCGAACTGACCGAAGGCACGGACTCCAATTGACATAAGGATTTACGTAAGCCAGTGGGCTTTTCTGCTTATGCTGTGCGAGCTTTTGAATTAGCTAATTTTTATGCGCAACACCAATCGTAACAAGAAGCTGAAGATGTAAAAGGATACCCCCCTAGGGCATTGCAAAGAAGGGAGATAGTCATCATGATTTCAGGCAGATATTGTTTCTCAGTGATGAGTATCGTGAACAGACTTTTGACCCCAATAAATATGAGTCAACACAGCAACGTTCTACAGCGATGCCGCTTACTTTTTCAGCGACAGCAGTGTAGGCAGATAGCGGCCTGTATGCCGCTGCTGCTGCTGATGCTCTCTAGCTGTAGCGGAACAGCTGGTCCTAATGGTGATGCGGCGGCAAGCGGAACAGGGACTTTGCTGGTTCAGGCAAATGGTGAGGACTTTGTTCGCAATGGGTTTACCGGCAAAGACGGCTGGCGGATTGATTTTGACCACTTGTACGTGACGATGACCGATGTCACAGCCGCTCAAAACCCGCTGACTGAAGCGGGAGAATCTGAAGCAGGACCGGAAGAAAGCACACAACCTCAGCAGTCTGTCGTGTACGGAGCATCGCCCGTGACGGTAGACTTAGCGGCGGGAAATGGCCCGACCGAGGCCATAGATTTTGCAGATGCACCGAGTGGACGATATAACGAATTAGCTTGGCAGCTGGTACCCGCGCAGACGGGTCCGGCTGAGGGCTATCCAATTATGCTGATTGGGACAGCGACGAAGGATGCGGATGCGGTTTCGTTTGAGATTGGATTGGCAGATGAAATCGCTTATACCTGCGGCGACTTTATTGGCGACGAACGTAAAGGGATCTTAACCAACGGAAAAACCGCCGAAGTAGAGGCTACCTTCCACTTTGACCACATGTTCGGCGATGTAGAAGCGCCTGAAACTGACAAGATTAATTTAGGTGCGTTAGGCTTTGAACCGCTGGCTGAGCTATCGCAGGGAGGGCAGCTCACAATAGATAGCCAAGGGCTGCAAGAACAGCTTAGCGAGAAAAACTACGCGACTTTACAAGCGACTTTACTCAGCTTAGGACATGTGGGAGAAGGCCACTGCGGTGCAAGAATCACAAACGAAACATAGACGCAGTCAGCCACACTGACGCCGACGTGCTAATCATGACAACTTAATTTTCAGCAAGCTAATGAGCAATTCGAGAATCCGGCAAATGTCAAATGGTCTAGCGTCCAAAGATCTAATGCCGAACGATCTATCGAAGAACAAGTGTTCTGTCTGTTCAGTCAGTGATTCGGTTAATGGCCTGGTTTTCGGTGCTTTATTAGCGGTTGGGCTGGGCCACGCACCTGCGGCCAGTGCCCACGGCACAGTGGTCGAGGTGACACAGACGGCTGTGGCGGTTACGGCAACGTTTGATAACGGTGAACCCATGACCGATGCTCAGGTCTTGGTTTACTCGCCTGGCAATCTTGAAACGCCCTGGCAAAAAGGACAAACTGATGCCGAGGGTAGGTATTTGTTTGCACCAGAGGCTGGAACGCCCGGCGCTTGGGAAGTCACCGTAAGAAAAGCCGGTCATGGCGGAACAACAACATTTGCCGTAGGGAGTGCTGAGGCCTCAGTAGCTACCAGCACGCCAACAGTAAAGACCAGCACGCCTGTGCAAAAGTGGCTCAGTATGGCTGCTATCGTTTGGGGCTTTGTGGGTACGGCGCTGTTCTTTTCTCGTAGGTCTTCTACAGAGACACCAGCTTTGGATCCAACTGTTTTACCTCAGCCTGTAAGCAACCAGCCTGTAAGCAACCAGCCTGTAAGCAGAACCGCAGCCGATCCGGTTTCTGTCAGTGGTTCTTCTGGGGGTCAACATTAATGCACATTTCTGAAGGCTTTCTGCCAGCCCAGGTGTGCATCGCTGGATATGGAACCACTGGCCTATTAACCTGGTACTCTCTGCGGCAAATCAATCGGCAAGGCAATCCCAATGCCAAGATTCCTAAGGCCTCTTTGTTGACAGCGGCTTTCTTTGTGGCGTCTTCTATCTCTATCCCAATTCCACCCACAAGTGTTCATCTGTTGTTAAATGGATTGCTGGGCGTGGTGCTGGGTTACTTTGCAGTGCCTGCGATTTTGATTGGGCTATTGTTTCAGGCGATGTTTTTTGGCCATGGCGGGCTGACGACACTGGGTGTGAATGCAAGCATGCTGGGGTTTCCAGCATTACTGGCTTACCATATTTTTCAGCTTAGATTTGTGCTAGAGCCAAAGGAACAGGCGTTTTCGCAATCCAATGGGTCTATTTGGCGAATTGGAGCGTTTTCTTTTTTAGGGGGTGCATTAGGGCTCGCGTTAACGGCGCTGATCTTTTTTGTGCTGATGGTGACGCTGGTATCTGCTGACTTTGATGTGCAAACGGAGCAGGTGGCGGTGACCTATTTGACCCTCGCGCATCTACCGCTAGCGATTATAGAAGGTGGCTTTACCGCAATGTTGGCAGTATTTTTGCAGCGGGTGAAGCCCGAACTGCTGACAGGGAGATAAGTTGCTATGGCATCTGCAAATTTTGAAACCTATGTAGAGGCAAACTCTTCACTTCACAGCTGGACGCCTCGGCTCAAGCTGCTGAGCCTAAGTCTGTTGATGTTTGCTTTTGCAGCGGTGAAGCATTTACCGCTTGTGCTGCCAATGCTGTGCGTAGTGGCGGTGCTGTATGGTCTTTCCGGTCTACCGTTAAGCTATTTGCTAAAACGGTTGCGCTATCCGGGATTGTTTATTCTTATGGTGGTGCTGTTATTACCCTTTACCTCTGGGGGTACGGTGCTAGCGCAGTGGGGACCGCTGGCACTGCGTCAGGAAGGCATCATCACGGCGGTGCTAGTGGTTTGCCGGTTTGTGTCTATTCTCACACTGGGCTTTGTATTGCTGGGGTCAACGCCGTTTTTGACGCTGTTGCGGGCGATGCGATCTCTCGGCCTCCCCACTCTCCTTGCAGATATGACTCTGCTCACCTACCGCTACCTGTTTGAAACCGCAGATATGCTCTCTACTATGCAGCGCTCTATGCGTTTGCGAGGCTTTGGTCTCCGCCGCCAGTGGTTTCGGCTAGAGGGTAAAACACTCTTGCAGCTGTCGGGTTTGTTAGGGACACTGCTTATTCGCAGCTATGAGCGATCGGAGCGCGTTTATAAAGCGATGCAGTTGCGAGGATATGGCCAGCTCAAGCAGCCACAGCTTGCAGCTCAGCAGCCGATAGATTCTCGGAGTCTTTTGCTAACTATGGTGACGGTGGCCGCAGCGCTGGGTTTTGTGATGGCCGAGATAACTTTTTCAACGATAATAGGATGACCAGTATGCGTTCAGATTTGCGTTCAAATGCAGCCGACTCACAGACAGCCGATCAGCCCATGAAGGAAAAATCTGCGGCGGCTGAGTCTTGCAACTACGCTATCTCCACTCGAAATCTGACTTTTCAGTATCCTGGCGCAGACCCGGTGCTAGCGTCAGTTTCTTTGAACATTCACAAAGGTCAGCGCGTTGGCATTATCGGCCACAATGGCTGCGGAAAAACAACCTTGTTCATGCTGCTGTGTGGCGTGCTCACACCCACATCAGGCGAGATTTCTCTGCTCAACAAACCTGTGGAACCAGGGCAGTTTCGGCCTGATGTTGGCATGTTGTTTCAAGACCCAGACGATCAGCTATTTTCTCCTTCCGTGCGAGAAGATATCGGCTTTGGCCCGCAAAACATGGGCTGTACTGCGGAGGATGTAGCCAATCAGGTAGACCGCGCGCTAAAGATGACGGGTATGGAGCCTTTGGCTGAGCGGGCACCGCATCATCTATCGGGTGGTGAAAAGCAGATGGTTGCGATCGCAGGCATCCTCGCCATGCAGCCCCAGGTCGTCCTGTATGACGAACCCACTGCCAGCCTAGACTTACGTACTCGCCGCCGCCTCATTAGCTTTATGCAAAAGTCTCACGAGACGCTGCTGATTTCGTCTCATGATTTGGAATTTGTTCTGGAAGTGTGCGATCGCATTCTGCTCATAGACAATGGCCAAATCATCGCCGACGGCGACCCGCTCGACATCATGGGTGACCAGGCCTTAATGGAAGCACACGGACTGGAGAAGCCTCACTCGTTAATCCCCCATGTGAGCCCGCACCATCGTCGGCTTTTTGAGAATAGAACCAGTGCAGAGCGTCCACTCGCGGCCGAACCCACCAACGTGCCACCGGAAAAATGCGCTGTGAATGATGCGGTGCACCGTACTACTTGAAAAAGATACGCATATGGCACGCTATTCTGACGCGTCAAGGTTGTGAAATGCTCACGCAAGCAGCCTCGACGGCGATATACTACTGCTCGCACAGCGTATGTGAACTACGCAAAAGGCATACCTTTTGATGCATGGGAAAACTGTGTCTCTTTTTATGTCCCAGAATATCTTTCTCAAAAGGCCGTAAAGCTTTTAGGACATATTGATACCTAGTGCAGTTGAACCGCACTGCTATTTGCCATTCTGCGCCTCGCTATCGATAGCCGCTGCGAGTTGCTCGTAGCTTACTTCTATCACCCCGAGCTTTCACAAACGCGAAAGCGCTATCGACTGCTGCGAGCCCAGCTCATTCAATTTGCTCGCGCGAAGCACGTAGAATACCCATTGATTCAGATTCAGTGGATCGATAGACTGTTGCTCCGCATGCGCCAGTACAGCGAACACATAGACATCGGCTTGTCGTTTAGCCTCCGAATACTCATTCGTTGCTGCATTCCATCCCTGTGTAGGCTGAATGTTGAAACGGATAGGTGACAGAACCTTCTGTTTCCAGCTTTGAATATACGCAGCGGATTTAACCTCCACTTTGCGGCCCTTCGGACTGAGGATATCGAAGGCGTCCCATTCGGTGCGCACGCCATCCGCTCTGTTAAGCGCCGTGGCAACAATGAACTCGGCGAGCAGCCCGCGAAGTGTATTGCTGGTGAGATCCGACGCTGCCCACTGCCAGAATTGCAGCAAAGCCAGCCCCATTGGATGACTCTCGGAATGAAATGGTTCGCTTCCCAGTTTTCGCGTTACTTCAATTGCTGGGTAGTCATCCATCTTACTGCAGCTAATAGCTCAATTACGCCGCGCTATTTGAATAGTTATACACAGGAACTTGAACAAAGCGGTCAGGTTCTTTTCCGTCTAGAATTGTCTGTTGCAACCGTTCTACGGTTGATGGAGAGAAAAACTGTTCGCCTGTTTCTTCATTCACACGAGCAGGCACGCTGTCGATTAGAAAAATCTTTCCATTCAGATTTAAGGTGTATGCTACCTGCTTCTCCACTAAAGCCTCTTTCCAATTAGTTGTCATCGTCACTACGCCTCCTTTTAGTAAAGTCTTTATTCCATCGTTTGGGGTTAGGCTCGTACACCGTAATTATCTTGATGAGTGGACGAGAAGGATAACTACACTGAATATGAATAGGACGTTGCGCTTGAGTTGAACCACAGATGAGGCTACTAGGACCATACTTATCATCTGGGTAGTCCTCAATGCCTTGACCGCTCTCGCTCACCTCCCTAATTTCTTGGACTCGAATTTGTCGCAAGATAGATTGATCCACGGCATGTTTAGAAAACTCGAACTGCTCTTCGGCAAACTTACGACGTATCTCAGGCATTAGCGTAGTCATGGCGCTATTCTATC
>JBHJIY010000098.1:0-37619 GCA_050042985.1 Phormidesmis sp. | reverse complement strand
CGCGAGCTAGAAGGCGGCTGTCAGGTGCCTATTGGTGTGAATACCACCATTGAAGGTGACACGCTCACACTGAAAGGAATTGTGGCAAGTTTGGACGGGCAGCAGCTGATTAAAGATGTGGTGACGGGGGCTCCGGCGGATGCCGAGAGTATGGGTAAGGCGCTGGCAGAGAAGGTGCGATCGCAGGGCGCACAGGAGATTTTAGATGTAATCAACGCGCAGAACCGCGAGTAATTTTTCAGCGACTCCCCAACCATCGACGGATGCGTGACTGCTGGACTGTCTCTTACAAGTAGAAGGCTACTTATCGAAAAGGCAGTCCAAAAAATATGAGAGTCCCTCCCGAAATTGCTTATCGTGGCGTAAACAAAACGCCCGCACTAGAAACATTAATTGCCGAGAGAATAGAAAAGCTAGAGCAGTTCTACACCCAAATCAGCAGCTGCCATCTCGCAATTGAAAAAGTACACGATCATCCCAACAGTGGATCTCCTTATCGTGTGCGCATCGACATCACCGTACCCGAAGACCGCGAGATTGTCGTCGACAAAAGTCCCGACCAGGGCATTCAGTATGCCTCGCTCGAAGCTGTCATTCGAGACGCTTTTGAAGCCGCTAATCGTCAGCTCAAGAGCATGAATGAGCAGCAGCACAATCACAAACATACTCATGTGCCTGGCAAACGCGAGATTTTACTAGATGAGCTAGAAGCTGAGGTGGCTATCAAAGCCCCTCCTGCCGATGTAACGGCGACTGAATAGATAGGCAACCCTCCAGCTACAAACAAACTTTGGAGATGGGAGCCGCCAATATAAACTTGAGTTAAGAGGCAGTGATCTTACTTAGGGATTTATATGAAAATTTTGTTTGTGGCTGCTGAAGCCGCACCGCTGGCAAAGGTCGGCGGTATGGGTGATGTCGTCGGCACATTGCCCAAAATCTTGCGGGCGATGGGCCACGACGTCCGCGTGCTAATGCCCTACTACGGGTCACTGAACGGCAAGTTGGACATTCCTGACGACCCCATCTGGTGGGGCTATGCGATGTTTAACTCCTTCGCTATCTACGAGACAAAGCTGCCCGATAGCGACGTTCCTCTCTACCTCATGGGTCATCCCTGCTTCGACCCTGACAACATTTACGGTGGCAGTGATGAAGACTGGCGATTTACCTTCTTTTCCAATGGTGCCGCTGAGTTTGCCTGGAACCACTGGAAGCCTAACATCATTCACTGCCACGATTGGCATACCGGGATGATTCCGGTGTGGATGCATGAAACCTCTGATATTGGCACTGTATTTACTATCCATAACCTTGCCTATCAGGGCCCCTGGCGTTGGAAGCTCGACAAAATGGCCTGGTGCCCGTGGTACATGCAGGGCCACAACGTGATGGCCGCAGCGATTCAGTTTGCCGATCGGGTGAATACAGTATCACCGACCTATGCCCAGCAGATTCAGACCCCTGAATATGGCGAAAAGCTAGAGGGTCTGCTTTCTTTTGTCAGCGGTAAGCTAAGCGGCATTGTCAATGGCATTGACCTCGATTCTTTTGACCCAGCGACGGATAAAAAAATTGAGCATACGTATTCTGCGAGTACGTTGGATAAGCGATCGCCCAACAAAGCCATTATTCAAAAAGAGATGGGCCTGGAAGTAGAGCCCGATAAGTTTTTGATTGGCATTGTAAGTCGCCTGGTAGAGCAAAAAGGTATCGATTTGCTGCTGCAAACGATGGATCGCTTTTTGGCCTACTCGGATGCGCAGTTTGTGGTGCTAGGTACAGGCGATCGCTACTACGAAAATCAGCTGTGGGAACTCGCCGCCCGCTACCCTGGCCGAGCTTCTGCCTACATCATGTATAGCGATGCGGTGGCTCGTAGAATCTATGCTGGTTGCGACGCCTTCCTCATGCCCTCTCGCTTCGAGCCCTGCGGCATCAGCCAAATGATTTCCATGCGATATGGCTGTGTGCCCATCGTACGGCGTACGGGTGGTCTTGTAGACACTGTCAGCCACAACGACCCCATTAACGAGGCTGGCACTGGCTACTGCTTCGATCGCTACGAAGCGTTGGATTTGTTTACTAGTATGGTTCGCGCTTCTGAGGCGTACCGATTTAAGCCTCAATGGGAAGCGCTGCAAAAGCGAGCAATGGAAACTAGCTTTAGCTGGGAGAAGTCGGCTGTGGAGTACATCAGGCTGTATAGCGATGTGATGGATTTACCGGCGGAAAGTCAGCTCCCTGTGAAGTACGGCGGCACAGTTGAGATCTAGCCCAGGAATCTAATAGCCCTAATAAGAGAAAGTCCCTAGTTCATTACGAACTAGGGACTTTCTCTTATTAGAACGGGCCCGACGAGATTCGAACTCGCAACTTCCGCCGTGACAGGGCGGTGCTCTAACCAATTGAACTACGGGCCCTTGCTGGTGAGGTGAAGCTGGTTGGCTCCCCTCTCAAGGCGATCTCTATTGTGCTGATTCGAGGGCGCTTTGTCAAACAAGTTTTTTAGCTTGACTTTTTATCAGTAGATACAGCCCTATCAGGACATTTTTTAATGCCAATGTTGTTCTAAGAATGAAGTCCTAGACAAGCACTATGAAGCATGACTGAAGAATCGTGGCAGCAGCTGACTGGAAAGGCGACGTTTATTCCCAGAAGGGCATAGCAAACTTTACTAGCCAGTCTTTGACGCGATACGTTGCCTGGCAGTCGTCTTCGTTGTAGCGGAGGATGGTGTTTAGGTGGGTGCGATCGCCCGTTGTCAGCCAGTCGTCGTACCAGCAAATCGACTGCGCCCCATTGGCATCTTCATCTCGCCATTCAAACCCCATCCACCGTGCCAAATGCTTCAGTGCATAGCTCTCTACCGGCAGCGTCACCGCGTCAACAATTTGCTTGTGAATATCCACAAAGCGAAGCAACAACTCGTTGATGTCTACATTGTCCGTGCCATACACATTGGCTAGCCGAGCCACCGTCTGCGCTTCGTAAGGGCAAAAGTGATAGATCGGTGCGTCAGGATAGCGAGCGACTAATTCCAAGAATTCAAACCAAGCTTTCTCTTCTTCTTCTGGTGCTTCAGCTAGCAACGCGTGAAAAGTCTCTTCTTGCGTGTTTTTATCAACGACAAGAACACCGTGGAGATAAATTAAATCTTTGTCGGGAGCTGCTTCAATGTCGAAATAAAGCTCGATATTGCTCGACGGCACATCGCTAGGTAAGACGGGGAAATAACCACTATGCAACCGAGGAATGGCGGTGTCTCTAGCCGTCGCCTGCGCCTGATAAATGAGCTTCTGCGAGATGTGATGTTCTGTGCCTAGGGCGTCTGTAAGGTGAGTAACAGGCACGTCGGCGAGGGCTTCTACAGTCGTTAGCCCAAGTTCTACCAGTGTGGGATAGCGGGTGAGTGTAACCCCAGGTAATAGGGAAAGATGGTTTGTTTGCTTTGCTTCGGCATAGCAGTAGCTGAGCCAAGGGCAAAGACTACAGCGATTCCGAGAAATAAACACTTCAGGTGCCTGCGGTGATTTCATGACCACATGCCCATCATCGAGAGCTTCTTGAAGCTTCGGCACATAGCGTTCTAAGTTGACGCTATATTGTTTTTCTTTGAGGAAGAGCCACGCTGTTTCGGGCCATACGCCCTGAATTTCGGCGAGGAGATAGGCGTTAAATGCGCCGACGAGCTGATATTCGGGTTTGGGCTTTTTTCCCAGTTTTACGTTGTAGGGCACGTAGTACCAGTCGCCTAGCCAAGAGTTGCCCGGCTGCTTTACAAGTAGGTCTGGTTCGGTGCGATACAGCGTATTGTCTGGCCCTTGCACTATCAGCACACCGCGATGGATAGATTCTATGCCTTCGCACATCATGCGGTAGGTGGCGTCGGCTCCGGCTTGCCAGCTGTATTTTTCGTAGGCGGGTTGGCTGAGCGGAGCGAATGCTGCGAGGACGCTTTGCCGGTGGTCGGCGCTGTCTTGGCGGAGTTTGGTGAAGTAGTCGCTAGGGGGATCTTTTTGGGTGCGATCGCCATAAGTATCGAGATAGGTGCGGCGACGGCAGCGGCGATATTGAAACAGCATGTGGTCTGTAAACCACTGCGCTTTGGCCTCTGGCTGATCGAGGAGTGGCGTTCTGATGCTATTAGAAGAATCGTGCGCCACAGTTGACAAACCGACAGAGACCGGAAACTATGCTGCTAGCGTAGCGTATTTAGGGATTGCCCTATGTAATGTTGTTCCTTAGGGCAATAATCCCACCAGCACCCATTGCGCCGCAGACAAGCAGAATAATGCCCGTTAAAGGATCGCGGAGAAGGTAGAAGAGCCCAGCCAACATTACGATCGCCGTCAACCCTATCATGACAATTCTCGATGCCTTTCTGAGCTTGGCGCTCATCTTCATTAGGCGATCGCTATCTTTATTAATGGGTTCTTGTGGCATAGCTTCTTTCCTAGTTTGCTAAAGACATCTGCTCAAGACTGTAAAGCTAACTCTCTATCTTGCCAGCAGTCCACCGCTCAATCGTTTTAATGCCTTCTGCACCATATCTGCATACTTCAGCTCCCCAGCAAAAATTTTCGCCATTGCCCATGTCGCCGACGGCTGGCTCATTATCGTGCGATAGCTAAAGTGTGGAGCCAAATAAAACGCTTTTGCTAACCGCGCTGCTAGCTTCATTTCGCTACCAATCTCATCTTTCACAATCTGAGTGTAGTTTTCTAGTGCCTTAGCATCACCACTCAGCGCCCGATCAACTGCTTCCGCAGCTTTTACCCCTGTAAATATAGAAGGCCGAATGCCTTCAGCCGTTAGTGGATCAACCACACATGCGGCTTCTCCTGCCAACACCGCATTTTGCGTATTTAGTCGCTGATCACCATCCCAGATATATACCGGATGGCCAAACTTTGCTTCCTTGGTTGCGTCTACATCAAATCCTTTTGCATACTCCACCATCGGCTTAACTAGGTCATTTCCTATCCGCTGATTCGTTTTGAACGCGCCGCTCCCAATGGAATATCCATCGCGTTTTGGAAAGTTCCATACATAGCCATTCTTCAGTAGCCCAAATTCAAAATGCACCACATGCCCATCATCCACAGGCCCCTTCGGCTCAATTTCAATCGCGCCTGCAATGCTCGACTTACGGGGCTCAAACCCCAGCCACTTCGCCATCGGCCCCCGACCGCCGTCCGCTGCAATCAGGTATTTGCCTTTCCACGTATCGTCTTTACTGGTGTGTACATGCCAGCAATTATCCTTCCATTCAATGCCTGTAGCTTTTGTTTTGTCTCGCAGTTCCGCGCCTACTTTTTGCGCCTGCTGTACTATGTAATGGTCGAATTCGTTGCGTCGCACCATCCATACAGGGGTTTTTAGCGAGACTGCGATCGCCTCCCCCCGATTCCACGTATACCGAGCATGCGTCACCCGCTGCGAAATTACCGGCTCAAAATCAAAATCAAACCACTCCGCAACTTGCGGTGAAACGCCACCGCCACAAGGCTTGTATCGAGGTAATGAAGCTTTTTCTAGTAGCAGTACACTATGACCACGCTTACTTAGATGATATGCAGCACTCGCGCCCGCAGGCCCAGCACCCACAACAATACAGTCGAATAGTGGCATAGATTTTGGAGGGAAATTCTGCTGTTGTTTGTCTGCTTTTAAGTCTATATGCTAAGCAAGCAGGTTGGAATTGGCCCTTAAGCTAAGTGTGTCAGATCAATGAGATATCCAGTTGTAATACATAAAGACCAAGACAGCGACTATGGAGTGACTGTCCCTGATCTACCCGGTTGCTTCTCAGCAGGATCGACGGTTGATGAAGCAATAGACAACGCCGTAGAAGCGATTGAATGTCATGTTGAAGGTTTACTAATTGACGAAGAAGATATTCCTGCTTCTGTTGCGATCGAAGTCCACAAAGAGCAGCCCGATTTTTCTGAGGGTATTTGAGCTTTTGTCGACATTGACTTATCAAAACTCTCAGGTAAGGTTCGTCGTATTAATGTGACGATTTCGGAGCGAATCCTGACTAGAATCGATAACTTTGCGATCGCTCATGGTGAGAGTCGCTCAGGTTTTATCACAGCTGCGGCTATGGAATATATAGCGGCAATGTCTGAATCTTGAAGAGAACTGTTTTTTATAAACTGCATAAAGAACAAAGCCCTCGCTAGTACTCATCTAGCGAGGGCTTTGTCTAGTTCACTCTTGAGAGTCGATTCTACAGCAGCGCGTTTGCCCGAGCGACAACGTTGTCGATGGTATAGCCAAACTTCTCCATCACCAGGCCACCCGGCGCGGAAGCACCAAAGGTGTCAACAGCAATCATGTCACCTTCGTCGCCGTAGTACTTGGCCCAGCCGAAGCTGCTCATTGCCTCTACTACCAAGCGCTTTTTCACAGCCTTAGGCAATACAGACTCTCTGTAAGCCGCATCCTGCTCTTCAAAGAGCTTCCGGCAAGGCATGGAAACCACACGCACGTTCTTTCCTTCGCCGCGTAGCTTTTCAGCCGCATCTTCGCAAAGCTGAACTTCACTACCCGTACCAATCAAAAGGACGTCGGGCGTGCCGTCCGAGTCAGACATGATGTAAGCACCTTTGGCTACGGCATCAATAGAAGAACCAGGGAGGTTGCGCAGGCCCTGACGAGAGAAACACATGAGCGTAGGTGCTTTGCGCTTGGTTACGGCAATCTTGTATGCGCCGGAAGTCTCGTTGCCGTCTGCGGGGCGGATGACATAGAGGTTAGGAATCGCACGCAGTGAAGCAACTGTTTCTACCGGTTGGTGGGTGGGGCCGTCTTCGCCCAGACCGATGGAGTCGTGAGTCATCACGTAGATGACGCCAGCTTCGGATAAGGCCGAAAGGCGAATTGCACCACGCATGTAGTCGGTAAAGACGAGGAACGTTGCACAGTAAGGAATAAGGCCACTATTATGCAGTGCGATGCCGTTACAGATTGCGCCCATGCCGTGCTCACGCACACCGAAGTGCATGTTGCGATTTTCGTAAGCGCCTTTTTGGAAGTCGCCGGAAATCTTTAGCTCGGTGAGGTTGGAGTGGGTGAGGTCAGCAGAACCGCCAATGAGTTCAGGAATCGCTGGAGCCAGAGCGTTGAGTGTCGCTTCAGAATTCTTCCGAGTCGCCAATGCTTTATCTTCTGGGGTATAAGTAGGCAGTGCAGCTTCCCAATCCTCGGGTAACTTGCCAGAGATCAAACGGTCGAGCTCAGCAGCTTCTGTGGCGTACTTAGTACGGTAAGTGGCCATAGTTTTTTGCCATTCCGCTTCTGCACTAGCACCGTTATCGATGGCCTGACGGTAACGAGCAAGGGCATCTTCAGGAATTTCAAACGGCTCGTATTTCCAGTCGAGCTCTGCGCGAGTGAGCGCCGTTTCGTCATCCCCAAGCATGGCACCGTGAATGCCGCCCGTGCCTTGGCGGTTGGGTGAGCCGTAGCCAATAGTGGTGGTCACCTTAATCATGGTGGGCTTGTCAGTGACTTTCTTCGCTTCTGCGATCGCTTTCTCAATCGCATCCAAGTCAGTGTTGCCGTCTTCTACATGCAGCACATGCCAGCCATACGCCTCAAAGCGCTTGCTCACATCTTCTGTAAAGGAAACATCAGTGGAGCCATCAATCGAAATGTGATTGTCGTCGTACAGAGCAATCAGCTTGCCCAGACCCCAGTGACCCGCCAAAGAGCACGCCTCACCGGAAATGCCCTCCATGTTACAGCCGTCGCCCAAGATGGTGTAAGTGTAGTGGTCTACTACAGTGCAGTCGGGCTTGTTGTACTTCGCCGCGAGGTGCGCTTCAGCCGCCGCAAGGCCTACCGCGTTACAAATGCCTTGGCCCAAAGGTCCCGTGGTCACTTCAATACCCGGTGTTTCAAAGTTCTCAGGGTGTCCAGGTGTGGTGGAGCCCCACTGCCGGAACTGCTTGATATCGTCCATGCTGACGCTGTCGTAGCCAGTCAGGTGCAAAATCGCGTACTGCAACATACAACCGTGGCCCGCAGAGAGCACAAATCTGTCCCGGTTGAACCACTGAGGATTTTTTGGGTTGTGGCGCAGGAACTTATCCCACAGCACAAAAGACATGGGTGCACAGCCCATCGGTAGTCCGGGGTGTCCCGATTTTGATTTGTTAATGGCATCAACAGCCAAGAATCGGATGGAATTTATGCACAGTGCTTCAAGCGATTGAGTTGCGACAGCCATGGCCTTTTATAGTTTGGGGTGAACGACAAAAAAAGATGGACGATGGGCCCACTTGTTGAAAGGGTTGAAAAGAGGCGACGACTCTATCTCTCATCTATCCTTCAACAGTGATCTCTCATTGATCTGATTCTTGCTTTAGGGTGTTCCTAAACAAGCGCTTAGATGATGCTTGCTAAACAAAAGTTTAAGAAGTTTTGTTAGGTTATTATACCTATGAATCTGTAACATCTGCGACGGTATGCAATACCTATCTTTGATACGTCGTCATCGATTGATGACAGTTTTCGTAAATTTGCAGGCCATTTTTATCAGATGGCTGTCAGCAGGCTATTCGTACTTTTTGAAGGCGAGGGTAACGTTGTGGCCTCCAAAGCCAAATGAATTGGAGAGCGCTACGTTAACCACTTGCTCGCGGCTTTGGTTGGCAACGTAGTCAAGATCACAAACAGGGTCAGGATTTTCTAGGTTGATAGTTGGCGGTACGCGGTCGTTGGCTACGGCCATTACTGCTGCAACACCTTCAATGCCCCCGGATCCGCCTAATAAGTGGCCAGTCATGCTCTTAGTAGAGCTCACCGTGATTTTATAGGCATGCTCACCTAGCACCGCTTTAATCGCGGCAGTTTCATTCGGGTCGTTCACTGGCGTACTCGTGCCGTGCGCGTTGACGTAGCTCACTTCTTCAGGGGCCAATCCACCGTCTTTGAGGGCGAGGCGAATGGCTCGGATGGCGCCTTCACCGCCGGGGGCCAGGCTCGTCATGTGGTAGGCGTCACAGCTCATGCCATAGCCCACCATTTCTGCGTAAATTCGTGCGCCTCGGCTCAGAGCGTGCTCTAGCTCTTCTAAAATTAGGATGCCAGTGCCTTCTCCCAAGACGAATCCGTCTCTATCTACATCGAAGGGGCGGCTGGCATGGGTAGGGTCGTCATTTCGTCTGGACATGGCCCGCGCCGATGAGAATCCGGCAAAGGTCAGGGGCGTGACCGCTGACTCGGTGCCGCCGCAAATCATGGCTTGGGCGTAGCCGCCTTGGACGAGGCGAAAGGCGTCTCCAATCGCGTTTGAGCCAGCGGCGCAGGCGGTAACAGGGCAGGAGTTTGGCCCCTTTGCACCGGTCTGGATCGCGGTAAGGCCAGCGGCCATGTTGGCAATCATCATGGGTACCATGAAGGGGCTACAGCGGCTGGGGCCCCGGTTGAGGTACACCTCTTGCTGATCTTCCATCACTTGGATTCCGCCCACGCCCGTGCCGATCATCACGCCAATCTGCTCGGCGTTGAGGCCAGTGATTTCTAGCTTGGCGTCGGCTAAGGCTTGTTTACTGCCTGCGATCGCAAAATGAGCAAACCGAGCTGCCCTTTTCGCATCCTTTCTATCCATATAATCGAGCGGATCGAAGCCCTTAACCTCGCCAGCAATTTGGCTAGCGTGCTTCGAGGCATCGAAGGCGGTGACCATGCCAATGCCATTCTTGGCGCTCATGAGCCCCTGCCAGTATTCATCCAGGGTATTGCCAATGGGTGTAATGGCACCCAAGCCGGTAATCACCACCCGCTTTTTCAGCATTTGATTATCTTTTAATTGTTGGTTTGACTGGGTTTCTGACTGAGCCATAGATTTAATGAGGCAACGGAGGAGCTTCCCGCACGAAAAAGGTCGCAACAGTGGGAAATGAGATCAAAATTGCTAAGAGCTGACGGTAGATCGCGTTATGTAGCAGCGATACTGTCAGAGGGAGCGGAGTCACAGGGGAGCGAGGGAGGCTATTTATGCGCATTCTCCCCTGCGCCTCCGCTCCCCTGCGCCCTCTCTCCTTTAGCGATCTCGAGAACAACAAACCTACAGCTACGCTGCTTTGGACTTGATGAAGTCAACAGCGGACTGCACGGTGCTGATGCTTTCTGCTGCTTCGTCAGGGATTTCAATATCAAATTCTTCTTCTAGAGCCATCACTAGCTCAACGGTATCGAGAGAATCCGCACCCAAGTCGTTCGCGAAGTTAGCATCTGGCTTTACTTCTGCTTCATCTACCCCGAGCTGTTCAGAAACGATTTTCTGAACCTTTCCTAAAATGTCGTCACTCATTACTGTACCTACCTTCAAACAGCGACAAAAAGCGCAAAAACTTGCTCAAACCAAAGCGCCTATCTCTGACAGCGTAGGTACAAACGCCTAACGCATTTGACCCAATTCTGCTGCATTGAGCAACTTTTGTAATTTAAGCTTCATTATCTTATAGGAAAGCGTGACCCCTCCGAGTCTTCTGCTGGGTGCTTCTGACTTATCTGACTTGTGTAGAGACAATATTACGTTCCATAAATTTTTACCCCCTGCGTTAATGAATGCCTTGCGGGCGCAGGATACACTTCACTTGGGTTGGAGAACCCTTGCTCGCAGTCATTAGCTATTTTGTCGATGGCGATTCGGTGTCGATGCGTCCGATTATCTTCGGGCCTCTACGTGCTGTCGTCGCTCAGTAGCTTGGGCAGCCTTCAAATTAGCCGTCGACGTACCAAGGGCAAATGTGCCACTGGCCATTGACGCTCTGGCATATTGACGCTCATTGCAATAATAATTTTGGAGTCTACACTTCATGTCTCATTCAGTTAAAATCTACGATACGTGCATTGGCTGCACTCAGTGCGTCCGCGCCTGCCCTACAGACGTTTTGGAAATGGTTCCCTGGGATGGTTGCAGAGCGGGTCAAATCGCTGCTTCTCCTCGCACAGAAGACTGTGTTGGCTGTAAGCGTTGCGAAACTGCCTGCCCTACAGACTTCTTGAGCATTCGCGTTTACCTAGGTGCTGAAACGACTCGCAGCATGGGTCTGGCCTACTAGAACCTTCTTTTTTTGAAGGAGTTATCCACTCAAAAGCCAGTCAAAAGAATAAGAAATCCCCTGCCGAGCATTACTCGGCAGGGGATTTTTGTGTAGAGCTAGGTGCCTAGCGACTGGTTCTTGGGCTGTCTGTTTTAGATTTCCTGTTTTTGGACTATCGAGCCGCAACTTTTTTGACGGCGATAACGCTGCCGAGCAAGCCTAGGCTTGTGCCTAAGCCTATTAGCGAAATAGGAAGCAAAATCCACTGCTGCGGTGTGAGCTTGAGGCCGTTGATCAAGAATTCAATAAAGGCTGGCTGGTCGCTGGTAGAAAGTGACTTGAGCCCCTTTTGAATGCCGAATAGTAAGGTCCACGAGCCGCCTGCCCCAGCGATGCCGAAGGTCATGCCTTGCAGTAGAAAGGGGAGATAAATCCAGCTGCGGGTGGCCCCAACAAGCTGCATAACTTCAATTTCTTGACGGCGGGCGATCGCAATTAACCGAATCGTAGTGGTTACTACCGCGATCGCAGTCATACTCAGCAGGCTTACCACACACAGGCTCACCCATTTCAGCCCTGCGTTCAGCTCCCTGAGCTGATTGATCACTTCATTCACATACAGCACATCGTCCACACCTGCCATGCTTTTGAGCGTTCTTGCCAGCTGTGGTACTTGTTCTGCGTCTCTGGCTTTGACCTTAAGCTCATCAACAAGTGGGTTGCCCTTGAGCTGTTCTGCCGCATTGGAGATATTGGAGAGCCCAAGATCGGCTGTGAGCTGATTCCAAGCCTGCTCTTTGCTGACAGATGTGACGCTGACTACGCCGGGAAGCCGATTTACTTGCGTGACTAAGCTGCCGGCGTCTACGCCGCTTTCTAGATAGGTGGAAATCACTAGCTGAGAGCCAAACTGATTCAGCAGGCCTTCTACCTGCCAACTCACCTGAAGGCTAGTACCAAACAAAAAGAGCAGCACCGTCATTGTGCTGATTGCGGCCCAGTTCATCCAGCCGCCACGCCGCAAACCACGCAGGCTCTCAAGCAGTAAGTAATCCGTTTTGAGTATGGATTTGAGCAAGATAGTTAGCGCCGGTGCATTAGCACCGCCGATAGTGATGGGGGCATTTGGGCATTAGGATTCCCGAATCAAAAAGAATTGATACAGTCCTTATCGGGTCAATCCCCCTGTGTAGTCAATCCTGCTGTAGCCAATCCTGCTGTAGCCAATCCCCCTATGTAGTCAATATATGTAGCCAATAATCGTGACGAAACGAATAGCATTATGTGATTGGCTTAACTGATGTCCCTCTCGAAGCCGCCCTTGAAGCCGCCCTCGAAGTCCTGGTGAGTTGTTACAATAGGCAAACTGAACGCATATTCCAGAAAGCCTTCTTCTCCTATTTAGCAAGAATTCTACTTAGCAAAAAAACATGGCCGCTGTTATTGAAGTTGAAAAGAAAAAACTAAAGAAGCCACCGCTTTCTATTCACTACTTGGGTGATCGCGTCCTGCGTCAGCCCGCTAAGCGTGTGGCCAAAGTGGATAACTCACTGCGCGACCTGGTCCGCAAAATGCTGCAAACCATGTACAGCGAAGACGGTATTGGCCTAGCGGCTCCTCAAGTCGGTGTCAACAAGCAGCTGCTAGTCGTTGATGCAGACCCAGAAAATGCGGCAGCGCCACCGCTTGTGCTAGTGAACCCCAAAATCATTAGCTACGGTGACACACTCGCAACTGGGCAAGAAGGCTGTCTTAGCATTCCAGGTGTTTACCTCGACGTGGTTCGCCCTGAAGCCGTGGAAGTAAGCTTTAAAGATGAGTCTGGCCGCCCTCAAAAAATGAAAGTCAACGACCTCGTCGCCCGTGTGATTCAGCACGAGATGGATCATCTGAACGGCGTGATGTTTGTGGACCGGGTGGAAAATGCGATCGCGCTTACCCAAGAGCTCGACAAGAACGGCTTCGCTGTCAAAGACGTAAAGAAAGTGAGATAGAAGTAGTCAGAAGCCCCCTCTCCCTTTCTCCCCTTCCTCCCTCTCTCTTTCAAGACCCCATTCAAATTCACTTACTCCTGGAGAAAAATCTGTGACTCCCAAAAGCGGTGCGTTACTCGGTGTAGCTTGTTTGACTGCGATCGCAGCAGTCGGCTCCATGTTTGAACTGTCCTCTGGCGACCCAGACTGGGGCACCGCGCCCACCGCCGTGGTTTTGGCGCTCAGCATTCCCTTCTGTGTGCTTTCATTTATGGCCGCTGTCAAAGATGCCAGAGCCAATATGGAGTAGTAGAAATTTTGACTTTCCTGAACAAAAGCCCCTTATCAAAGTTTCTTGATAAGGGGCTTTTGTCTTTATTGAGATAGAAATATTGAGACAAGAACTCGGTGAGATAGGCTTCTAGCCTGTTTAACCCTGCCTATTCGCTGATTGGCAGCTTACTCATACAACCAAGGCTGCATCGCAGATTCCCAGGTGCAGACTCCATCTCCAAACCACAATTTAATTTCGCTCTCGGCAGTTTCAGGCGCATCCGAGCCGTGAATAATATTGCGGCCAATGGTAATACCGTAGTCACCACGAATAGTGCCAGGCTCCGATTCCAAAGGATTCGTTGCGCCGATGAGCTTGCGCGCAGAGGCAATCCCGCCTTCTCCTTCCCACACCATGGCAACTACAGGCGCAGAAATAATGTAGTCGACCAGGCCTTTAAAGAAAGGACGCTCTTTGTGTACGGCGTAGTGAGCTTCGGCTAATTCGCGCGATACTTCCATTTGCTTGAGGCCTACAAGCTTAAATCCCTTGGTCTCGAACCGGCTAATGATATCGCCGACCAAGCCCCGCTGAACACCATCGGGCTTGATCATAATAAAACTCTTTTCCACGAACTCGTAACTCCTAACAACGTGTTGAAACCTTTCCTATGCTCAGTAACTGAGGCCAGTTTGTAAAGTCTTTTTTGGCCCTTGTTCTGCTTTTCTATCGCTTTTCGACTAAAGCGGCTACTCATTTGCCGCAATAACATCGATAGTCTGTACATTCTCAGCGCGATGGGCTTGGCCTCGCACCGTGGGCGTTACGCCATCTGCTGTCGTATTTCGCTGACGAAGGGCGTTTGCCCAGACAGCTTGGCTTTTCGCTTGTGCTTTATAGGCCTGGGCTTGCGCCGTGTAGGCCTGTGCTAGCTCGGTGGGTGTTGCTGGCCGCTGAGCCGGGTAGCTATAAATAACAGCTGGATTAAAGATATAGACAACGTCGCCTTGAATTGTCCTTTCAAAGAAGCCGCCGAAGGCCTGCGCTTGGGTGTGCAAATATCGTTGTGCTTCTCGGCCATTGATTCGAGTGCACATTGCGAACTCCAGTGAGCTGATGCGTCCTTGGCGATAGTCCAGCAGTTCGTAGAATTTTCTGGCGAGGCGGTCTTCGCGGCGTTGCTGTTGAACCAGTTCTTCTTGCTGACGCTGTAAAAGCCAGTAGCCACTAAAGAAAAGTCCTCCTAAAGCGGCCAACAGGAGAAGCGGCCACAGCAGACGCAATAGCCATACGGCTCCGAGCGCCATCATGCCTAGGCCCAGTATTAAGCGAGAGTGACTCTCTAGTTCAGAACGAGATGGCATTGCGAATCTCATGGTTGCTGACACTACTACTGCCCGACACTGCTGTTAACTGACTCGATAGCGATGGTTTCTCGTCAGTTCGCTCTGTGTCTGAACGCACGGTGTCTGAACGCACGTTTTGTGATTGTGCCCCTGTACTTTAGTCGCAACGGTGACGATTGGCTACTTAATTTTTTATGGTTTTTCTACAGCCCTTTTGTGGCTCTTCTAGAGCGGCTCTACGGGCGCATCTGTAAATATTTTGTAGGCTGCGATCGCAATTCTTTCCAAGTCATCATCGAGTAGTGGCGGCCAAGCAACCCCTGCTGCGCGCCCCGACTCAAATAGGTTCCGGCTTTCGTAGGCCACCAAAAACAGCGCATGAGCGAGTTCCCGGTTGAGCTCAAGATCCTGCTGCAATCCATCTTGAAGCACTCTGAGCGCGAGTAAGAGTGAGGTGACCTGCCCTGGCACCGGCGGATAGCCCTGTTTTAGCCGTCCCAAAAAAGTATTATTTGTTTCATTTTGAGGGAGGGTTTGAGCGATCAGCTCCTGACGTGCGCTCTGAAAGTCCATCGATGCCGAGCGCCCATAGAGCGCCTACAGAAAATTTCTATGTTTTAGCGGTAATGCTTGTGTGCGAAGCGGGCACTATTGAGCTATCTAATCAAAGCTTGTTGAAGCAATTTAGGCAAGTTTTACAGAGAATTCATTCGTTGTGAGCGTGTCTGCCCATAAATAAAGCCAAACTGTAAATCAAGTTAGGCTGTTGTGAGCTTCGCCTGATCTCGCCTTGTGTTTGCTACCGCGACCGTGATATTCCATCACTGCTACTCCACTGTTACTCTATGGACCGCCTTCCTTTACCTGCTCAGCAAATTCCTTTTGTAGACCTTGCTTGGCAGCACCGTCCGCTTCAGCCGGATATTTTGGCAGTCGTTGAAGCGACTCTCAATAAGGGCGACTATGTGCTGGGCCGAGCCGTCGCTGAGTTTGAAGCGGCTTTTGCCAAGGCGTGTCAGGTCCAGTATGGCGTGGGGGTCGGCTGTGGGACGGATGCGATCGCACTTGGCCTTAGCGCTTGCGGCATTTGCGCGGGCGACGAAGTAATTCTGCCAGCCAATACATTTATCGCCACATTGATTGGCGTGGTGAGAATTGGGGCGACGCCTGTATTTGTCGATTGCGACCCAGAGACAGCGTTGCTGGATTTGGTCGCTGCCGAGCGAGCGATTACGCCTAAGACGAGGGCGATTGTCCCTGTTCATTTGTATGGACAAATGGTGTCACCTAAGGGCCTGTTAGGTTTAGCCGCTCGTCACAATGTCATTATTTTTGAAGATGCTGCTCAGGCGCATTTAGCGCAGCGCGAGGGCTACCGGGCTGGGTCAGTTGGTTTGGGCGCGGCCTTTAGCTTTTACCCCAGTAAAAACCTCGGCGCTTTGGGCGATGGCGGCATGCTGGTGACCCGCGAAGAGATGGTGGCTCAAACGGTGCGATCGCTTCGTAACTACGGCGCGACCCGTAAGTACTTTCACACCGATCCGGGCGGTACCAATAGCCGACTGGATACGTTGCAAGCTGGCGTGCTCAATCTCAAGCTGCCGCACCTGGCTGACTGGAACCGCGATCGCAACTCGCTGGCTGCCTACTACGACCAAGCGCTCCAGCCTTTGGCAGAAAAAGGCCTAATCCCGATAAAAAACATCAGCGGTGAAGGCCATGTCTATCATCTATATGTGGTCCGCGTCACCACCGAGTGTCCTGTCGATAGAACACTGCTACAGCTAGAGCTCAGCGCCCAAAATATTCAGTCGGGCATTCATTACCCCACCCCTTGTCACCTTCAGCCCGCTTTTCAATCCTTGGGACACAGGGTCGGAGACTTTCCCCAGGCGGAAACCCTCAGTCAGGAAATTCTTTCTTTGCCGATGTATCCCGGCCTGACCACTGCGCAAATCGACCGAGTCGTTGCGACTATCACTGCTGTTTTAAAGGGCGAAGGCATAGAGCATATTGATCCGCAGGCTGCAGTTGTCGACGGATGAAGGATGATAAACGCAGATAAAACATTAATTACGCTGTCAAGCGATCGCTTTTTGGCCACCGACTTACATTACAAATACTGCATCACAAATCCTGAATAAATGCTGATCTCAGACGCTAAAACAAACGCCAAACCACCACTGCCACTGGAAGGGATTATCCTTGGGTTGCTCGGCGTGCTGTATGCGCCCTTGCTTTGGTACTGGGTAGATGGCTGGCTCAACAAAAGCATCAGTATCCAGCATGAGTACTTTAGCCACGGACTTTTGGGCATCCCATTTGCCGTCTATCTTATGTGGGAGGATCGGGCAAAATGGCATCAGCTGGCGCACCGCACTCACTGGCTAGCTTTTCCTTGCTTGCTTACTGCTGTTATTTTTTACAGTAGTGGCCTGCTCGATGTGATGAATCTATCGCTGCCGCTGCTGCTGGCTGGTTTGCTGCTGGTTCTTAAAGGTGGCAAAGGGTTCCGCCTGTACGCGTTTCCACTGGTGTTGGTGCTGTTTTCTACCCCGACTCAGCTGCCCTACTTAATTGAGCCATATGTATTGCCCTTGCAGAGCTTCATCGCTGCGGTTGCCGGATTTATCTTGCAGCAGCTAGATGTCAACGTCTATGTCGACGGCATTTATCTATTTGTAAACGATCAGCTGGTAGAAGTCGCCCCTCACTGCGCCGGGCTCAAGATGCTGTTCACTAGCCTCTACATGGGTCTTATCCTTACCTATTGGACAGGGCTAAATCGGTCCCGCTTGCGCACTAGCCTATTTTTCGTCGGTATTATCGGCGTTAGTGTCATTGGCAACATCATTCGCAACGCTACATTGACCTTCTTCCACGGGGCGCAAATGACCAAAGCCTTCGAATGGTTGCACGATAGCTGGGGCGGGGACTTGTACTCGGCGGCCATGCTCGGTCTGCTCATTGTGCTAATTCGTTTACTAGAGCGCTACGCCCCAGCTACTTTGTCGGTAGGCGGATCCGGTTCAGGCATCGCTCAAATGGCCCATTCATCTCCTGCTCCTTCTAGAGGTGCCCCGACAGGGCCTTCCTTACCATCATCAGACCCTTCTGCCGAACCGCCAGCGCCACCGTCTCAACTACCGTCGAAACCGCGCAAACCGGATTATTTTTAATTTGTCGCTGGTTTGTCGCTAATCTCTGGTTCTCTTTTTTACGTCTTTTCTTCTTTACCTCATCGTCTTGCGAAAAGCAGACGTTTCAACCTGTGTCATCCCCCGTGCTTCCTAGAAACGTAACCAAAAAGTCGACGGTAACGCTAATTGTTATCGCTGCTTTGGTGCTGTTTGTAGCCGTGAGTGCACTGCCCCGCTATGCCTCTAGCTGGCCGTGGTCTAGCCCACTCAAAGTGGCCAATCAGTCGGCATTGCAGGCGATCCGCGACGAGGGAATTTCCCTGCCGGGCTGGCTACCTGATGAGCAGGCAAAGACCAAAATCGGCGGTGACACCTGGTCTATTCAACAGCTGTCAGCGGCTGATGAGGGTGCATTTGCCGCAGCGACACCGTCTACGATTTTCCTGCTGCTGCGTCCGCAGGTGTGGGAGGCCGACCAGCCAGAAGTAGAATGGCTCGATCTGCGGGGTGCTCAGCAGTGGGATACGGACTCGCGTCAGGCGCTGTCATTTGAAGTCCCCGTATCTAAAGTCTCTGTAAATTCACTGACAAACGCGTCAAGTGAGTCAGAAACTATCCGGATCAACACTGACTTCTTTCGTGCATGGAGTAAAGAGCAAACGTACGCTGTTTTGCAGTGGTACGCTTGCCCTACAGGTGGTAGCCCTTCTCCTGCTTGGTGGTTCTGGGCCGACCAAAAGACCCAGTGGCAGCACCGCCAAAGAATGCCTTGGGTGGCGGTTAGCCTCTGGTTGCCCATTGAGCCGTTGAGCAATATTGACCCTTACGAGGCGATCGCAACTGACCTAGGCAAAGCCGTTCATCAGGAACTCTTGCAAACTGTATTTTCAGGCGTCTTTTCAGAGAACGCAGCTGGGGACGAGGCCCAATATAGAACGGTTGCCACTCCTCAACTGACGACTCCTCAAATGACTTCTTAGCGCCGCCGATGGACTCTATTTGCCTGTTGATTGTTCCTTTATATCGATGACCAAGTCAGTGGCCTTGTTTGACCAATAGGATGTGATGAAGCGTTTTATCTGTTCGATTTTTGACACTATATTTTAGTTAGGCCCTTAGGCTAAAGTGACTAAATAGCGACTACACGACTGTCTTTACTATTCTTTTTTTGCGAGCGGTTATGAATAACGGTTTATCCAGTTCCAATAGCGCAACAAAAGCCCCGCTAGCGTTAGGGCTAGTAAAACAGTTGCTGACAAAACAGTCGTTGGCAAAACAGTCAAAACAATCGACTTCTTCTTTCGGTAGTTTGATTGCCTTGCTTGTGGTGGTAGGGCTCGTCGTGAGTGCGCAGCCTGCCCCAGCTCAAGAAGAGCTGCCTACGCTTCCTGCTAGCGGGGCAGTCGATGAGTCCGCTGGCGAATCTTCAGCGACTCCAGTGCCTGAAGTGCTATCACCTACTGCTGAGCCTTCTAGCGCCCAAGAATCAGAAGATGGAGGCGTTCCAGTTACCGTACAGCAGATACCGAGCCTCCCCCCATCGTCTGCGCCCCGCTACGACCAGCAGCTGACGCTGCCAAATACCATTGTCAGTCCGTCTGTTCTGCAGCCTTCTTTTGAGGACTATCATTTGGGGCCTGGCGACAGCATTTTTGTAAGTGTTCAACGCTACCCTGACCTGAGCTTTCAGGCCACGCTTGACCTCCAGGGCAACATTATCGTGCCGCTTCAGGGCAGTGTTCCCTTTGAAGGCCTAACCCTGGCCGAGGCCGAAGGTCGTCTGCGAGAGGTGTATAACCGGTACGTGGTGATTCGCGAAAACCGAGATGTAGCGATTACGCTGGTCGCTCGTAGGGGCGTTGAAGTCACTATCCTCGGCGCTGTGCAGCGTCCTGGCTTCTATCCGCTGGCCGATCCTAGCGTGGCCACAGCATTACTCACAGCCGGTGGCGCTACGCGCACCTCAGACTTGCGTGCCATTCAGGTGCAAAGGCAGCTACGCCGTGACGGTGTGCTGGTAGAAGAACGCGTAAACGTCGACTTATTTACGCCACTCAAAGAAGGCAGTGCGCTGCCCGATGTGCGACTTGAAGATGGCGACGTCATCGTTATTCCAGAGCTAGATCCCAGTCAGCTAGACGAATACGATAGCTACCTAGTGGCTCGCTCAACGCTGGCTCAGCCGATTATCAACGTGCGCTTTTTGAACTACGCAGGTGGACGAGGCGGTTTGGGTACGCTCAATCTCAACAACGGTAGCTCGTTCTTGGATGCGGTAACGCTACTGGGTGTCAACCCAGATAATGCCAACCTTGGCGATGTTGCCTTAATCCGCTACGACCCTGAAAGTGGCGAGGCCGTCACCATCAGCCTGGATGCGAAGTCAGCGGTATTGGGCGATATCACTCAAAACCCGCCATTGCAAGATAGCGACGTGATTGTGGTAGGCCGTAACCTAATCGGACGTCTCTCATTTGCATTGCAGACGGTCACCCGGCCTTTCCGGGACGTCATCGGATTCTCAAACTTCTTTGATGACTTCTTGAACGACGGTTTGTTTAATCGATAGTTTCAATCCTGTATTTTTGTTGAACCTACAGTCCTCAACGAATCGTCCTAGCTGCTACGCTCCTCCTCCTGCTATTTCCGCTTACTGAAACCCTCGAAATGCTATGGCATCCCCCTTCTTAAAACGCTATCTGCTTGCGCTAGACCGCTATAAGTGGCCAGGGGCGGTGATATTTCTGTTTATCCTAGGGGCCTCAAGCCTGTTTGCCTTTCGGCCAGAGCCGCCTACCGAGTACGCTTCAGAAGGCGTGCTGGTAGACAATTCACCACTGGTGGCCTTCTCAAACACGGCTTCTCAGGTTCAGACCCAGGGCTTAGGCATTATCAATGAGGAGCTGCTCCTCTCAGGGATTTTGCTAGAGGAGCTTTCTTCGCAGCTAGCGGCTCAAAACATCAACTACGAGCCTCGAGAGATTAAGGAAAATACTCGGATTGCTGTCGTGTCGGCCTCAGAGACAGAGGGCGTGGCCGCTGTGGGGTCTAAGGTGACGGTCCGCTTTGTCGGTGACGATCCGCAGGTTACGGAGACTGTTCTTACTGAAATGTTCCGGGCCATGGTAGAGCTGTCCCAGGTGACCAACCGGGCGCGGCTGCGAGCGATTACAGATGAACTCAATGGACGATTGCCCGCAATTAAAGAAGAGCTTGACGAAGCTGAGCGAGAACTAGAGGCCTACGACAGAATTGAAGGCCCGGCCATTCAGGCATCAATCGACGGCAGTCTGCTGAGTTCTATTTCTGGCAGTCAGCAGCAGCTGCGGACAAATCAGATTGCGCTAGCAGGCATTGAAGCCCAAATGCGCAGTATTCAGAATCAGCTGGGGATGAACCCGGACCAAGCCTACGCATCGTCTGCACTGAGCGCGGATCCGCTAGTCGCTCAGCTGCGGGTACAGATTTCTGAAGCTGAAACGACGATGGCTTTGCAGAGCAGCCAAGGCTTACGCAGAGATCATCCTGTCATGGTGGATCTGCGTGAAAACTTGGTCGCCTTCAATCAATTGCTAGATCGACGTGCGGCAGAGGTACTCGGCGGTGACGGCACGGTAGCACCGATTCCGAGTGGTGCGCAGTCGAACCTGGACCCAGCACGGGCAGCGCTGGCTAACCAGCTGGTTAATTTAGACGCACAGCGCGATGCGATTATTAGTCAGCAGCAGGTGATTAGCACGTCGGCCCGAGATTTGCGTCAGCAGTATTCTAGCCTGCCAAACAAACAGCTAGAGCGAGGCCGTTTGGCAGAGCAAGTGGGTCTGCGCAGAGAGCTATACAGTCGCTTGCAGGGCAGTCTGATCGATGCTGAGGTAGCAGCGGCAGAGACGGTCAGTAGCTTGTCAGTCGCTAGCCCCCCAGTTACGACGGTCAGAACGGCCGACCAAGCGCCGCCCCTTGCTGTTTTGCTCTCGGGAGCGCTACTTGGCCTAGTGGTGAGTGGGGGCGTGGTATATCTGCTCGATATGCTGGATGGCACGGCTCGCACGTCCGAAGAGTTGGAAGGCATTTTGCAAGCGCAAGAGATGCCACTGCTGGGCGTGATTCCGGCGATGAAGACCCGCTCGGCTCGTTCTGTGCCTGTGCTGGTGCAGCCTGATTCTGTTTATCACGGTAGCTACGAGCGACTGCTGAGCCGGTTGCGTTTGGTTGGAACAGAGGAAAGCTCCATTGGCCCTCGGATGATTGTGATGACGAGTACGTCCTCCAAAGAAGGGAAGAGCATTAGCGCTTACAATGTTGCGATCGCCTCTGCCCGTGCCGGTCGTCGCACCCTTTTAATCGAGGCAGATCTCCGCTCTGGAAGTAAGGCTGAAATCCTCGGATTAGGCATCGATCCTCAATCTGTACTAGAACCTCTGCGTTACTACAGCGGCCAAGTTGGCAATAGCTTGCAGTTGGTCTCTCAGGTAGAGAATTTGTACGTGTGCCCGTCCCCTGGTCCTCAGCGTCAGCCTGCGGCCATTATCGAATCCAGCGAAATGCAGCGATTCTTAAAAGACGCCAGATCGCGATTTGACATGGTGATTTTGGATACGCCTTCTCTCACCCGCTGTGATGATGCTCTCCTGCTCGAAGAACAAACCGATGGCATTGTCTTAGTCTCTAGGCCTGGTATTACCGAAAAAGCCGTCCTTGAAGCCGCCTTGGAAGAGCTAGAGCTGGGTGACGATGTCAGGCTGTTGGGCGTTGTGGTCAATGCCGCTAGCATGAGCGCTGAGCAGCTAGCATCTGCCGACACCGACGTGATTGAAGAACCCTTTGAGTTTGCACGTGAGCCCGAATTTACTCGCAGCTCCACCTCTGGCCGTATTGACTTCTAAGATTGGTTTTTTGAGTAGTGTTTTGAGTATAAAAGAGCTGAGTGTCATACCGAGTTTTCATCAGCTTGCGTCATAGGATACTCTGGTCAAGGAGCGACAAGCGCCCTATGAGAAGGAGCGACAAGCGCCCTATGAGAAGGAGCGATAAGCGCTCTATGACTTAGATATATTCGTCTGCTCAATAAAGGAGACGATATCTTCGAGACACTCATCTTTGAGACCTATTCGAGCTCGCTGAGATTACTATGACAACCTATTACTTTGTGGCTGCTAGTCAGCGCTTCTTGTTAGAAGAAGAGCCCTTTGATGAGGTGCTGCAAGAGCGCTATCGCCGATACCAGTCTGAAGAAAGAGAGATTGATTTTTGGCTCATTAAGCAGCCAGCTTTTTTGGAAGCTCCGGAACTGGCAGATATTAAGGCGAAATGCCCACAGCCTTCTGCGGCGGTTGTCTCTACCGACAAGGTTTTTGTAACCTGGCTGAAACTGCGCCTAGAGTACGTGGCTATTGGTGAGTTTGAGGCTCCTTCTAGCAGCATTCCTGACCCACTGGGTTCCCTAGAGACAGCTGCCTAACATAAGGCCAAATTCAACTGTAGGGTCTGATTTAACGCAGCCTTGGTACAGTCCTTCGCCCCCATTTCCTCGAAATGAGATCCGAAATAGCTATGTTTCCTATTCGTCGTCTACTCTTAGCTGCCTGCCTTTCGAGTGCGGCTGTGTGTGTGCCCGCTCAATCTGCAACGGCTCAGTCTGGCTTACCGGCTTGTCCGCCGCCTGCGAGCAACGAATATTTGCTGCTGGTGAGGGGCGAGACAGAGGCTGAACGAGCCGAAATCGCCGACATCTTACCCATAGAAAGCGCGGTGCTGATATGCCAATACACCGATGAAGTGCTGGTGCGAGCCGGTGGCTTTACCAGCTTGGAAACGGCCAATGCTTGGGCGACCTATATGGAGTCTGAGCAAGGTTTTGAAAGCTTCGTTTCGCAGCCAGCCAGTCAGCCTGCTGCCAACAATGGCGACATTGCGGTGAATGGCAATGCGTCAGTGGGTTATCAACCGAATCTTTTGGGGTCTGGGTATGCGGTGCTGGTGGAATATGGCACTCGCCCTGAAGTCGCAACGGCTGTAGGACAGCTCGTTCGTCCAGTAGGGTTAGCTGTGTATCAGCAGCGGGCCTACTTACTTGCGGGCTACACCAGCGATGGTGCCGCTGCCAGTGCGATTTTGCAACGCCTGAGCGATGCTCAGCTGGCTGCGGTGATTGTCGATGCGCAGCAGGTAGTCCGTCTTTCGAATGAAGTCGCTCGGTAAAACTACCCTCTGCAGCGACTCAATAAAAAGGCAGCGATTCAATAAAAAGAGTGATGCAGCGTGAGCAGTGATTAATTCAATCCGTTGGGTGCTGACAGCCAAGCGATGATGACGCCTAATGCCGACCCTACAATGACCTGTACAGGGGTGTGGCCTAGCAGCTCTTTGAGTCGGTCTTCGTTGAATTCTGAGTTTTCTTGAAAGAGCTCATCGAGGATTTGATTGAGAATTTTAGCCTGTTTGCCAGCGGCTTGACGTACGCCAGCAGCGTCGTACATAACGATGACGGCAAATACAGCGGTGACGGCAAAAGCTGGGGTACCCCAGCCAATGGTTTGACCCACGCCGCAGGCGAGAGCCGTAACGAGAGCTGAGTGTGCGCTTGGCATGCCCCCGGTTTCGACGAGAACTTTGGGATTGATAGAGCGGTGCTGTGCAAATTCAAAAACGAGCTTTAGCGCTTGGGCACTGATGCAGGCTACTAGCGCCACCCACAGTACGTGATTTTGAAAGATTTCGCTGAAGTCCTGCATGGGTTTGGGTGGCAATTAAATAGCTTGAGATATCTATGAGTAATTAACGGAGATTAGTGAGCGGAGAGAAGTAGCTAGCGAAGAGTGGACTGATTTAGTGGGTTCGTGCGGTGATGTATTGTGCGATCGCAATCAAAGGCTGTGCCTGCTCTCCAAAGTCTGTGAGTTCTGCGATCGCTTCTGCGACCAATTGATCGGCTTTTTTCTTCGATTCTTCTAAACCCCAAAGGCTAGGGTAGGTGGCCTTTTGCGCAGCGACATCTTTGCCCACCGATTTTCCTAGGGTTTCGGATGTGGAGGTGATATCGAGGACATCGTCCACAATTTGAAAGGCTAAACCAATGCGCTGAGCATACCGCCTCAGGCTTTCGACCACGGCTGAATTAGCCCCCGCTAGTATGGCTCCAGCCGTGACAGAAACTTCTAGTAGGGCCGCTGTTTTGTGCATGTGGATGAAGGTCAATGTTTTTGCATCTACAACGGTCCCTTCCGAGGCAAGATCAACAATTTGTCCGCCGACTAGGCCCGCTGCACCAACGGCTTTTCCCAGCTGAGCAACGACCTGTAGTACCTGCGCTGGTTCCGCGCCCTTTGTCTGGGTGGCGATGTATTCAAAGGCATAGGTCAGCAGCGCATCGCCCGCTAATACTGCGACATCTTCACCGTATACCTTGTGATTTGTGAGCTGACCTCGGCGGTAATCGTCATCGTCCATCGCCGGTAAGTCGTCATGAATGAGCGACATGGTGTGCACCATCTCCAGCGCACAGGCGGTGGGCATAGCGACATCAGCGTGGCCGCCTATCATCTCGCAGGTGGCAAGGCACAAAATCGGGCGTAGCCGTTTGCCTCCGGCCATCAGCGAGTAGCGCATCGCCTCGTAAATTTGCTCTGGGTAGACAACGGGCAGAGACCGGTCGAGGGCGGCTTCAACCTGACGGCTGCGATCGCCTAAATACTGGCTGAGGTCAAAGGTGCTAGGGCTGTCGAGATTTGTGGTCACCATTGTGCGGAGGATGTGAAGGGGGGGAAGGGGGAATGGGCGTGTGGGAAATGCTTAAGGTGTGATTTTCATGCGATTGCAGTAGCTCTCGATGGTATTTTCTAGCAGCATGGTGACCGTCATTGGTCCAATGCCTCCAGGGACAGGCGTAATGGCGCTAGCAATCGGCTCTACGGCTGCAAAGTCTACATCTCCGACCAGTCGAGATTTGTCTGTGGTGGGATCTGTGACTCGGTTGATGCCAACGTCGATTACGGTAGCGCCCGGCTTTACCATCTCCGGACCAATCATTTTTGGAATACCAACCGCTGCTATTAGAATATCGGCTGAGCGGGTCAGTTCGGACAAATCTTCTGTTTTTGAGTGAGCAAAGGTCACTGTGGCGTTGGCGGCAAGCAGCATCAGCCCGATGGGCTTTCCGACTAAAATGCTACGGCCCAGAACGACCGCACGTTTGCCGCTGATAGGCAGGTCGTGAGCAGCCATCAAACGCATAATCCCCGCAGGTGTACAGCTACGAAGACCGGGTTCACCCCTGACTAATCGTCCTAAGTTGACCGCGTGCAGTCCATCCGCGTCCTTTGCCGGCTCTATTAGTGCTAGCAGACTCGTTGCGTCTAGGTGTTTTGGTAGCGGTAGCTGCACAAGGATGCCGTCAACGGCAGGGTTTTGGTTGAGTGCCAAGATCTCTTGTGATAGCGCTTCTTGAGCCGTGTCAGTGGGAAAATGTCTGCCCAATGAGGCGATTCCCATGCGATCGCAGGCACGCTCCTTGTTGCGCACGTAGGCCGCGCTGGCAGGATTGTCGCCTACCATAATTACTGCTAACCCTGGCGGGCGACCTACTCGGCGAGTCCAGGTTTGGATGTGCTCGACACGGGCCGACTGGATTTGTTGTGCAAGTGCTTTGCCATCGAGGAGAAGGGCCATAGTGGTAGGTACATTGGGTAGCGATCGCGCGCCTTCTGGGTACTCTTAAAACAAATTATTTTGATAGAGTTTAGTGCGCTAATCTACTGTTTGAATAGCTGGCGGAGTAGGGCTGTTAAAGCAGGTATTGGAAGATGACTCAGAGGGGCTGTGAAGTGCTAGAAAATGAGCACTGACACCAGATTACCAAAGCGCTGTAATAAAAAAGCACACCAGAAAAAACGCGCCTACGAAGTAAAGCCAAAGATCTGAGCAGTACGCCATACGGGATCCGCTATAAAAGAGAACCGCTATGAAAAATAATGCCAACAAGAATCAGCTGAGCTGGCTAGGGCAATATGCTTTGATCAGTCTTTCTGTCGTCGGTATGGCGGCCGGTGGCTGTACGATGACGGAGCCGACTGCTGATGCGCCTAGCGAGACAGTAGAAAATCCTTCGGTGCGGCTACCGTCTATTCGTCTATCGAGGCGCGCGGTCGTTCCGATTGATTCGCTGATGGCAGAGCGCGAATCCGATAAAGTAGCTGTGTCTGGAACAGTGACGCAAAGGGCCGCTATTTTGAACGGTTGGCTATATAAGGTCGAAGACGATACGGGGAGTCTTTGGGTGCAAACTGAACAATCAGAGCCAGAGGTAGGTGCGATCGCTACAGTAGAAGGCACTGTTCGCTACGAATCGATTGTTGTCGGTGAAATCGACGCTGGCTCAGTTTATCTAGAAGAACAGGCTTATGAACAGCAAACTGTTGAAGACTAGTTCAAACAAACAAGTAAGAGAGAACCCAAGCCCCTATGCCCGCCTATCAGGAGCACGAAATTACTCTGGCCAGCTTTGCCCAAATTGATGCTGAAATTGGCGAGCACTCATTTACCCCTGCCGAATACTCAGTTGTTCGCCGGGTAGTACACACCACCGCAGATTTTGAATTTACTCAGCTGTTGCGGTTTTGCCATCAGCCGATTGCTGCCGCGATTTGTGCATTTCAGCAGGGTGTTCCTATCGTCACCGACGTTTCAATGGTGGCTGCTGGCATTTCTACCGTTGTAAAGCGGACCTGGCAGTCTCCTATTGTGGCGGCTGTGCAGCAAGCCCCCGAACAGATTTTGCCAGGTCAAACGCGGAGTGCCGAAGGGATGAGAGCGTGCATCAAAGCGAATTCAGGCGCTGTCATCGCCGTTGGTAACGCGCCGACGGCACTCCTGTCGCTCTGTGAAGATATCGTCAGTGGTCGGGCTCAGCCTGCGCTGGTCATTGGAGCACCTGTGGGCTTTATTAACGTGGTGGAATCCAAGCAAGTGCTCTCAGCATTAGCTGTTCCCCATATTTTGGTCAATGGCCGCAAAGGCGGCTCTGCGGTGGCAGCTGCTATCTTAAACGCACTGATGATTTGGGCATGGGAGCAGCAGCCATAAAACAACCGCACTACAACAACCGCACTATAACAACCGCTATGAAACAACCACAATGAAGCATTCGCCATGATCAACGCAACGACTTCTGTTCATGTGGTGGGGGTAGGTCTTTCTGGGGCCTCTAGCCTGACAGAACCAGTCTTAGCCATCGTGAAGTCTGCCACATTACTGATAGGCTCTCGGCGGCTGATTGAATCCATGCAGTCGACCCTGTTCGATGGTTCGTCTGAGGTATCAGTAGTGTCTGATTCGGCGACCTCTTCAGAAACACGTCCCGAAATGTGGGTTTTGCGCGATTTCACAAAGGCTTTCGATGATTTGCGATCGCGTTTAGCAAATCAACCCTCTACTCAAGCGGTGGTCCTGGCTACAGGCGACCCTTTGTTCTTTGGCTTAGGTCGACTGCTACTGTCGGCTTTTCCCGCAGAGCAGCTGATCTTTCACCCACAGCTCAGTGCTATTCAGCTTGCGTTTAGTCGCCTTAAGCTTCCCTGGCAAGATGCCACACTTATTAGTGTGCATGGTCGAGGTGAGTCGCTGTTGACCCAAGCGCTTAAGCGAGGTGACTCCAAAATTGCGGTGCTAACAGATGGTGTGCTGACGCCGCAGGCGATCGCCCAACTGCTGAATGCTCTTGACTTGCCGGTTCACTATCAGCTGTGGGTCTGTGAAAACTTGGGTGCGGTAGAAGATTTGACAGAAGGCTCCACAGGTGAACAAATAACGCGTTACGACCCCACGGCTGTTCTGGAGCAAGAATTTTCTTCGCTCAATGTTGTGGTGTTACTCCGCGAGTTAGAAACGCAGGCGCCTGCAAAAAACGCGCAGGTGAGTTCAGAGGTGGCAAACCTACCGCTGATTGGTTTGCCTGACTCAGTTTTTAAGGGCTATCCCGATCGGCCCACGCTGATGACCAAACGAGAAATTCGGCTACTAATTTTGGGGGCGATCGCACCTCTCAACCACCAGGTCATTTGGGATATCGGTGCGGGAACCGGCTCAGTGAGTGTAGAGCTAAGTCGCCTTTGCCCACAGGCGCAGATATATGCGATTGAAAAGACCGCCGTGGGGGCCGCGCTGATTGCGCACAATGCTGAAAGGTTAGCGATCGCGCCCATTCACCCTATCCAGGGCAAGGCCCCCACAGCACTAGAGGCTCTGCCCAAACCAGATCGCGTTTTTATCGGTGGTAGCAGCGGCCAGCTTCTCGACATTATGGCTCGGCTACACAGCTTAAAAGTGCCTCGCGTTGTCCTGGCTTTGGCTACCTTAGAACACCTTTGCGAATTGACTACTTGGCTGACACAGCCCGATATTGCTCAGTCTTGGCAACCTCAGTTGACCCAAATCAATATTGCTCGGTCTTTACCCGTCGGCCCATTGACCCGATTCTCTCCACTCAACCCAGTGACTTTGGGCACTTTAAGATATGACCATCGAAGTCGTTAAGTTTAGGTTGTGCGCGCAGTAGATATTGAGAGAAAATAGTAGCAATAGTACGTAATTAGCAGTGATCTTATTTTGTTGAAAAAGTATGTCTGACTAAATGTAAGGTTTGTCTTACTCTACAGTTTCAGCTGCTTGATGATCTATCTACTGCACTATTCGTTTGTGCTTTCATTATTCATTTGCTCTAGGCGAATGTGCTTGTAACCCAGCTTGATAAGAAACTCGTCGCCTGGCTTTAGTCCCATTTCCTGTGTGTATGTAGAGCCAATGACAATTTGTCCATTTTTGTGGACGCTAACACGATAAGTTGGCTCTCGCCCTCTGCCGTCTTTTGTACCTTCCGGACTCAGGGAAATACCTCTTGCCTCTAGGAGTGCATCGTAGAAGTCCGCAAGGTTAGCCCTAACCTGGTTATCTTTAGTCAGCGTGTAGTAACCACAACCCTGCGCCCGCTCTCTTTTGGAAAGGTGAGCTAGCTCATTGAATTTTTGGAGCAATGCTTTCCCCTTCAACGGCGCGTTTTTATCAGCCATAGTCTCTAATATCTAGCTTGAAGTTCACAAGAAGCCTTATTGAATGCAGCTCATAATCAGGGCTTGTATGGGTATCTAGAAACATCACATACAATCGGACAAAATAATACAAATAAAACCCTTAAACCTGTCTTATGAGTCAGTGTCCCTCTCAGGTTAAAAACAGAGCTGAGCGAATTTATTAAGACAGATTCAATTTCTCGCTCTTAAAGTCACTCCCGAAAAGCCCCCGTAACTACATCTGCGCTATTTTGTGCCGCATACTTTTATATAAATGAAAGCTCTACAGTAGCTTAAAGCACTCAATTTATTCTAGATTGTAACGATCATCCTGTTAGTTTGGCTATCCGTTATAGCAATGGTGCTCAACTCTAACGGTATCATTTCCCCGAGAGTTTACCTATGTAAGCTGACAAGCTTAGTCGATTGTTCAATTTTTTTGAATGTATATAGAATTCTCAATGATGATAATTCTACGCAGGATATTTATCGCTTTAGGAAGGGAGAAGTCTCCTGTAAAAATAGACCGCAGTTTTGCTGTGATTGTTCAGCTGATGTCTACTGATAACGCCATGCGGCATGTTACTATCGTGTGCGGTTTGAGTCAGGTAAAAGCTTAGGCTGGTAAGTGCGATCGCTCAGATAGTAGTATGAATAATTATAAAGAGACCTTTACCCAGCAATCTTATGAGTGCCCAGACGCCATCTACCGATCCAAAGCCGGTTGACCAAGCGACGTTAAAAGAGCCTCAGCCAGGCTTTGGCTGGACACAGTACGCAGAACAAACCAACGGCCGCTTCGCCATGGTTGGCTTTATTGCGCTGCTACTACTGGAGCTATTTACAAAGCAAGACTTTTTTACCTGGATTGGCCTGCGTTAATCAGCCATGTATTGGGTCTTCAGCTCACATAGATGTCTTTTTCCCTATTTAAACAACAACAAGAGAGAGACTGGCTCACTTAACCAATCTCTCTCTTGTTTGTTCGACTTCTTTAATTGCGCCGGATTTTGGTAGCGCCAGCTGGGTATTTTGCTGTGTAGATACACGCTAGGGTGGCGTACCGCCTAGGCTAATCCTGTGTTTGCACCCTGTCGGCCAGTTGCCAACTCTACTTTTACGATAGTGCCACCCATCTTTTGAATGCGCTGCTGCTCTTTAAACCAGTTGTCGTAGGGAACTAGCTTCGTAAAGTAAGTATTCTGTAGCTCGCGCTGAGTTCGAATCCTGGTTTGGCTAGGGACACAGGCAGTGACTCGAAACATTCGCATGGTAATGGCCTCTTTGGGGTATCTTCTAAATTTTGGGGTATCTAAATCTTTGGTTAAAAGCTTGTGGGGATATCTTGAACACTCGCAGATACTCTCAAGCGTGCCAGCTTTTGCTTCAGCTCTCTGTTTTGCTTCAGTGACTTCTGTTCCTAGGGAAGAAGCACTCTCGTGAGACAAGTAAATGAGACAAGTGGAGATGAGACAAGTGGCCTGTAAGGGAAGTGCTCTCTAGAAATCTGTGAAAACCAATGCTAGCTAATCGAAGCCTCTCAGAAACTAACCTGCTAAGCCTTCAATTCTCTAACACTCATCCCAGATGTCTAGAGAGAGTTGGATTCTGTTGATAGTTTTTTGAAGGTAAGTGCTCACTAGTGAGTATGCAAAAACACCAGTGAAAAGATACCTATAACCACGGTTGAACCCGATTTAAAGCGGAGGTGATTACTCAAAATCTACTAGCCGACAGCTGACTAGCTTAGGCCAGAGCAGATGTAGTCGAGGTAAACACCCATTTCTTTGCCAGCGTCAGCGCCAACTAGGCTAGCGGTAACTTCTTTGATCGCTTGGATGGCCTGAACGGTTGCACCGACAGGAACGCCCAAGGAGTTGTAAGTCTCTTTCAACCCGTTGAGCACACGCTCATCGAGGATGGAAGGATCACCAGCGAGCATTGCGTACGTGGAGTAGCGCAAGTAGTAGTCCAAGTCACGAATGCAAGCAGCATAGCGACGAGTGGTGTACATGTTGCCACCAGGACGAGTGATGTCAGAGTAAAGCAGGGACTTAGCCACAGCTTCTTTGACGATTTCAGCAGCGTTAGCACTGATGGAGGTTGCTGCGCGAACACGCAACTCACCAGTTTGGAAATAAGCTTTGAGCTTATCCATGGAAGACGCGTCAAGGTACTTACCTTGAACGTCTGAAGCATTAATTACAGCAGTAATTGCATCTTGCATTGGGTGTGCTTCCTAAAAATGGACTTTAACAAGAGTGGACGAATGAGCGATGTATCTCTATGTAATTAGAGCCTAATAACCAGAGACTCTATTCAGCTAGAGCTTACTGCAAGCCGCCAATGACGTAGTCGAAGTAAGATGCGGCTTCAGCAGCATCATCACCAGACATCATGGAACCGGCAACGCTCTTCATGCAACGGATAGAATCTGCCATTGCAGGAATGGAAGTACCGAGAGAGTTGTACATCTCACGAGCACCCACCAAGCCGATCTCTTCGATAGGCGCAACGTCGCCTGCGACTACACCGTAAGTGATGAGACGTAGATAGTAGTCCATGTCGCGGAGGCAAGTAGCAGTCATTTCTTCGCCATATGCGTTGCCGCCGGGAGAAACAACGTCAGGGCGCTTTTGGAACAACTGGTCGCCAGCTGTTTTGACGATGCGCTCACGAGATTCTGTGAGAACCTGCGCGATGCGAACACGACGCTCACCAGAGGTAACAAACCCCTTGATGCGATCCAATTCGCCGGGGCTGAGGTAGCGGGCCTCAGCGTCAGCATTCACGATAGACTTCGTGACTATACTCATTTATGGATTCCTCCGAAAGAATAAACCAGATGAGTTTCACTGGCTCTGTTAGAACAGACAAAAAATCGAACAGCTGAGCTTTCACCTTAATGACGTCATAGATGAGCTCACAGCTGATGCAAAATAGGCAAGCAATTTTACCTATAGGAACAGTATGAGGTCTGACGAGCGGCCTATTGTATAAACTTTGTTACTTTATTCTGTTTGCTATGAGCAAAAGCACCTTAGTGCTAGAACAATCGCAAACAAGGATAGTAGGTAACAGGTTCTACGCCTTAATCAGGCTCACGTTTTGGCAGCGCTCAGCTACCTTCCGTAAACATTTTCCGGTATTTCGCTTACCTTCTTAGAGGTTTGGAAATATTTCGTAATAAAAATCCTCAGATTTGAGAAATTAAGCATAGAAAAGAGGGATATGCCCTGAACTGGCCACATCCCTCTCAATGTTTGTTTGTCAGTAGAAGGTCGCTATTAAGCCTTCTGCTCGACACTGTTAGTCTTACTGTTAGTCTTCTAGTGCGCCTGCCATTAAGGGCATTCTCTCCGACGCGGAGGGCGAGGCATTTGAGCTCTCGAAGCTAGGGACAACAACATCTGCACTTTGCTTGGTGAGACGGTTGTATAGGATTTCGGTGTTGGGGAAGTTTGCCGCCGGTAGCGTTGGGAACCGGCGATAGGGCACGGTGTCTTCGCCAAAGTACTGAGCGTACTCAGGAGTGTCTACCAGGGCTCTAATGAACCCACGGATACCTTCAGAAGCCAAAATCTTGTTGTACTTTTGGATTTCGCTTTGGTCTTGAGGGGCTCTGCCTAGGAAGTGCTTGGTGCCCAGCTCAATCACTTTCGTGTTGGGATAGGGTGCGTAGAACTCTTTGATGTAAAGCTTTGAGCCGCCAAGCCCTTCAACAAATTCCTTTAGGTTAATCTCGCGATTGGTGAGCTTACTCTCCAGTTCGGAGAACTCACTGCCGTCAATGACGTAGGGCGCAATGTCGCGCTCGAAGATTTGACGGTAGGCCGCTGCTGCCACCTTCTTAACGGTTGGTTTGTCGAAGGTTGTAAGCTTAAAGCGCTTGGTCTGTTCGCGCTGAACGCTGACGCCTTGTCGAATGCGCTGGCTGACTTCTGGCTGTGGCCTGTCGGCTTGAACCGCCCCTAGCTCGATAAAGCGAGGTGTGGCCTTTTGCTCAACGCGTGCGCCGGTTTCTTGGATAGCGCCAACACGTAGCGATCGCATTGCCTGCCCGCCCGGCGTTAAATACCGCTCGTAAGGCACTGTATCTTCACCAAAGCTTTCGGTGTATTCCTGCGAGTCGATAATGGCGTCGACTAGCGCATAGAATCCTTGTTTAGCGCAGATGTCGAAGTACCTGTTCGTTTCTTGGCGACCGTAGGTAGGGCGACCGAGCAAGCGACGATGAATGTATTCAACTGCTTTCATCACGTAGAGCGACGTCCAGTAGGTCTTGCGGAAGGACTCTGACTTGGCGATCGCCTTCACTAGCTCGCGAACGTTAATCTCATCGTTGTTAAACCGACTCTCAGCAACGCGTAATTCCTGCCCAGCGTATGGCTTACGGCCAAAGACCTGCCGGTAAACTGCATCGATTAGCACGCTCTTGCTAGCTTCAGAGGATTTGAACACCTTCGCGCCCAGCGAGCCGGGTGCCTGTGGGCGGGCCGCAGGGTTGCTGAGCTGGTTGTTGATGCCAGCGCCCTGGTGAATCAGAATACGGCGCGTATCTTTGCTGAATGGCGCAGGGTTGTTTTTGGGGTCGCGAGTCTCTTTCGGGAAGATGGCCCCGAACTGAATCTCCAACGGATCGTTGCCAACACCGTAGACGTGCTGGTCGGGCAGTGGCTGCTCGTAAGAGGCAAATAGGGTAATGAACTGAGGTACCTTGCGGAAAGGTGCGCTGTAGTTGAACAGGTCTTGCTGCGCGCCCCAGTTGCGGCATTCTTGAGCTTCTTGACCTAGTCCGCGAATGTAGGGAACGGTCTCTTCTCCGAAATAGTCGCCGTATTCTTGTGAGTCGACGAGCGTATCAACCAGCGCAGGTAAGCCGCCTTCAGAAACAATCGAGAAGTATTTTTGCACTTCTTCTCTAGAGCTAGGACCGCGACCTAGAATATGGCGAAAAGCCAGCTCCAGCGCACGACTGTTGATAAACGGTTCAAAGAACTGCTTTCTATATAAAGGAGACTTTGCCAATCGGCGGATGAACTCCTTCATCGAAATCTCGCCGTTCTTGACCTTGGATTCTAGGTCAGAGATGTCTTGAGAGTAGGCCCGCTTTATGTCGCGTTCAAATACTTGGCGATAGGCCGCTGTAATGACATCTTTTTTCTCAATAGTGCCAAGCCCTGGCTTCATTGCGTAAACAGGCCGCCTTTCTGAAGCGTTGTAGTAAATTTGGGGAAGTTTCAGACCCTGCAAGTCTTTAGAGGCACGCTGACGCAGCTTGTCTGAAGGAGTGGGCCCTTTGAACTCCGTGAGCATAATGTCGAAATACTGCCGCAGCAAATTCTGAGCTTCGTCGTCACCTTTGAAATAGCCGACAGAGGCTCCACGCATGGTCTGGAGTGCGACGATGGTCGCTGGCGTGGAGCAGGCATTTTCGATGATTTCTCTCAGGCCGCGAACGTTCACCTTGATGATGTTGGGGTCGCCCGCCACAATCGCATAGGTGAGATAGCGCAAGAACCAGCTCATGTCTCGCAGAGACTTTTGCATGTTGCTGGGGCCGTAGCGCGATACGTTGATCGGTCTGAACCCAGTTGGGGTGATGCCTGCGTCGGGGTCGTTAACCAGTAAGTTACGCAGTCCGCTGAAGATCCCGCCGCCGCTGTTGCTACTACCGCCACCACCATCAGAGGCCACAAATGTCGCTGTCCCCAGCTTGGCAGCTTCTTTTTGGTCGAGAGGAACGCCGCCAAGGGGCATTTCTACAGGGGCATCATCGTTCTTTTCGAGGTAGGCCAACGCTGAGCCACCGGTAAAGATTCGGTTGGCGGCCTGGGATACGATCAGCTCCGAATAGCGAGTGATGGTTTGGGCAATCACCAGTCGCTTCATTCCAGAGTCGAAGAAAGTCTTGAGTTCACCTAGCTCGGTGCGCTCGATGTAGCGGTCTTTTTGTTCCGCCTGGGCAATCGTGGAAGCGGGCAAGGTTTGGTAAAGTTGGGGCCGTGCTACAGAGCTTCCGCCACTAGCTGTCACTGTCATGGGTTCTCAAAGACTCCCTATATATAAGAATTTAAGACTCGTACTCTCAGCCTAGAACGATTTTGAGAGGCAACAACTCGATTGTTAAGAACCGTATTGTTTGATGCCTGTGTAACATCGATGCGCACAGAGTAAATTGCTGCTTAGTTTCCAAATCATACGAGATTGACTGCGCTCTCTGAGAAAGATATGAACCTTTGTAAAGTTTGATTTCTGTTCTCTTGATGATTGAGTGAGTCTATTAGGGCCACAATTTGGTCAGCTATTAGGGCCAATGGCTGACCAAATTGTTGAACTCGATCAGGTGAAATTTGCAGGCGTTATGGGCGATGCTAGAAAAATACCTGAAAAACTTTTAGGTCGCTGAGATGTTCATCGTTTTCTTCTATGGCTGAGTCTTCTGTTACCCCTAATATTCCTCTCTCTGGTCCCTCTAGTCAGTCGGCTCAGCCTGACTCTGTCAATAGCGGTGTTGATAGCAATGCTGTGAGTTCCGCCGTGGCCAAGCTGTACGATACATACCCTTTCCCACCAGAGCCCTTGCTAGATGAGGCTCCGCCTGGCTATAACTGGCGCTGGCAATGGCCATCGGCCTACAGCTTTTGTGCGGGGCGTAAGCCAGCGAGTAAGGCGGCTCGGATTCTTGATGCGGGCTGTGGTACTGGTGTAGGCACAGAGTATCTGGTGCATCTAAACCCTGAGGCTGATGTGGTGGGAATGGATTTGAGTGCGGGTGCTATTGCAGTTGCTACAGAGCGCTGCCAAAGGTCTGGGGCGGATAGAGTCACTTTCCACAACCTCAGTATTTACGACGTCGAGCAAATTCCTGGTGAGTTTGACCTAATTAACTGTGTCGGGGTGCTGCATCATATGCCTGACCCCATAAGAGGGATCCAGGCGCTGGCAAAAAAACTGAAGCCGGGCGGTATTTTTCACATTTTTGTCTATGCGGAGCTAGGAAGGCGAGAGATTCAGCTTACTCAAGAGGCGATCGCACTTTTACAAGGCGAAAAACGCGGTGATTATATAGATGGTGTCGCAGTTGGGCGCAGTCTGTTTTCTTCTCTGCCAGCAGAAAACAGACTGCGCAAAAGAGAAGAGACTCGCTGGGCGCTGGAAAATCATCGCGACGAATGCTTTGCTGATATGTATGTGCATCCGCAGGAGATCGATTACAACGTTAAAACCCTGTTTGAGCTGATTGACGCGTCGGGATTGGATTTTGTGGGCTTCTCAAATCCGCAGTACTGGGATTTGGCTCGGCTGATTGGCAAGGATTCTGAGCTGATGGCCAGGGCTGAAGGATTGGGTGAGCGCGATCGTTATCGACTCACCGAAATTCTCGACCCTGAGCTGACCCACTTTGAGTTCTTTCTGAGCCGTCCGCCACTAGAGAAAGCCGACTGGGCTGACGATGAGATCCTGTTAGAGGCAAAGATTGAGCGTCATCCTTGTATCGAAGGCTGGCCCAGCCGCAGCTTTTTTAACTATGAGTATCAGGTGGTTTCGATTACCGAAGAAGAGTTTGCCCTGATGGAGAAGTGTGCCAAGCCCAATGACGATTCAGCAGAAGTGACGGTCGCAGAGGTGCTTGCAGCGTTGGGCCAAGAAGGTGCAGATGGGTTGGCAAGGGTGCGATCGCTGCAAAAAAGACAGTTGATTATGCTAGCGCTTCCTAAAAAATAAAGGTAGGCAATCTGGTTAAAACTTTCTGTAATAAGT